>NZ_JBBUTF010000017.1:0-167987 GCF_038066575.1 Pseudaquabacterium rugosum | reverse complement strand
GGCAACTCCCCTTCACCGAACAGACCTTGTTGGGTCTGCTCACCCTCGTCTCCAACCGTCGTAGCGTCCATGCAATGCTCAACGGTTCAGGGGCGCATTTCGTTCACACGTTCTGAGGCCAGGATCGCCGGGCGGGCGCCAAGGCTCGTCCGCCATCGCCCATGAGTGATTCTCCGGCCGCGCTCGGTCATCTCGTCGCCCCCGCGCACTGGCGCCGCATCGACCTGCTGTCGGACGTGCACCTGCATGCGCAGGCACCGGCCACCGCGGCACTGTGGTGCGAGCACCTGCGCCACACCGATGCCGACGCGGTCCTGATGCTCGGTGATCTGTTCGAGGCCTGGGTCGGCGACGACGCGCGCCACCAGGGCTTCGAACAGCAGATGCTGCAGGTGCTGCGCGAGGCGTCGGCACGGCTCACGCTGGCCTTCCTGCCGGGCAACCGCGATTTCCTGCTGGGCGCCGCGATGGCCGCCGATGCAGGCCTCCTGCTGCTCGACGATCCCTGCCTGCTGGAGGCCTTCGGCCAGCGCTGGCTGCTGGGTCATGGCGACGCCTGGTGCGTCGATGACGTGGCCTACCAGCGCTTCCGTGCGCAGGTGCGGGCGCCGGCCTGGCAGCAGGCCTTCCTGGCCCAGCCGCTGGCCGAGCGCCAACGCCAGGCCCGCACCATGCGCGAAGCCAGCCAGGCCCGACAAGCGGGCCTGCCGGCCGCGGACTATGGCGAGGTCGATCCCGGCTGCGCCGCTCAGGCCCTCCACACGCACGGCGCGACCACCTTGATCCACGGCCACACCCACCGCCCCGGCTGCCATGCGCTGCCCGGCGGTGGCACGCGGCACGTGCTCGGCGACTGGGATGCGGAGGCCACCCCCCCGCGCGCGCGCTGGTTGCGCCTGGATGCGCAGGGCCTCCACCCGCGCGACGCGACCCGGCCCGCCGCATGAGCGGCGCACCGCCCTGGTGGCGGGACCCGCTGGGCTGCTGGCGCCGACACCGGCTGCAGCGGGCGCTCGCGCGCCGTGCGATCCCGGAGCCGCTGTGGCAGCAGACCATGCTGCGCCTGCCCTTCATCGCCGTCCGCCCGCCGCAGGACCTGCAGCGGCTGCGCACGCTGTGCAGCCTGTTCCTCGATCGCAAGCAGTTCAGCGGTGCCGGCGGCCTCGAGATCACCGACGAGATCGCGCTGGCCATCGCGATGCAGGCCTGCCTGCCGGTGCTCGGCCTGGGACTGGCGGCCTACGACGGCTTCGTCGGCATCGTGGTCCATCCGGACGGGGTGATCGTGACCCGCCAGCACCTGTCCGACGACGGCGTGGTGCACGAGTACGAGGAGACGCTGGCCGGCGAGGCCGTGGCCGGCGGCCCCCTGATGTTGAGCTGGCGTGACGTGCAGGCCGCGGGTGCCGGCGACGGCGCACGGCCCGAGCCCTACAGCGTCGTGATCCACGAGTTCGCCCATGTGCTGGACATGGGTGATGGCCAGGCCGACGGCGTGCCACCGCTGCCCGGAGGTGCCGCCGCACGCGCACGCTGGCAAGCCACCCTCGAGCGCTGCTGGCGCCAGTTCTGCCGCGCCGTCGACGAAGGCCGCGACACCCTGCTCGACCCGTACGCGGCCGAGGCACCGGAGGAGTTCTTCGCCGTCGCCAGCGAGGCCTTCTTCGTCTGCCCACAGGCGCTGCGCGAGGCCTCACCCTCGCTGTACCGGCTGCTGGCCGGCTACTACCGCCAGGATCCGGCGCCCCCCTGAAAACGCGACAGGCCCGCTCCCTCGTACGGGAACGGGCCTGCCGGGGGAAGACCGTGCAGGAGCGGCATCGACCCGATGCCGCCCGGGATGACGACCCGACTCAGGCCGGCGTGGTCTCGGCCTTGGGCTTGTCGCTCTTCTTCGGCGGCTGGATGTCCAGCAGCACCTCGCCCTTGTCATCGAGATCGACCGTCAGGCGCCCACCGTCGGTCAGACGACCGAACAGCAGTTCGTCGGCCAACGCCCGGCGGATCACGTCCTGGATCAGGCGCTGCATCGGCCGCGCGCCCATCAGCGGATCGAAGCCGGTCTTGGCCAGATGCTGGCGCAGCGGATCGGTGAAGGTCACCTCGACCTTCTTCTCGGCCAGCTGGCTTTCGAGCTGCAGCAGGAACTTGTCGACCACGCGCAGGATGATCTCCTCCGTCAGCGGCCGGAACGAGACCTGGGCATCGAGCCGGTTGCGGAACTCGGGCGTGAACATGCGCTTGAGGTCGGCCAGCTCGTCACCGGCCTCACGGGCGGTGGTGAAGCCGATGGTCGACTTGTTCATGGTCTCGGCGCCCGCGTTCGTGGTCATGATGATGATCACGTTGCGGAAGTCGGCCTTGCGCCCGTTGTTGTCGGTCAGGCTGCCATGGTCCATCACCTGCAGCAGCACGTTGTAGACGTCCGGATGGGCCTTCTCGATCTCGTCGAGGAGCAGCACGCAGTGCGGCTTCTTGGTGACCGCCTCGGTCAGCAGGCCGCCCTGGTCGAAGCCGACATAGCCCGGAGGCGCACCGATCAGGCGGCTGACCGCATGGCGCTCCATGTACTCGGACATGTCGAAGCGGATCAGCTCGATGCCGAGGATGTAGGCCAGCTGCTTGGCGACCTCGGTCTTGCCGACGCCGGTGGGGCCACTGAACAGGAAGGAACCGATCGGCTTGTCGGCCTTGCCCAGGCCCGAGCGCGCCATCTTGATGGCCGCGGCCAGCACGTCGACGGCCGCGTCCTGACCGAAGACCACGCTCTTCAGATCGCGATCCAGGCTCTTGAGCTTGCCGCGGTCGTCGTTGCTGACCGAGGCCGGCGGGATGCGCGCGATCTTGGCGACGATCTCCTCGACCTCGTTGCGCGTGATGGTCTTCTTCTGCCGGCTCTTGGGCAGGATGCGCTGCGCGGCACCGGCCTCGTCGATCACGTCGATCGCCTTGTCGGGCAGGTGACGGTCGTTGATGTACTTGGCCGACAGCTCGGCGGCGGCCTGCAGCGCCCCCAGCGCGTACTTCACGCTGTGGTGCTCCTCGAAGCGGGACTTCAGGCCCTTGAGGATCTCGACCGTCTGCTCGACGGTGGGCTCGGCCACGTCGACCTTCTGGAAGCGCCGCGACAGCGCCGCGTCCTTCTCGAAGATGCCGCGGTATTCCTGGAAGGTGGTCGCGCCCATGCACTTCATCGAACCCGACGACAGCGCGGGCTTGAGCAGGTTGGATGCGTCCAGCGTCCCGCCCGAGGCCGCACCGGCACCGATCAGCGTGTGGATCTCGTCGACGAACAGCACGGCATGGGGCTGCTCCTTGAGCTGCTTGAGCACGCCCTTGAGCCGTTGCTCGAAGTCACCGCGGTACTTGGTGCCGGCCAGCAGCGCACCCATGTCGAGCGCGTAGACGGTGGACTGCGCCAGCACCTCGGGCACATCGCCCTGGGTGATGCGCCAGGCCAGGCCTTCGGCGATGGCGGTCTTGCCCACGCCGGCCTCGCCGACCAGCAGCGGGTTGTTCTTGCGCCGACGGCACAGGACCTGGATCACCCGCTCGACCTCGGCGTCACGGCCGATGAGCGGATCGATCTTGCCGTCCTTGGCCTGCTGGTTCAGGTTCTGCGTGAACTGGTCCAGCGGCGAGCCTTTGCCGGAGTCCGCGATGTCTTCCTTGTCGCCCTCACCACCGGCGGAGCCCTCGGCGCCCTTGCCGGTGGGCTCGGGCGGCTCGCTCTTCTTGATGCCGTGGGCGATGTAGTTGACGACGTCCAGACGCGTCACGCCCTGTTGGTGCAGGTAGTAGACGGCATGGGAGTCCTTCTCACCGAAGATCGCGACCAGCACGTTGGCGCCGGTGACTTCCTTCTTGCCGGTGCCGGTGGACTGCACATGCATGATGGCGCGCTGGATCACGCGCTGGAAGCCGAGCGTCGGCTGGGTGTCGACCTCCTCGGTGCCGCTGACGGTCGGCGTGTTCTCCTTGATGAAGGTCGTCAGGCTCTTGCGCAGGTCATCGATGTTGGCTGCGCAGGCCTTGAGGACTTCGGAGGCGGATGGGTTGTCCAGCAGCGCGAGCAGCAGGTGCTCGACGGTGATGAACTCATGGCGCTGCTGGCGGGCGTCGACGAACGCCATGTGCAGGCTGACTTCCAGTTCTTGCGCGATCATGCGGCCTCCATAATGCACTGCAGCGGGTGCCCGGCGCGGCGCGCCTCGGCTTGGACCAGTTCTACCTTGGTGGCGGCGACGTCCTTGGTGAAGACGCCGCACACCCCTCGACCTTCGTGATGAATCTTCAGCATGATCATCGTGGATGTCTCGAGATCAAGCCGGAAGAACTGCTGAAGCACCATCACGACGAATTCCATCGGCGTGTAGTCATCGTTGAGCAGTACCACCTGGTACATCTGCGGCGGTTGGGTACGCGCCGTCTTGCGCTCGGCCACCACCGCGCCACTGTCGTCGCGACGTGGCACGACCGGAGGCCTCGGCGGGTTCACGGGGGGTTCGTCCTGAGGCATGACCCATTCTATAGAGAGCGGCTTTTGCGCGTGTCCATGACCCGGATATTGCGCCAGAGGCGTCGGACTCAAGCCGTGAAAAGCGACGCGCGAGGCCGGTTGCTGGTGGGCGGACGATGTCGAGAAATGTCCGCGGCACCTGCAACTTAGCAAGCCTCAGGCCAACATCGGCCGCTCCCCGCCCATCTGTAGGGGAAACACGACCGAGCCTCGTCCAGAGCTCCGCATTGACGCTTTTTGACCCGGATCCCGAGAATTTGCTTCATCCCGTCGAGGGCACGGGAACCTCGGGAGTACGCAATGCAAGTTGGAATGGTCAAGTGGTTCAATGACGCGAAGGGCTACGGCTTCATCGAGCCGGAGGGCGGTGGCCCGGACATCTTCGCCCACTTCTCGGCGATCGACATGGAGGGGTTCCGTACGCTCAAGCAGGGCTCATCGGTGACCTTCGTGATGGAGCAAGGTCCGAAGGGTCTGCTGGCCAAGCAGATCCGCCCGCTGGGTCAGACCGCCGCGGCGCCCGGCAAGACGCTCGCCACGCCGGACGAGGAAGTCAGCGAACAGGGCCTGCGCATGACGGCCTGACGCCGTACAGGTCCATGGTTTGCGGCACCACGACGGCCGCACGCGACGGCCGACAGGCTCCGACAACGGGCCTGTCGGCCGTCGTGCGTTGGGGCGTCCGGCCGCCACGCCGTGGATCGTGGCGGCCACGCCACGCCGCCGGACGGAACGGCGATGCCTGACCCCCGACAGGCGCGGCCGGGTCGGGCGACAATCGACGTCCCTACGAGATACGGGGCCCAGGGCCCGGAGGACAGACGCGATGCAAGGCGATCCCGACGTGCTGCGCTACCTGAACGCCCAGCTCAAGAACGAGCTGACGGCGATCAACCAGTACTTCATGCACTACCGCATGCTCAAGCACTGGGGCTTCGGTCGCATGGCCAAGCACGAGTACCACGAGTCGATCGAGGAGATGAAGCACGCCGATCGGCTGATGGACCGCATCCTGATGCTCGAAGGCCTGCCCAATCTGCAGGACCTGGGCAAGCTGCTGATCGGCGAGAACGCGGTCGAGATCCTGCACTGCGACCTCAAGATGGAACAGGGCTCACATGCCCTGCTCAAGGAAGCCATCGTGCACTGCGAGACCGTGCGCGACTTCGTCACCCGCGAGCTGCTGGCCGACATCCTCGACGACACCGAAGAGCACATCGACCATCTGGAGACCCAGATCGAGCTGGTGGCCAAGGTCGGTGAGCAGAACTGGCTGCAGAGCCAGATGGACGAAGCGGCGTCCTGAGCCTGTCCGGCGACCGGTGCGCACAAGGCCCGCGGTGACACGGGGTCTTGCGACCGACATTGCGAATCATTCGCATCACGTTCATACTGCGGCCCGTCCAGACTGAAATGCCTGACGGAGCCCACCATGATCGTCTGCCTGTGCCACAAGGTGTCCGACCGCGACATCGATCTCGCCGTGCGCCAGGGCACCCACTGCTTCGATCTGCTGCAGGACGACACCGGCGTGGCGTCGGCCTGCGGGCGCTGCCACGACTGCGCACGCGAGACCTTCGGTGAATCGTGCCGCCGCCACGGGGTGGCGACCGGCGGCACGGGTCACGAGCAGGTCGTGCGTCTGGCGGGCTGAGGCCCTCCCGCGGGCCGCCACAAGCCGCAACAGACGGCGCCCCCCCGGCGCCTGCGGCCGGCGCGGGCGGATCGACATCCGCGCGCCGCTCCTGCGGTGACCGGCCGAGCGGTCACCGCCACCGCCATCACTCGGCCGGCGTCATCTGGTCGATCAGCACCTGGCCGAATCCCGAGCACGAGACCTGGGTCGCACCGGCCATCAGACGGGCGAAGTCGTAGGTCACGCGCTTGGTCTGCACCGCCCGCTCCATCGCCGCGATGATCAGGTCCGCGGCCTCGGTCCAGCCGATGTGGCGCAGCATCATCTCCGCCGACAGGATCATCGAGCCCGGGTTCACGTAGTCCTTGCCGGCATAGCGCGGCGCCGTGCCGTGCGTGGCCTCGAAGCAGGCGATGGTGTCCGACAGATTGGCGCCCGGGGCGATGCCGATGCCGCCGACCTGGGCCGCCACCGCGTCCGAGATGTAGTCGCCGTTGAGGTTCAGCGTGGCGATGACCGAGTACTCGGCCGGCCGCGTCAGCACCTGCTGAAGGAAGGCGTCGGTGATGACGTCCTTGATGATGATCTCGCGGCCGCTGCGCGGATGGCGCAGGCGGCACCAGGGACCGCCGTCGATCGGCTCGGCACCGAACTCGCGCTGGGCCAGCGCGTAGCCCCAGTCGCGGAAGCCCCCTTCGGTGAACTTCATGATGTTGCCCTTGTGCACCAGGGTGACGTTGGGCTTGTCGTGGTCGATCGCGTACTGGATGGCCTTGCGCACCAGACGCTCCGTGCCCTCGATCGACACCGGCTTGACGCCGATGGCCGAGGTTTCCGGGAAGCGGATCTTGTGCACGCCCATCTCCTCGCGCAGGAAGCGGATCAGGCGCTCGGCCTGCTCGCTGCGCGCCGGGTACTCGATGCCCGCGTAGATGTCCTCGGAGTTCTCGCGGAAGACCACCATGTCGGTCTTCTCGGGCTCCTTCAGCGGCGAGGGCACGCCCTTGTAGTAGCGCACCGGACGCAGGCAGACGTAGAGGTCGAGCTCCTGGCGCAGCGTGACGTTCAGCGAGCGGATGCCGCCGCCGACCGGCGTCGTCAGCGGGCCCTTGATCGACACCAGCGAGGACTTCAGCGCCTCGACGGTCTCCTCCGGCAGCCAGACATCGGGCCCGTACAGCCGCGTGGCCTTCTCGCCGGCATAGACCTCCATCCAGTGGATACGGCGCTCCGCACCGTAGACCCGCTCGACGGCCGCATCCACGACCCGCCGCATCACCGGGGTGACATCGCGGCCGACCCCGTCGCCCTCGATGAACGGGATGATGGGATTCGGCGGGACGATCAGCGCGTGGTCCGCACGGGCGGTGATCTTCTGGCCACCCTCGGGCACCTGGATGTGCTGGTACATGAGCAGGGGACTTTCGTGCCTCTCGGCAGGCTGTGGTTGGACGGTTGCGCGGGATTATGTCGTCGCAGGCTGGCACTGCCAGCCGACGGGCTCTCTCAAGGACACAGCGGCCTGCCCACGGTTGCCCTGCCCCCGCCGGGGACAGGCCGGGCAAGGCCCGGCGCAAAGGCCCTCAGAAGCCGCACCAGGCCGCCACCCGCAGCCACAGCCCATGGCCCAGCGCCCAGGCCGAGGCCGAGGCCAATGCCAGCCCGGCGAGCCGGATCGACATCACGGACCAGCGCTGCGCCCGGCGTGGATCGATCCGATGCCCGGCCAGGCGCCACCACAACCACGGGCCGAACAACAGGCCGGCGGCCGATCCGGCGGCAAAGCCGGTCATGACCAGTGCGCCCTGCCAGGGCCGCGAAGCCAGGGCGGCGACCAGCAGCGCCGACTGCAACAGCCCGCAAGGCCAGGCGGCCCACAGCAGACCCGCGCCGCCCGCGCGCAGCCAGCGTCGTGCATCGACGCGGGCCACGCCGGGGCGCTCGCCGGGCAGCGCGACGACGGCGTGCTGGCCTTGTGGCGGCCGCACCGCGCCCGACCGCTCCATCCAGCCAGGCTGACGCCCCTGCCACAGCAGCCAGACGCCGAGCACCAGCGCCGCGACGTGCAACAGCGTCCACAACGGACGCAGCACGGCCACCGCCTGCCCCAGGGCCGACAGCGCGCCGACGCCAGCCGCCACGACGGCACCGGCTGCCGCATAGGACGACGCCCGGCCCAGATGGAAGGCCAGCAGCGGCAGCAGGTCGGCGACGGACCTTGACGGGGCACAGCCCCCGCCCTCGCCCCCATCGCGCGGCGGCCCGGCCAGGGCCGTGCAGGCGGCCCCGCACATGGCCAGGCAATGTGCGCTGCCCGCCAGGCCCATCAGCACGGCGCTGCTCAGCAGGCTCTGCCACATCTCGGTCCCATCCTCTCGCGCATGCCCTGCGCGTCACACCGATCCGATGACCGGGCCGCGGACCCGCTCCAGGGCCCGGCCAACGCCCGGGATCAGCTCAGATGATGCGCGAGAAACGCTCGCGGGCCTGGTCGGCGCGCAGATGACGGTCGAACACCGCCGCCACCGCCCGCACGAAATACCAGCCCAGGGCCGTGACCTGGATGGCCGCGGGCTCGACCTCGACCAGACCGAGGTTCTGCAACTCGGCCAGTTCATCGAGTTCCGGGCGGAAGTAGTCGCGCACCCGCACCAGATGGGACAGCTCGATCGATTCGAACTCCAGCCGCCCCTGGCACATCAGCGCCATCACCACCGCGCGGCGCAGCAGATCGTCACGGGTGAGGGCCAGGCCGCGCACGACCGGCAGCAGGCCCTGCCGCAGGGCGTCCGCATACTCCTCGATCGTCTTGGCATTCTGGCTGTAGGTCGCGCCCATGCGGCCGATGGCCGACACGCCGAGCGCGATCAGGTCGCAATCGGGCTGGGTGCTGTAGCCCTGGAAATTGCGGTGCAGACGGCCCTGCCGCTTGGCCTGGGCCAGCGCATCGCCCGGCAGCGCGAAATGGTCCATGCCGATGTAGGCATAGCCCAGCGCGTTGAAGCCGCTGATCGCGCTGCCCAGCATCTGCACCCGGGCCTCGGGCCCCGGCAGTTGCAGCGGATCGATGCGGCGTTGCGGCTTGAAGCGCTGCGGCAGATGGGCATAGGCATACAGCGCGATGCGGTCCGGCCGCAGTTCGCCGATGCGCTCGATGGTCTGCGTGAAGCTGGCCGGGGTCTGGCGCGGCAGGCCGTAGATCAGGTCGGCGTTGATCGAGTCATAACGCAACTCGCGGGCGGCCAGCACCAGATCACGCACCAGCTCCCAGGGCTGGACGCGGTGCACGGCTTTCTGCACCTCGACATCGAAGTCCTGCACGCCGAAGCTCAGGCGATTGAAGCCCAGCGTGCGGAAATGCGCCAGCCGCTGCGGCGTGGCCGTGCGTGGATCGACCTCGATCGAGATCTCGGCATTCGGCGCGAGACGGAAGTTCTCGCGCAGCAGGTCCATCAGCCGCGTCAGTTCCTCGTCACTGAGAAAGGTCGGGCTGCCGCCGCCGAAATGCAGCTGGCTGACCGCCTGCCCCCGACCGAGCACCTCGACATGCAAGGCGATCTCGCGCGCCAGCAGGTCGAGATACTCCGCCGCCCGCTCATGGTGCTTGGTGATGACCTTGTTGCAGGCGCAGTAGTAGCAGACCGATTCGCAGAACGGAATGTGCAGGTACAGCGACAGCGGCGGCTTGCCACCGACGGTGGCGCCGGTGGCCCGCTGTTCCAGCGCCTGGCGGTATTCGGCGGCACCGAAGGCCTCGACGAACCGGTCGGCGGTGGGGTAGGAGGTGTAGCGCGGGCCGGGCCGGTCGAGCCGGCGCAGCATCGCCTCGGTGAGGACAGGGACCTCGTCGGCTTGGGCGGTGGACATGGGAGCGGACTGTGCCAAAGCCCGCGCGCCCGGACTTGACCTGCCTCAAGCGCGGCCGAGCGGACACACCGAACAATCCCGCAGACCGACGCGCAGAGGCCTTCCCGGCACGGCCCGCCATCCCGTCGGTCAAGCATCGAACACCCGCGTGGACGGCACGTTTGATCTACCGCAGCCGCCACTCACCCCAGATAATCCGTGCATGACCACGACACCTGACGTCCCGAAGCTGCGGCTCGAGCCCTTCAAGGTCGCCTGCTCCAGCTGCAACCTGCGCGAGCTGTGCCTGCCCGTGGGTCTGTCGCGCGACAACCTCGACCGACTGGACACGCTGGTGGCCACCCGCCGCACGGTCGGCCGCGGCGAATCGCTGTTCCGCGCCGGCGACGCCTTCCAGTCGCTGTACGCGGTGCGCACCGGCTTCTTCAAGACCTGCGTCTCGTCCGAGGACGGCCGCGACCAGGTCACCGGCTTCCAGATGGCCGGCGAACTGCTGGGCCTGGACGGCATCAGCACCGACCTGCACACCTGCGACGCCGTCGCGCTGGAGGACTCGCAGGTCTGCGTGATCCCCTACAACACGCTCGAGGACGTCGCCCGCGACTTCACCGAGCTGCAGCACCAGTTCCACAAGATCATGAGCCGCGAGATCGTGCGCGACCATGGCGTGATGCTGCTGCTGGGCTCGATGCGGGCCGAGGAACGCCTGGCCGCCTTCCTGCTGAACCTCACGCAGCGCCTGCAGGCGCGCGGCTTCTCCGGCTCGGCGCTGATCCTGCGCATGACGCGCGAGGAGATCGGCAGCTACCTCGGCCTGAAGCTGGAGACGGTCAGCCGCACCTTCAGCAAGTTCCAGGACGACGGCATCCTGGAGGTCAAGCAGCGCCAGATCCGCATCATCGACCAGAGCAAGCTGCAGAGCCTGGTCAACGGCGCGAACTGCTGAGTCCGCGGGGCGAAGGGCGCACGGCCGCCCGCAGCGCCTCGCCGGAAACGACGAAGCCCGCACGGCCTGGTGGCCATGCGGGCTTTTTCTCATGTGTCGCGGACGGGCCGCGCCCCCGCTTCAGCGCCCGCGGCCGACGGCATCGGCGGCCGCCGCCGTCGCCGCATGGTTGCGCGCCATCATCGCCGGCGTCTCGCCCGACGGCCGCACGGCCGACTGCACGGTGGCGCGGTCGACCAGTACCTCGTCGGCATGGCGGTAGGCGATGACGGCGGTCGTCAGTCCGGCGACGACGACGGCCAGCGGGCCACCGACGACCAGCCAGACGATGCCGTAACGCCACCAGGGACGCCCGGCCTCCTCGTGGTCGGGGCCCGGGGCCGCGGAACGGACGGAGGAGGCGGCGGCGCGGATCGAATCGGACATGGAAGGGCTCGCGGGTCGGGCCGGGCTGCTCTGCTGCCCGGCGATCAGGAGAGGAACGGGCGTCGGCGCGTCACGCTCACGGCGCGGCGGCGACGGTCGTCTTCTGCGACAGGCTCCAGACGTAGGCCGACAGCACGTGGATCTGCTCCGGGGTCAGGCGCTTGCCGAAGGCGGGCATGACGTTGGTCTTGCCCTGGTTGATGATCGACACGATCTGGCCCTCGCCCCAGCCATGCAGCCAGACCTTGTCGGTCAGGTTGGGCGCACCCAGCACCGGGTTGCCCTTGCCATCCGGACCATGGCAGGCCGCACAGGCGGCGAACTTGCCCTGACCCAGCTGCGCCGCGACGCTGCTGTGCGCACTGCCCGACAGGCTCAGCACGTAGTTGGCGACGTTCTTGACGTCATCGCCACTGCCGACGGCCGCAGCCATCGGCGGCATCATGCCTTGACGCCCTTCGGTGACGGTCTTCTTGATGTAGTCGGCACCGGTGCCGCCCAGCCAGTCGGCGTCGGTCAGGTTGGGAAAGCCCTTGGAGCCGCGGGCGTCCGAGCCATGGCACTGCGCGCAGTTGTTGGCGAACAGCCGCTCGCCGATGCCCATGGCCTGGCCGTCCTTGGCCAGATCCTCGGCCTTCATGGCGGTGAACTTGGCGTAGACCGGGGCCATCGCCTCGTTGGCCTTGGCCTGCTCGGACTCGAGCTGGCCCACGCTCGACCACTTGAACGTGCCGGCATGGGTGCCCAGGCCAGGGTAGAACGTCAGGTAGGCGGCGGCGAAGACGATGGTCAGGATGAACAGGCCCATCCACCAGCGCGGCAGCGGGTTGTTCAGCTCGCGCAGGTCCTCGTCCCAGGTGTGGCCGGTGGTGTTGTCGTTGGCCATCACCTTGCGCTTGCTGGCCACGGCCAGCACGAACACGCAGAAGATCAGCCCGCCGACCGTGATGCCGGCGACCCACAGGGCCCAGCCGGCGTTGATGAAATCACTCATAGAAAACTCTCCGTGAGGGGTGAGTGAAGGCCTAACGGGAGACCTGATCGTCGTCGACGAGCGGCAGACGCTCGGCATCGGCGAAGCCCGCCTGCTGGCGGCGGCTCCAGGCCCAGACGCAGATGCCGACGAACAGCACGAACATCAGCAGCGTGGCGATGCTGCGCAACAGGTTCAGATCCATGTCAGGCCCTCCGGTCACTTGCGGGCCGTGCCCATCACCTGCAGATAGGCGATGACGGCGTCCATCTCGGTCTTGCCCTTGACGTCTTCGGCCGCCTTGGCGATCTCGTCGTCCGCGTAGGGCACGCCCACGGTGCGCAGCGCCTTCATGCGCGGCGCCATGCTGGCGGGATCGATGGTGGCTTCCAGCAGCCAGGGATAGGCCGGCATGTTCGATTCAGGCACCAGATCCCGCGGGTTGTTCAGGTGGATGCGATGCCATTCGTCGCTGTACTTGCCGCCGACGCGGTGCAGGTCGGGACCGGTGCGCTTGCTGCCCCACTGGAAGGGGTGGTCGTAGACGAACTCGCCGGCCAGCGAGATCGGACCGTAGCGCAGCACCTCGGCGCGGAACGGACGGATCATCTGCGAGTGGCAGTTGTAGCAGCCCTCGCGGATGTAGACGTCACGGCCGGCCAGCTGCAGCGCGGTGTAGGGCTTGACGCCCTCGACCGGCTGGGTCGTCGACCGCTGGAAGAACAGCGGCACGATCTCCACCAGACCACCGAAGGCGATGGCCAGCAGGATCAGCACGATCATCAGGGTGTTGCTGGTCTCGATCTTCTCGTGACCGACAGGGGCATGGGATGCCATCGATGTGCTCCTCGATTCAGCGGTCAGGCGTGGGCGGCGACCAGCGGGATGCGGGCCGTCGTCACCTTGCCGACCTGCACGGTCTTGATCGTGTTCCAGGCCATGATCAGCATGCCGGTGAGGTACAGCGCACCCCCGCCGAGACGGATCACGTAGAACGGGAAGGTGGCCTTGACGCTCTCGACGAAGGTGTAGACCAGCGTGCCGTCCGGGTTGACCGCGCGCCACATCAGGCCCTGCATCACGCCGGCGATCCACATCGCGGCGATGTAGAGCACGATGCCGATGGTGGCGACCCAGAAGTGCAGCTCCACCGCACGGGTCGAGTACATCTTCTCGCGGCCGAACATGCGCGGGATCAGGTGGTACAGCGAGCCCATCGAGATCAGGCCCACCCAGCCCAGGGCACCCGAGTGCACGTGGCCGACGGTCCAGTCCGTGTAGTGCGACAGCGCGTTGACGGTCTTGATCGACATCATCGGACCCTCGAAGGTCGACATGCCGTAGAACGACAGCGAGACGATCAGGAACTTCAGGATCGGGTCGTCACGCAGTTTGTGCCAGGCACCCGACAGGGTCATGATGCCGTTGATCATGCCGCCCCAGCTCGGTGCCAGCAGCACCAGCGAGAAGATCATGCCGACCGACTGCGCCCAGTCCGGCAGCGCCGTGTAGTGCAGGTGGTGGGGGCCCGCCCACATGTAGGTGAAGATCAGCGCCCAGAAGTGGACGATCGACAGGCGGTAGCTGTAGACCGGACGGCCGGCCTGCTTGGGGATGTAGTAATACATCATCCCCAGGAAGCCCGCGGTCAGGAAGAAGCCCACGGCGTTGTGGCCGTACCACCACTGCACCATCGCGTCCTGCACGCCGGCATAGGCCGAGTACGACTTCGTCAGGCTGACCGGAATCTCGGCCGAGTTGACGATGTGCAGCAGCGCCACCGCCAGGATGAAGGCGCCGAAGAACCAGTTGGCGACGTAGATGTGGCGGACCTTGCGGGTGCCCACCGTGCCGAAGAAGACCACGGCGTAGGCCACCCACACGATGGCGATCAGGATGTCGATCGGCCATTCGAGCTCGGCGTATTCCTTGCCCGTGGTCATGCCCAGCGGCAGCGTGATGGCCGCCAGCAGGATCACGACCTGCCAGCCGACGAAGGTGAACATGGCCAGGCGCGGCATGAACAGGCGCGTCTGACAGGTGCGCTGCACGACGTGGTAGCTGGTGGCGAACAGCACCGAGCCGCCGAAGGCGAAGATCACCGCGTTGGTGTGCAGCGGCCGCAGTCGTCCGTAGCTCAGCCACGGGATGCCCGCCGTCAGGTCGGGAAAGGCAAGCTGCGCGGCGACGATGACGCCGACCAGCATGCCCACGATGCCCCACAGCACAGCGACGAGGGCGAATGCACGCACCACGGTATCGCTGTAGACCGGTGAAGCGCTGGTGGCATTGGAAGCCATGGACTCCTCCTAGGAAAAAATCTCGACGGGTCGCGGTTTTCAGACGCGCGAATGCCCCGACCCTGGACCTGGGTATTGTTCGGCCGACGACCCCGCCGGGGATTGATCGCCATCAACGGGCTCGGGATCGGTCGCCAGAATGCGTGTGCCCTCTCGCTCGAGGTCATCGAACTGGCCGCGGTTCAGGGCCCAGCCGAAGACGCCGATGATCCCGAGCACCAGCACGGCCGACAGCGGAATCAGCAACCACAGGATGTCCATCGGTGCTCCGTCGTCTCAGCGGGCCAGCCGCAGCGAATTGCCGATCACGAACAGCGAACTGCTGGCCATGCCCAGGCCGGCGGCCCAGGGCGGCAGCCAACCGGCCATCGCCAGCGGAATGCACACGGCGTTGTAGGCGGCGGCCCAGCCCAGGTTCTGCCGCACCACGCGCAAGGTGCGCCGGGCCAACGCCCGGGCGCGCAACAGATCGTCGAGCCGGCCACGCACCAGCACCGCATCGGCATGGGCGCGGGCGACCAGTGCGCCCTGCCCCATCGCCAGGGAAATGTCGGCCTGCGCCAGCACCGGCGCATCGTTGATGCCGTCGCCGACCATGGCCACCACATGACCGGCCGCCTGCGCGGCCTGCACCTCGGCCAGCTTGGATTCCGGTGTCGCGTCGCCGATCGCCTGGCGCAGTCCCAGGCGCTGCGCCATGGCCCGAGCGCGCGCCGCGCGGTCGCCGGACAGCAGGCACAGCGTCAGCCCTTCGGCCTGCAGCGCGGCCACGGTCTGTGCCGCGCCGTCGCGCAGCACCTCGTCGAAGCGCACGTGCAGCAGCGGACGACCTTCCCGGCCCAGCCAGACCGCAGGACCGTCCTGCAGGGCATCGTCCTCGGCCCACGCCGGCGACGTGCCGTCAGCGGCCGGCCGCACATGGGCCAGCGAGCCCAGGCGCCATTCGCGGCCCTCGGCGTCACGGGCGCACAGCCCGCCGCCCGCGACCTCGCGCAGATCGGACCAGACGGTGCCCGACGGCTCGGCCGCCGCCGCCAGCGCGCGCGACAGCGGATGACCGGACCAGCCCGCCAGCGCCGCGGCCTGCGCCAGCAGCGCCGCCTGGCGCTGCGCCGACGCATCGCCCGCCGGCCCCTCGCCGACATCGGGCAGCAGCCGGACCTCGCCCAGGCTGAGGCGGTCCTCGGTCACGGTGCCGGTCTTGTCCAGATACAGGCGGTCGATGCGGGTGAGCGTCTCCAGCGCATCGAGCCGCTGCAGCAGCACGCCGTGGCGGGCCAGCGCGCGGGCGGCCGACAACAGCGCGGACGGCACGGCCAGCGACAGCGCGCACGGGCAGGTGACGATCAGCACCGAGACCGCGACCCACACCGCACGCGACGGGTCGATCACGCTCCAGACCGCCGCCGAGCCCGCGGCCAGCACCAGCACCGCCCAGAGGAAGGGGCCGGCCCAGCGGTCGGCCAGCCGGGCCAGCGCCGGACGCTGGGTCAGCGCGTCGCGCATCAGCGCGACGATGGCCTCCAGGCGCGTGTCATCGCCCACGCGCTCGACACGCATCAGCACCGGATCACCCAGGTTCAGGCTGCCGGCGACCACCGTCGAGCCCGGCTCCTTGGCCACCGGCAGCGACTCGCCGCTGAGCAGCGACTCGTCCGCCGTGGTCCGCCCCTCGATCAACACCCCGTCGGCGGCGAAGGCCTGGCCCGCCGGCACGCGCACGCGGTCACCCGGCAGCAGGCGCTGGACGCTGACGGATTCGACCGTCCCGTCCTCGGCCACACGCCAGGCGGTCTGCGGCATGCCTTCGAGCGCGGCCTCCAGCGTCTGGGCGACGCGGTGGCGGGCCCGCGTCTCCAGCAACCGGCCACCGAGCAGGAAGCTGACGAACATCGTCATCGAGTCGAAATAGACCTCGTGGCCGAACAGGCCCTGCGGATCGAAGGTGGCGCCGCTGCTGGCGACGAAGGTGACGGCGATGCCGAGGGCCACCGGCACATCCATGCCGATGCGCCGTGCCCGCAGGCTGCGCCACGCCCCCTGGAAGAACGGACCACAGGAGAAGACCAGAACCGGCAGGCTCATCAGCCAGCTGCCCCAGTTCAGCAGCTGGCGCAGGTCCGGTTCGAGCTCGTTGCCGTGGGCGACGTAGCTGGGCGTGGCCATCATCATCACCTGCATCGCGCAGAAGGCGGCGACGAAGAGCTGCCACAGCGCCCGGCGCTGCTCGATGCGGCGCGCCTCGCGCGCGTCGGCCGCGGCATCGGGCAGCGCGCCGTAGCCGGCCGCGCGCACCGCCTGCACCAGCGCGGAGGCACGGGTGCGCGCGGGCTGCCAGCGCACGCGCGCGCGCTCGCCCGCCGCACTGACGGTGGCCTCGATCACACCGGGCACCCGGCGCAGCGCGTCCTCGACCAGGCCGGCACAGGCCGCACAGTGCATGCCCGTGATGCGCAGCGACGAATCCGCCAGCGTCTGGCCACCGGCCCCGGTGTCGAAGCGCGTGTAGCGGCGCAGCTCGACCGGGTCATCCAGCACCGCGAGATCCGGCGGCACGGCGCCGGACGTCGTGCTGGACAAGGTGGACATGTTGAAATCGCTCCAGAGCGCCCGCGATGGTGGCCGCCCGGCGGACGGCCGGTCGACATCGGGCAGACCGGATCCTAGAGTTAGCCCCAGGAATCGAAATGATCTATGTCAAGACACCGCCGACCCGGCTTGATCCGTCGGCGGTGAGCCCCGCGGCCCGCGGACGCCACCGGCGCGCGCTCGCGGCGGCCGTGGCCCTGGTCGTGTCCGCGGCCGGCCTGCTGGCCGGCGCGTCCGAAGCGCAGGCGCAGACCGAGGCCCAGCACCTGCCGGCGATCACGCTGCAGGCCGGCATGCACCTGATCCGGGCCGAGCTGGCCCGCACCCCGGCCGAGCGCCAGACCGGCCTGATGTTCCGCCGCGACCTGGGGCCGAACGACGGCATGCTCTTCGTCTTCGAGGAGCCGGCCGTGCAGTGCTTCTGGATGCGCAACACGCCCACACCGCTGGACATCGCCTTCGTCGAGGACGACGGCCGCATCGTCAACCTCGACCAGATGGCGCCGCTGAGCGATGACTCGCACTGCTCGAAGAAGCCGGTGCGCTTCGTGCTGGAGATGAACCGCGGCTGGTTCGCCAAGCGCGGCATCCAGGGCGGCTTCAAGCTGGGCGGCGCGCCCTTCAGCGGCGCACGCTGAGGACCGCCACCCGCAAACGACAACGGCCGGACCCGTCACCGGATCCGGCCGTCAGGGCGGCGGCGGACTGCGCAGCGTCAGTCCACGGCATGCCCGCCTTCAGGTGTCCCCCGCGGCCGGGCCCGTGGCCCCCCGGGGATGGCACCTGCCGGCGCGGACTCAGGCGAAGTTGGCCGCCACGAAGTCCCAGTTGACCAGGCTGTTCAGGAAGGTCTCGACGAACTTCGGACGCGCGTTGCGGTAGTCGACGTAGTAGGCGTGTTCCCAGACGTCGATCGTCAGCAGCGCCTTGTCGGCGGTCGTCAGCGGGGTGCCGGCGGCGCCGGTGTTGACGATGTCCAGCGAACCGTCGGCCTTCTTGACCAGCCAGGTCCAGCCCGAACCGAAGTTGCCGACGGCCGACTTGGTGAAGGCCTCCTTGAAGGCGGCGTAGCTGCCCCACTTGGCGGCGATGGCCGCAGCCAGGGCGCCGGTGGGCTCGCCACCGCCGGCCGGCTTCATGCAGTTCCAGAAGAAGGTGTGGTTCCAGACCTGGGCGGCGTTGTTGTAGATCGGGCCGCTGGCCTTCTTCACCACGTCTTCCAGCGGCAGACCGGCCAGCTCCGTGCCCTCGACCAGGTTGTTCAGGTTGGTGACGTAGGCCTGGTGGTGCTTGCCGTAGTGGTACTCGAAGGTCTCGGCCGACATGTGCGGGGCCAGGGCATCGGTGGCGTACGGCAGGGCCGGCAGGGTGTAGCTCATCGGTGGTTCCTTGCTGCGAGGACGGGCCGCACGGCCACGTCCGGGTTGAGGGTGCGCGGCCATTGTAGGCAGGCCCCCTGCCCCGGCAGCACCGGGGGTCAATCGTCGGCGTCGCCCTCTGGCCGGAGCGGTGTCGATGTCGATGTCGATGTCGGCGTCGCGGCCGGCAGCCGGCGCACCTGCACCTCGGCCTGACCGTCATGCCATCGGGCCTGCAAGGTCTGGCCGATCTCCAGGCCGCGTGCCGAGGTCACCGGACGCCCCTGCCCGTCGGCCAGCCAGGCATAACCCCGCGCCAGCACGCGCTGCGGGTCCAGCGCCTGCAGCCGCAGTTGCAGCTGCGCCAGGGCCTGCCCGCGCGCCGGCCACTGGCGCTGCCAGGATGCCTGGCCACGCCGGGCGACGGCCTCCAGCCGCGACTGCTGCGTCTGCGACACGGCGCGCGCGGCCTGCGGCAGACGCAACTGCAGGGCCTGCAGCCGGGCCTGCTGCTGACGCAGCAGCCGGGTCGGACGACCGATCTGCAGCGCCAGCCGGTCCAGCCGCTGGGCCTGGCCGTCCAGCCGGTGATGGAGCGCACGCTGCAGGCGTCCGGCGAGCTGGGACAGGCGCAGCAGGGCCTCGTCTCGCCGAGGCGTCGCCAGCTCGGCGGCGGCCGTGGGGGTGGGCGCCCGCACATCGGCGGCCAGCTCGGCCAAGGTCACGTCGGTCTCGTGGCCGACGCCACAGACCACCGGCAGCGGGCAGGCGGCGATGGTGCGCACCAGCAGTTCGTCGTTGAAGGCCCAGAGGTCCTCCAGCGAGCCCCCACCGCGGCAGACGATCAGGGCATCGGCCACCCCGTGATCGACCGCCGCGACGATCGCCCGCACCAGCTGCGCCGGCGCATCGGCGCCCTGCACCACGCTCGGATAGACCACCACCCGGACATGCGGCGCGCGGCGCCGGATCGCCGTCAGCACATCGTGCAGGGCTGCCGCGCCGAGTGAGGTGACGATCCCCAGCGTGCGCGGCCAGACCGGCAACGGCCGCTTGCGCCCGGCATCGAAGAGGCCCGCCGCTTCCAGCTTGGCCCGCAGGCGCAGGAACATCTCGTACAGCGAGCCGGCGCCCAGCGGCTGCAGGTGCTCGACGATGCACTGCAGCTCACCCCGGGCCTCGTAGACCGCCAGGCGCCCGCGCAGTTCGACCTGCTGGCCATCGGCGGGCCGGAACGCCAGCATCCCGGCCGCCCGGCGGAACATCGCACAGCGCAAGGTCGCCGACTGACCGTCCGCATCCTTCAGGGTGAAGTAGCAGTGGCCGCTGGCCGCCCGGGTGAAGCCCGAGAGCTCACCGCGCACCGAGACCACCCCGAAGCGCGCGCCCAGGGCATCCCCGACCGCCAGCATCAGCGCGCCAACACCCCAGGCCCGCGCCGCCGGCGCCGCGGACACCGTCGGACCATCGCCTGTCACACGGACGGTCATCGCGATCTCCGGGCCGCGATGGCCAGGGCAGTGTCGGCCGACCGGGACAGAGGCCCGCGCGGTGTCGCACAAGCCGGGTAATCCACAGCTTGCCGCACCATGAACGTGCCATGACCGCTGTACCGTGCCATGCAGATGACCGACATCAAATCCTTGTCCTTGAACGTTTTTTCCCGGCAGGCCGGCCCCGCCTCCGGCGCATCGACCCGCGGCGGGCGCCTCCGCGACGGACCCCGGGCCGGATTGCCCACACAGTTGTCCACAGGCCGACCCGCAGCGGACCGCCCCGTCACGGGCGGACATCCACCGACAGGGCTGGCGGTCAACCCCGAAGCGCACAGCGCCCGGTGGCGCCGATGGAGGCTGCAGGGCGCGGCCATAATCGCAGGCTGACGCGAACGGCGCAGCACGCCGACGAGACCGACCCAGGGCAGCGATGCCGGACCGTGACAACGGCCCCGGCACGCTGGCCGCGCAGACCGCGCGAGCGGTGGCGGGTCGGCCCACCCACGCCGTGCGACGCCGGGCGCGATGCCCTGACATTCCACCGCTGCGAGGACTTCTTGCTGTCGATCATACAAGCCGCGGGCTGGCCGATCTGGCCGCTGATCGCCTGTTCCATCGTCGGTCTGGCGCTGATCATCGAGCGCCTGGTCGCGCTGCGCGCGCGCCGCATCCTGCCGCCCACGCTGCTCGACGAGGTCATCGGCATCAGCCGCAACAGCCTGCCGGCGATGGACGTGGTCGGCAAGCTGGCCGAGAACTCGGTGCTGGGCAAGGTGCTGGCCGCCGGCCTGGCGGCCGTCATCCACGAGCCCCGCATCACCGAGGAGGGCCTGCGCCAGGCCTTCGAGTCCGCTGGCCGTGCCGCGGCCCATCATCTGGAACGCTATCTGAACGCCCTGGGCACCATCGCCGCGGCCGCGCCGCTGATGGGCCTGTTCGGCACCGTGGTGGGCATGATCGAGATCTTCGGCGCACAGGCGCCGGGCGGTGGCAGCAACCCGACGCAACTGGCCCACGGCATCTCCGTGGCGCTCTACAACACCGCCTTCGGTCTGGTGATCGCGATTCCCGCGCTGATGTTCTACCGCTACTTCCGCGGCGTGGTCGACGAGCTGGTCATCGGCCTGGAACAGGCGGCCGAACGCATGCTGCCGCACCTGATGCGCTTCGCCGTGCGGTCGGGCGCGGCGGGCACCTTCGCTGGCGGTGGCGCCGGATCGACCCCGCGCTGAACCCCGGCCATGAACTTCAAGCGTCGCCGCCCCGAGGATCCGGAGATCAACCTGATCCCGTTCATCGACGTGCTGCTGGTCGTGCTGATCTTCCTGATGCTGTCGACCACCTACAGCCGCTACTCCGAGCTGCAGATCACCTTGCCGAGCGCGCGGGCCCAGGCCAGTGCGCAGACGCCACGCGAGGTGCAGGTCAGCGTCGCCGCCGACGGCCGCTACAGCGTCAATCAGCAGCCGGTGGCCGGCCAGAGCGTGGTGGTGCTGGCCGCGGCACTGCGCGAGGCCGCCGGCGGCGCCCGTGCCGAGGACGTGGCGCTGATCGTCTCGGCCGACGCGATGGCCACCCACCAGTCGGTGGTCAACGTGATGGACGCCGCACGCCGCGCCGGCCTGCCGCAGCTGAGCTTCGCCACCCAGAGCAACGACGGCAGCGCACCGTGAGGCCGCTCCGGTGATGCCTGCCGCGGCCGGACGCTCCTGGCGCGCACGGCTCGAACAGGCCCTGCTCAGGCAATGGCAGCGGCCACGGCCGGGGCCCGCGCTGTGGCCGCTGCTGCCGTTGCAGGCCCTGCACGTGGCCGTGCTGCGCCTGCGGCGCGCGCTCTACGACCACGGTCTGGTGCGACGCCACCCGGCACCGCGCCCGCTGATCGTCGTCGGCAACCTGGTGGCCGGTGGCGCCGGCAAGACCCCGACCGTGCTGGCCTTGCTGCCGCTGTTGCGCGCACTCGGCCACCGGCCGGGTGTCATCAGCCGCGGGCATGGCCGGCGCGAGGATCCTGCGCAGCCGGTGCGTCTGCTGCAGGCCGACGACCGTGCCGAGGACGTCGGCGACGAACCCCTGCTGATCCATCTGCGCGGACAGGTCCCCGTGGCCGTCGGCCGCGACCGGTTGCGGGCCGCGCACGCGCTGTGCGAGGCCCATCCGGAGCTCACCGTGCTGGTGGCCGACGACGGACTGCAGCACCTGCGCCTGCGGCCGGACGTCTCGGTGCTGGTGTTCGACGACCGCGGCTGCGGCAATGGCTGGTGCCTGCCGATGGGCCCGCTGCGCGAGCCCCTGCCGAGCCGTCTGCCGCCCCGCACGCTGGTGCTCTACAGCGCGGGCGTGGCCAGCACGGCCTGGCCCGGCCATCTCGGCCAGCGCACGCTGGCCGGCAGCCTGCCCTTGGCGGACTGGCGCCGCGGCCTGCCCGCGCGGCCGCTGCGCCGGCTGATGCCGACGGCCGCGCCGGAGGGCGCAAGGTCCACGCCGAACCGTCTCTGGGCGGCTGCGGGTCTGGCTCGGCCCGATCGCTTCTTCGAGATGCTGCGCGACGCCGGCCTGGCGCTGGAGCGCACGCTGGCACTGCCCGACCATGCCCGCCTGCAGACCGCACCGTGGCCCGAGGACGCCGAGCTGTGCGTGCTGGTCACCGAGAAGGACGCGGTCAAGCTGCCGTCCGCGCAGACCGGCGGCACGCGCCTGGAGGTGGTCAGGCTAGACTTCGACCCCGGTCCGGCCTTCGGCCCCGCCCTGGCACAGGCCCTGCAGCAGGCCCAGGCCGCGCGGGCCGCCGCCGCGACGACGCCCTGAACGTCCCGTACCCTTTCCCCACGCGCCCTCCCCCATCCGCCATGAGCCTGGACCACCGCCTGATCGAGCTGCTCGTCTGCCCCGTCTGCAAGGGCCCGCTGCAGCTGCAGCGCGACGAGCAGCAGCTCGCCGTCGAGCTGCAATGTCCAGCCGATCGCCTGGGCTTCCCGATCCGCGACGGCATTCCGGTGATGCTCGAAGGCGAGGCCCGCCTGCTCGATGAACCGGCCCCGGCCACCCAGCCGACCGCTCAGCCGACCGAGCAGGCCGGCTGACGCCCGGACGGACACGCCGCGCCCCACCCCACGGATCCCCCGGACCGCCGGGCACGGCCGCCGCCCCGGCCGTCCAGCCCCTCATCCCGACCGTCTTCGCCTTCACCGGATCGCGCCGCCGCCCGCCGCCGACCCACCGACCGATGTCCTCCAGCCCCCGCACCACCGTCCTGATCCCCGCCCGCATGGCGAGCACCCGCCTGCCGGACAAGCCGCTGGCCGACCTCGACGGCCTGCCGATGGTGGTGCGCGTGGCGCGCGCCGCGGCACAGGCACAGGTCGACGCGGTGGTGGTGGCCACCGACCATGCCGACATCGTCAGCGCCTGCGAGGCCCACGGTGTCCGTGCGGTGCTCACCCGCGCCGACCATCCGAGCGGCAGCGACCGTCTGGCCGAGGCCTGCACGCTGCTGGGGCTGGACGGCGACGACGTGGTGGTCAACGTGCAAGGCGACGAGCCCCTCATCCTGGCCACCATGATCGACGCCTGCGCGGCACTGCTGCGTCAGCGCCCCGACTGCGTGATGAGCACCGTCGCCCATCCGATCGACGACGTGGCCGAGCTGCGCAACCCGAACGTGGTCAAGGTCGTCCTCGACGCCGCCAGCCGTGCGCTGTACTTCTCGCGGGCGCCGATCGCCTGGTGGCGTGACGGCTGGTCCGCCGGCATCGACGGCCTGCCCGAGCATCCGCCCGCGCTGCGCCACGTCGGTCTCTACGGCTACCGTGCCGGCTTCCTGCGGCGCTTTCCGCTGCTGCCACCGGCGCCGCTGGAGCGGCTCGAATCGCTGGAACAGCTGCGCGTGCTGTGGCACGGCGAACGCATCGCCGTGCACGTCAGTGCCGAGCGGCCGGGCCCGGGCGTGGACACCTCCGACGACCTGGACCGTGTCCGGGCCCTGCTGCGCGCCGCCCGCCCCTGAGACCGCCCCAGGACGACACAGCCCGGGACAGTCCCCCCGCCGGCTGTTGCGGCCTGCACCAGGGCCCTGCCGCAAGCCCGGAAAGACGAGCATGCCACCGGGCGGTGGCACGTCAGTTCGGTGCCAGGGGCCCATGCTATTCTCGAAAGAGACTTGAATCTTCCACTTCAGTGCCGGCACGGTGCTGCGCCGTCCGCGGCGAGGCGACCTCCGTCGGCCCCATGAATCCACAGAGACCGAGGAACGACGGATGAGACTCATTCTTCTGGGCGCACCGGGCGCCGGCAAGGGCACCCAGGCTGCCTTCATCTGCAAGCAGTTCGGCATCCCCCAGATCTCCACCGGCGACATGCTGCGCGCGGCGGTCAAGGCCGGCACGCCGCTGGGCCTGGCGGCCAAGGCGGTGATGGACGCCGGCCAGCTGGTCAGCGACGAGATCATCATCGGCCTGGTCCAGGAGCGCATCGCGCAGCCGGACTGCGCCAAGGGCTTCCTGTTCGACGGCTTCCCGCGCACGATCCCGCAGGCCGACGCGATGAAGGCCGCCGGCGTCAAGCTCGACGTGGTGCTGGAGATCGATGTGCCGGATGCGGCCATCATCGAGCGCATGAGCGGCCGCCTGTTCCACATCGCCTCGGGCCGCAGCTATCACGTCAAGTTCAACCCGCCCCAGGTCGCCGGCAAGGACGACGTGACCGGCGAGGACCTGATCCAGCGCGACGACGACAAGGAAGCCACCGTGCGCAAGCGCCTGGAGGTCTACCACGCACAGACGCGGCCGCTGGTCGACTACTACGCGTCGTGGGCGGCCACCGGTGATGCGCAGGCGCCGCGTTATGCCCGCATCGAGGGCATCGGCAGCGTCGACGAGATCACCAGCCGCGCACGGGCCGCGCTGCAGGGCTGAGCCTGCCGGTCGCCCGGGGCTGCCCCCGGGTCACTTGCCCGATCGAAGGCCACCTGCGGGTGGCCTTTTTCATGGGCATCACGGACGGCGGACCGTGGACCGGCCCTCAGTGCTCCTGGCGGGCGACGAGCTGGACGAAGCGCCCGCGCGGGCTGTGGAGATAGGGGAAGCCCAGACCGCCGTACTGGTTGCTGGTGGCCATCTGTGCGTAGGGCGGCGCCCGGTCGAACAGATTCTTGACCGCGGCGTCGATGCGCCAGCGCGCACCGGCACGCCACTGGCACGTCAGGTCGATCTCGTGGTGCGAGGCGATCGTGCGTGCGGCGGCATGGGCGGCAGTGCCGACGGGCTGATCGGTGTCGCGCATCGGGCCGGTGCTGCGCAGGGCCAGACCGCCACTCCAGCCCGCCTGCTCGGCCGTGACGCTCCAGATGTTGCGCCAACGTGGGCGCAGGAAGGTGCCGACCTGCTCCTGGACCGGCGCACCGGCCGTGTCCTGGCGCCGCAGCGCGTGATACCAGGTCAGCGTGTCGCCGATGACCAGACGGCCCAGCGGCGTGCGATCGAGCCGCCAGCGCAGGTCGACGTCACTGCCGATCGACTCCCGGCGGGCCAGGTTGCGCAGGTGGGTGTAGACGGTCCACTCGTGGTTGTGCAAGGCGTAGGCCCCTTCACGCACCGCCGTGGCGACATCGGGCGCCTCGACCTCGTCACGCTTGCGGATGCGCCAGAGGTCGATGCCGACCGACCAGCCCGGCGACGGATCCGCCACCAGGCCCAGGTTCACCGTGTGACCGATCTCCGGCCGCAGACCCGGCTGGGCACCCGCCACGGTGCGATAGGGAAAGCCGCTGCATGCAGCGTCGGGCACGCCGAAGGCCGGGCACAGCAGGGCGGTGTCGTCGGTCGACTCCATGCCCTCCTCGGTGGCGCCGAACAACTGTTTGAGTGTCGGCGCCAGAAAGCTCTGGGCCCACGACGCCCTCAGCGCGAGATCGGCGCGCGGCTGCCAGCGGCCGGCGACCTTGCGGCTGCCGCGACGGGCGTCGGCGCTGCGCGCCCGGCCCCCCTCGACCCAACCCTGCACCTGATCATGCCGGTCATGCCGCAGCGCCAGCTGCAGCTCCAGCGTGCGCGACAGGGGCAGCGACAGCTCACCGAACCAGGCCCGCGAGCGCCGGCCCGCCTGCACCGGGGCCTGCTGGATGTCACCGAAGACCAGGCCCTGCTGCGCCAGGGGATCGGGCGTGTCGCGCAACTGCTCCTGCTGCCAGGACAGGCCGACGGCAAAGGCCGCGGCACCTCCAGGCAGACGCACGGACGGCCCACCGAACCGGGCCTGGGCGAAGCGCAGCGTCGACCGGCCGTGCCGCAGCGGGCGGACCTGCAGCCGGTCCATCACGGATGCCGGATTCGTGCTCGAGGTCGGGTCGAAGCTGGCATCGGCGATCGCCTCGGCGACCTGCCGTGCATCGAGGTAGTTGCGGTCACGGTTGAGCACCCGTGAGTCACCCTGCCCGAAGGCCAGATTCCAGTCGAGATCGCCACTGCGCCCGTCCAGCGCCGTGACCCAGCGCGAGAGCGTGGCGCGGCGCTCGGTCGTGCGCGGCCCCGCCTGCAGCGGCCGCACCAGCGTCACCGCGCCATCGATCTCGACCGCATCGGGCGCCGGCTGGGTCAGCAGCTGGTCGCGGGCACCGGCATGCAGCCATTCGGCCTGCAGATGCAGGTCCGGCGCCAGCGGCAGGCTGCCGATCAGCAGGCCGCCATGGCGCCGGGCCCCGTTGATCGCCGCCAGGACCGTGCGGTTGACGTCGAACCGGCAGCCGGCCCCATCCCGGTCCGCCGGCGCACACGGCGCCCGCGTGCCGATGACCTCCACCGCATCGGCATCCAGGATGTTGCCGGCAGGCGCGTACAGGCTGCGCCCGTCGACGCCACCGTCATAACGCCCGCGCCAGTCCGACGAGCGGCTGATCTCGCGCCGGGCACGCGGCAGCGGATCCCGTTCGAACAGCTCCAGCGTGGCCAGCAGATGGGCGCCCGCCAGGCCCTGCCCTCCGGGACCGGTGAAGCCGGCACTCAGGCCCGCGGTGCGCTCGTGCGCGTCACCGTGCGTCGTGCCGCCCAGACCCGCACGCAGCGCCAGCCCGGTGACATCCCGCCGCGTGACGATGTTCATCACGCCGGCCACCGCATCGGCGCCGTAGATCGCCGAGCCGCCGTCCTTGAGCAGCTCGATGCGTTCGACCGCACCGAGCGGGATCAGGTTGATGTCGACGGCCGCACCGGCGCCGCTGCCGTCGGTCAAGGCGTTGATCGGCAAGCGACGGCCATTGAGCAGCACCAGCACGTTGCGCTCGCCCAGGCCGCGCATCTGCACGGTGGCGGTGCCCGAGCCCGTCGGCGAGGCTGCACTGGTCTCGCCGTGGTCGAGGACGTCGAGTGCCGGCATCAGACGCACCAGCTCGGCCAGCGTCGTCACGCCGCTGCGCTCGATCGCCGCACGGCCGAGGATCTCGACCGGCAAGGGGCCCGCACCGGCGGCACGCCGGATCGACGATCCGGTGACCTCGACACGGGGCGGCGAGGTCTCGGCCACCACCTGCAGTGGCAGGCCGACGGTGCAGGCCAGCACGGTGCTGGCCACGACGCGGGGGCGATCGAACAACATGGACTTCCTCCTGACAGCAAGGACGGAAGCAAGCGTAGTCAGCAGGACCCGATCGACCATCGGGACGGCCCGCAGGCCGCCGCCGGCGCGTCCATCCGACGGGGGAGATCGGCCGCGGTCCGTGGACGGCTAGTGGCCCCAGGCCAGCAGCACGTCGCGCCCCTCGACCAGCAATTCGGCCTTGCGACCGACGGGCAGGCAGACCTTGGTCGGCACATGGCCGAAGGGCAAGCCGGTGAGGATGGGCACGCCGCTGACCTGGCGCAGGTGGGCGACCACCGTCTTCAGCGTGTAGCCGCGGTCGATCGGTGACGGCTTCCAGCCGCTGAAGGCACCGAGCAGCACGGCCTTCTGGCGGGCGAGCACACCCGCCTGGTGCAGCTGCAGCAGCATGCGCTCGACCCGGTACGGCGGCTCGCCGACGTCTTCGAGGAACAGGATGCCGCCCCGCACCTGGCGCGGCCAGTGCGGGGTGCCGAGCAAGGCCGTCAGCACGGCCAGATTGCCCCCCCACAGCAGGCCACGCGCCTGCAGACCGTCGTGGCCGGCCTCGGTGCGCCAGCCCACGGCCTCCAGCTCACCGTGCATCGCCTCGACGAAGCAGTCGCGGGTCACCTCGTCGACCGCCGGTTCGGCCGGTGGGTCCTCGCGGCCGAAATCCTCGCTGGCCATCGGCCCGTGCCAGCTGGACGCACCGGTATGGGCCAGCAAGGCCAGCTGGATCGCCGTCAGATCGCTGTGCCCCACCCAGCGCGTCCCGCGCTCGACGCTCCGGGCGATGCGCGGCCAGTCGATCGCGTCGAGCAGCCGCGTGCTGCCGTACCCACCGCGCACCGCCAGGGCGATGTCGGGGGCCGCGTCGGCGATGCGGTGCAGGGTGGCCACACGGGTCGCGTCGTCCCCGGCGAAACGCTGGGCCCGGGCCCGCACGCTGGGATCGACATCGACCGCGAAGCCGAGCGCCTTCAGCCGACGCCGCGCACGCTGCACGGCGGCCGTGCGCAGCTCGACACCGGCGCTGGCGTACAGGCTCAGCCGCAGGGGCGCCGCCGACTCATGGGCGCCGTGGGCGGGGTGATCGTGGTCGTGGTCGTGCCCGCAATGGCCGTCACAGGTGGACGGATGGTCATGGGACGCGTGGGAAGGATCGGTCGCGGGTGCGGCAGCAGAGGCCGCGCGGCGGCGCTGGGCGGTCATCGGGGGTCCTGGGAAAGATCGGCCGCGTCACCCATGGGTGCGTCCGTGCCGCTGTCGTCGAGGCCGAGCTCCAGGCTCTCGCCGACGGGAATCGGCGGCTCGAGCGGCCAGAGCGCACCGGAAGACAAGAGAGGATCGGCGCCGGGCACCGACGCCTGCGCGGCGGCCTGCCGCTGCTGCTCGCGCAGCGCCTTCTGCGCCGCACGCCGCTCGGCGAAGAAGCGCCGCAGCAATGCGGCGGCCGGTTCGGCCAGCACACCGCCGACAAGCTCGGTCTGGTGGTTGAGCAGCGGCTGGGCGAACAGGTCGACCACCGAGCCGGCCGCACCGGTCTTGGGGTCGGCCGTGGCGTAGACGATGCGCGCCACCCGGGCGTGCAGCAGCGCCATCGCGCACATCGCGCAGGGCTCCAGCGTCACGTACAGCGTGACCCCCGGCAGGCGGTAGTTCTGCGCGAGCTGCGCGGCATGGCGCAGCGCGACGATCTCGGCGTGGGCGGTCGGATCGCAGGTGGTGATCGGACGGTTGTAGCCGGTGGCCAGCACCTGGCCCTCGCGCATCAGCACGGCGCCCACCGGCACCTCGCCGGCCAGCTGCGCGTTCAGCGCCTGGTCCAGCGCCAGGCGCATGCCGGCTTCATCGTCGGGCCGCCAGCCGGCGGCGGTCTGTTCAAGCATGGGCCGGATGTTAGGGCACGCGGCGGCCCGGCCCGCCGGCGGTCAGAACTGCCAGTTCAGGCCGAGGGCGACGTAGGGCAGCACCGGCAGCTTGTTCAGCGCGTCGCGCACCTTGCGCACCTCGGCATCGACGTCTTCCTGGGTGATGTCATCGACGCCGACGATGTCGGTATCGACCTTGAACTTGAACTTGCCCACGCTGACGCCGATGTCGGCCCAGAAGCCCAGACCCCCTTCGGGCCGGTGGTGGTGACCCCAGCCGATGCCCAGATAGGGTGTGGCCGTGGGGTACTTCAGCTCGACGTTGAAGTAGCGGCCGTCGAGGTTGACGGGCTTGTCGTTGATCGTGGCCTCGCCGCCCTGGCTGTTCAGCGTGGCCTTGATCTGGTTGGCATTCACGCCGCCGGTCAGACGGAAGCGGCCGGAAAAGGGGAACCAGTCGGCGTAGGCCCCGACCCGCCCCAGGCGCAGATCACCCTGGTAGGTGACGCCTTCCTCGCGACCGTTGCGCGAGGCCTTGAGGCCGCCGGAGAACTCGCCGCGCAGCGCCAGGCGTTCATTGACGGCCGTGGCCGCGCCCAGGGTCACCCCGAGCAGGCTCACGCCGCCGTAGATCTCGGCCGCACCGGCTGGTGCGGACAGCCCGGCGACAGCCAGAACGAGACAGGCCCGCCACGCGAGGGACGGGCGACGGATCAGGGCGGTGCGGTTCATGGGCGGCGTTCCGTGGATGGGCAGGACCCGCAGCTTAACGAGCACCGCACGCGGCAAGACCGCGATCAAGCCTCACGGCCCCGCCTTGTTGAGGAATCCTGACGCCGAGCATGCACGGAACCGGCGTCACCGGTCCGTGGACCGGCGGCCCGGCCCGCGCCTCACTCCCACTCGATCGTGGCCGGCGGCTTGCTGCTCACGTCGTAGGTGACGCGGTTGATGCCACGCACCTCGTTGATGATGCGGCCGCTCACCTTCTTCAGCAGGCTGTAGGGCAGCTCGGCCCAGTCGGCGGTCATGAAGTCGCTGGTCTGCACGGCGCGCAGCGCCACCACGTAATCGTAGGTGCGGCCGTCGCCCATCACGCCCACGCTCTTGACGGGCAGGAAGACGGTGAAGGCCTGGCTGGTCAGGTCGTACCAGCTCTTGCCCGTGGCCGGGTCGATGGCCGCGCGCAGCTCTTCGATGAAGACCGCGTCGGCCCGCTGCAGCAGGCGGGCGTACTCGGGCTTGACCTCGCCCAGGATGCGCACCCCCAGGCCCGGTCCCGGGAACGGGTGGCGGTAGACCATGTCGTGCGGCAGGCCCAGCGCCACGCCCAGCTCGCGCACCTCGTCCTTGAACAGCTCGCGCAGCGGCTCCAGCAGCTTCAGGCCGAGCTGCTCGGGCAGGCCACCGACGTTGTGGTGGCTCTTGATCGTGGTGGCCTTCTTGGTCTTGGTGCCGCCGCTCTCGACCACGTCGGGGTAGATCGTGCCCTGGGCCAGGAAGGTGGCGCCCTTGTGGCCGGCACCCGACGCCTTGAGCTTGGCCGCCTCGGCCTTGAAGACATCGACGAACAGGCCACCGATGATCTTGCGCTTCTTCTCGGGGTCGGTCACGCCCGCCAGCTGGCCCAGGAACAGATCGGCCGCGTCGACGCGGATGACCTTGGCATGCAGCCGGCCGGCGAACATGTCCATCACCATGTCGCCTTCGTTCAGGCGCAGCAGGCCGTGGTCGACGAACACGCAGGTCAGCTGGTCGCCGATGGCGCGGTGGATCAGGGCCGCGGCCACGCTGGAATCGACGCCGCCGGACAGGCCCAGGATGACTTCCTCGTCGCCGACCTGGGCACGGATCCTCGCGACCGCTTCCTCGATGTAGTTGCCCATGATCCAGTCGCCCGCGCAGCCACAGATGTCGCGCACGAAACGCTGGAACAGCGCCGCGCCCTGCACCGTGTGGGTGACCTCGGGGTGGAACTGCACGGCGTAGTAGCGCTTGGCCTCGTCGGCCATGCCGGCGATCGGGCAGCTGGGCGTGCTGGCCATGAGCTTGAAGCCCGGCGGCAGCGCGGTGACCTTGTCGCCATGGCTCATCCACACCTTGAGCATGCCGTGGCCCTCGGGCGTGGCGAAGTCTTCGATGTCCTTGAGCAGCGCGGTGTGGCCATGGGCCCGCACCTCGGCATAGCCGAATTCGCGGCTGTCGCTCCACTCGACCTTGCCGCCCAGCTGCACCGCCATGGTCTGCATGCCGTAGCAGATGCCCAGCACCGGCACGCCGGCGTCCCACACGGCCTGCGGCGCGCGCAGCTCGTGGTCCTCATAGGTGCTGGCATGGCTGCCGCTGAGGATGATGCCCTTGGCCCCGAAGCTGCGGATGAACTCGTCCGACACGTCGTTGGGGTGGATCTCGCAGTACACCTGCGCCTCGCGCACGCGGCGCGCGATCAGCTGGGTGACCTGGGAGCCGAAATCGAGGATCAGGATCTTGTCGTGGGCAGTGGCCATGGCGTCGGGCGTCGTCCGGCGGAAGGAAAAGGAGCGCTGTGGCCGCCCGCCGGGGCTGCCGCAGACCAGTAAGGGAAAGACCGGCAGGGCCGGCGGCTCAGGCCGCCGCGGCCGGGCGCGCGGTCAGCTCGGGATGGCGGCGGAAATGCCGCCAGGCGATCAACGTGCTGCACAGCTGCAGCAGCGCACAGAAGAAGAAGGGCAGCCCGACCAGCAGATGGTCACGCGGGAAGTGCGCGCCCCAGGCCTGCAGCACGGCACCGATGACCGGTGCCAGCACCGCCATCAGGCTGTTGAGCGCGGCCACCGCGCCCAGCGTCGCGCCCTGGCTGCGGGCGTCGGCCGCCTGCGAGATCAGGCTCTGCACGGCGGTGTTGACGGCGAAGCCCAGCAGGTTGGCCGCCATCACCGCGTACAGCATCCAGGGAGCGGTCGACAGCCCCCAGCCGACGAAGGCCAGCGTCGACGACACCAGCCCCCACTGCACCAGCGTCGCCGCGCTCCAGCGCTTGAGCAGATGGCGCAGCAGGCCGCCCTGCACGATGATGGACATCACGCCGACGGCGAACAGCGACCAGCCGTTCTCGGCCGGCCCCCAGCCGAAGCGGTAGCTGCCGTAGAGCACCCAGACCACGTGCAGCACGAACTGCGCGAGGCCCGAGCAGGCGACGATGGCCACCAGCGGGCCCACGCCCTGCAGCTGCGTCAGCCCATGCAGCGCGTGCACCGGATTGGCCCGGCGCCAGTCGACCGGACGCCGCCGCTCGGGCGGCAGCGACTCGGGCAGCACACGCCAGCCGTAGAGCGCGTTGATCAGGGCCAGCACGCCGGAGACGTAGAACGGCAGGTGCAGATCCTGCGCGCCCAGCCAGCCGCCGAGCATCGGCCCGATCGTGAAGCCGGCGCCGAAGGCCGCGCCGATCATGCCGAAATGGCGTGCGCGGTGGGCCGGATCGGTGATGTCGGCGACATAGGCATTGGCCACCGCCGCGTTCGACTGCATGGCCCCGGCCACCAGCCGCACCGCGATCAGCATCCACAGCGCGGTGGCCTGGGCGGTGACGAAGAAGCTCAGCGCCAGGCCGGTGAAGCCCAGCAGCAGCACCGGCCGGCGGCCATGCGCATCCGACAGGGCCCCCAGCACCGGACTGCCGAAGAAGTTGGCGAACGCGAAGGCGAAGCTGACCGCGCCGTACCAGTAGTTCTGCTCGACCGCCGAGGACGTGAACTGCCCCACCAGATGCGGCAGCACCGGGATCATCACGCCGATCGCGATGATGTCGATCAGCACCGCGATCAGGATGAAGCGCATGGCCGCGGCACGCCGCGGCGGCGAGGCCGCGGCGGCCGTGTCCGTCGCGTCGTCCGCAGGCGCCCCGCGAACCACTGGCTGGGGCCCGCCCACCGTCACTCCAGGCGGTAGTTCGGCGCTTCCTTCGTGATCTGCACGTCGTGGACGTGGCTCTCACGGATGCCGGCCGAGGTGATCTCGACGAACTCCGCCTGGGCATGCATCTGCTCGATGCTGCCGCAGCCGCAGTAGCCCATCGAGGCGCGCAGGCCGCCGGCCATCTGGTAGATGATCGAGACGACCGAGCCCTTGTAGGGCACGCGGCCTTCGATGCCCTCCGGGACCAGCTTGTCCTGGTTGGGGTTCGTGGTCTCGTCGTTTTCCTGGAAGTAGCGGTCGGCCGAACCGGCCTTCATCGCACCGATCGAGCCCATGCCACGGTAGCTCTTGTAGGAGCGGCCCTGGTAGAGGATGACCTCGCCCGGCGCTTCCTCGGTGCCGGCGAACATGCCGCCCATCATCACCGTGCTGGCGCCGGCGGCGATCGCCTTGGAGATGTCGCCCGAGTAGCGGATGCCGCCATCGGCGATCAGCGGCACGCCGGTGCCCGCCAGGGCGGTGGCCACGTTGTCGATCGCGGTGATCTGCGGCACGCCGACACCGGCGACGATGCGGGTGGTGCAGATCGAACCCGGCCCGATGCCGACCTTGACGCCGTCGGCGCCGGCCTCGACCAGGGCCCGTGCGGCCGCGCCGGTGGCGATGTTGCCGCCGATGACGTCGACCTGCGGGAAGTTCTTCTTGACCCAGCGCACGCGCTCGATCACGCCATGGCTGTGGCCATGGGCGGTGTCGACCACCAGCGCGTCGACGCCGGCCTTGACCAGCAGTTCGACCCGTTCCTCGGTGCCCTCGCCGACGCCGACCGCAGCGCCGACACGCAGCTTGCCGAAGGCATCCCGCGCGGCATTGGGGAAGTTGGTCTGCTTGGTGATGTCCTTGACGGTCATCAGGCCACGCAGCTCGAAGGCGTCGTTGACGACCAGCACGCGCTCGAGCTTGTGCTGGTGCATCAGGGCCTTGGCCTGTTCGAGTGTCGCGCCGTCCGGCACGGTGATCAGGCGCTCGCGCGGCGTCATGATCTCGCGCACCGGGATGTCCATGCGCGTCTCGAAGCGCAGGTCACGGCCGGTGACGATGCCCACCACCTTGCCGCCGTCGACGACGGGGAAGCCGGAGATGCCGTGCTGGCGGCTGAGCGCGATCACGTCACGCACCGGCACGCCGGGGCTGATCGTGATCGGATCGCGCAGCACACCGGATTCGTAGCGCTTGACGCGCGCCACTTCGGCCGCCTGCTGCATCGGCGTGAGGTTCTTGTGGACGATGCCCATGCCGCCCTCCTGGGCGATGGCGATCGCCAGGCGGGCCTCGGTGACCGTGTCCATGGCGGCCGAAACCACCGGCAGGTTCAGACGGATGTTGCGCGACAGCTGGGTCGCGAGGCTGGTGTCGCGCGGCAACACCTGAGAGTAGGCCGGCACCAACAACACATCGTCGAAGGTGAGCGCTTTGCCGAGAAGGCGCATGGGGAAGCTCCAGACGCAAAAGCGGATTATAGGGACCCCGCGCGCCGCTACACTCATCCGGCTGCCGCAAGGCGCCACCATGCCGCGTCACCGGTGCGTGCGCGACCCGTTCCGCCCCGCCTGCGCATGCCTGTCCTGCGGGCGCCGAGTCCGGCGCAGGCGGTACGGCATTTCCTCGAGAGATCATGGTCCCTGCTGCCTTCTCCCCCGCCGTGACGCTGCTGCCGGCCGGTCGTCTCCCGTCCCGCCCGATGCTCGCGGCGGCGCTCGTCGGCCTGCTCGCGCTCGGTGCGGCGATGCCGGTCGCCGCCCAGTACCAGTGGCGCGATGCCAAGGGCCAGCTGCACGTCAGCGACCTGCCGCCGCCGCGCGAGGTGCCCGAGAAATCGATCGTCCGCCGGCCGGCGCGCACGCCGGCCACGGCCGCACCCGCGGGTGGTGCGGCGCCATCGGCCGCGGCCAGCGCCGCCAGTGCGCCAGCGCCGGGCCGCGGCGCATCGCGCCCGGCCGCCGCCGAGGCCCGCGAGCAGGCCGAACAGGCCCGCCGCCAGGCCCAGCGGGCCGACAACTGCCAGCGTGCCCGTCAATGGCTGTCGACGCTGGACAGCGGCCAGCGCCTGAGCCGGCCCGATGCCCGTGGCGAGAACGTGCCGCTGGACGACGCGACCCGCCGCGCCGAGGCCGAACGCGCCCGCAGCGCCATCGCCAGCGAGTGCGGTTGAGGTTGAGGTTGAGGCGGAAGCCGCCGGCTCAGACCGCGGGCGGCGTGCCCTCACCGCGCCGGCGGGGCGTGCGGCGCTGCGGACGCAGGCCGTCGCGCTGGTAGCGCAGGCGCCGGGCCTCCTTGGGGTCGACCTGCAGGCCCCGCGTGAGCAGCAGACGGTCGCCGTCGGCCAGCACGCGCCCGGGCACGCAGGCCCGGCCCCAGACCGACGGCCACAGCGCGTCCACCGCCTCAGCGGCCAGCCCCGCGAACGACGACCGGCCCTCGCGCAGCGCGTCGGCCACGGTCGCGCCGGCGGCCAGCGTCAGCCACTGGCGACGCACGGCACCGGGCTCTGCGCACACCAGCAGCTCGACGCGCAGCGGCGCCGCGGCGGCCGCAACACCCTCCGTCGCGGCCGTCCCGCGAACCGGCTCCGGTTGCGGTTGCGGTTGCGGTTGCGGCCCCGATGACGGCATCGTCGAAGGCTCGGAGGTGTTCATCGCGGACCGTAGACCTGTTCGGCCCGCAGCACGAAGCTGTCGACGAAGGTGCTGGCCACGCGGTCGAAGACCGGGCTGAGCACCGTCGACAGCGCGCGGCTGGAGAAGGCATAGGCCAGATCGAACTCGATGCGGCAGGCCTGGGGCATCACGCCATCACCGGCCGCACCCTCGGGCGGACTGCCGATGGGGATGAACTTCCAGGTCCCGTCCAGCGTCGAGAACGGCCCGTCGACCAAGGTCATGCGCACCTCGCGATCGGCCACGTGCTGGTTGCGCGTGGTGAACGCGTGGCGCAGCCCGGCGAAATGCAGGTGCAGCCGCGCGGTCATGCCGTCGGCGTCATGGGCCAGCACCTCGGCGCGGTCGCACCAGGGCAGGAAACGGGGATAGTCCTCGACCGCGGTCACGAGCCGGTACATCTCGCTGGCCGAGTACCACAGGAGAACCGACTTCTTCACGTGCTTCATACAATCGCCGCATTCTAGAAGCCGGTGCGCGGTTGCGCCGCCGGCTCGGACACCACCCGGGCTGCGGGTGGAGCGTCCATCCCGTATCCGACGGTGAGCGCCCGGCCAGTCCACGGCCGATCGCGCTCCGCAGCACCGGCCCGTCCACGGCCCCGATGTCCGCCTCCTCTGCCAAGTCTTCTGCCTCATCGTCCGGCAAGTCCGCGTCCGGCAAGTCCGCATCCGGCAGCAAAGCCGGGGCCGGCAAATCCGCCCCGAAGTCCACCGGCGGCACCGCGCCCGGCGAGCGCGGCCCGCGCGAACGCCCGCCGGCCTCGGCGCCGATCGTCGACAACCGGCGTGCCCGCTTCGAATACCACCTGGAGGAGAAGCACGAGGCCGGCGTCGTGCTGTACGGCTGGGAGATCAAGGCCATCCGCGCCGGCCAGGTGCAGATGACCGACGGCTACGTGGTGATCAAGAACGGCGAGCTGTTCGTGATCGGTCTGCGCATCAACGCGCTGCGCTCGGCGTCGACCCACGTGCTGCCCGAGCCCGACCGCACGAAGAAGCTGCTGATGCGCAAGGACGAGATCCGGCGCCTGGTCGGCAAGGTCGAGCAGCGGGGCTTCACGCTGGTGCCGCTCAACCTCCACTACCGGGGCGGTCTGGTCAAGTGCGACATCGCGCTGGCCAAGGGCAAGGCCCAGCATGACAAGCGCAATGCGGAGAAGGACCGCGACTGGGAACGCGAGAAGGGGCGCCTGATGCGCCACCAGGTCTCGAGCCCGGGCCGGGACTGAGCCGGCGCCGGGGGGCCGGCGTCCGGCCTCCCCGGCCCGATCCGCCGGGCCCGATCCGCCGGGCCCGATCCGCCCGGCCTGATCCGTTCAGCGCGCGGCGGCCGGCACGGCCTCGACCAGCACCTCGACCCGTCGGTTGGGCAGCAGGCAGGTCTGGACCGCCTGCACGCTCATGCCCGGCGCATCGCAGCGCACCTGCTGGACCCCGTCACCGGCGGCCTGCAGGTCCACCTGCGCCGCCTGCACCCCGAAGTCGGCCAGCACCGCACGCACGGTCTGCGCCCGGCGCTCGGACAGGCGCTGGTTGTAGTCGCCGTGGCCGGTGCCGTTCAGACGGTCGGCATGGCCGACCAGCACCAGACGCCGCACGCTCAGGCCCTGGGCCTTGACCCGCTCGGCCAGCAGCCGCAGCGCGGTCACGCTCTCGGGCCGCAGCGCGGCGGCGTCCGCGCGGTTGAACTCGAACAGCGCGGCGGCCTGCAGCTGCACCGGCGGCGGCAGGGCGCGCGGGGCCTCGGGCGCGGGCGGCACCACCGGCACCGGAACGACCGCAGGCGCCACGGCCACCGCGGGCGGCGGCACCTCGGCGACGGGCACCGCGGGCGGCGACACGGCAGGCGCGGCCGGCACGACCGGTGGACGACAGCCCGCCGCCAGCGCTTCCGCCTCGCCGATCAGGTCCTCGGCGATCTGCACATAGGGCCGGGCGTGGCGCCAGTCGAGCTGGCGCTGCTCATGGCCGGCATGGGCCAGCTCGACCTCGCCGCAGTTCGCGCGCGCGGCCGCACACGACCAGCCCGGATGGCCGCGCAGCGCGGCGCTGCGGGCCCACAGATCGGGCCGCAGGCGCAGCCCGTCGGCGACCAGCGGCACCGTGAGATCCGGCGTGGCGCCCTGCTCCATCGCCGCGGCCAGACGGGCGCTCTGGGCCAGCGCCTCGGTCGGGAAGGCGCCGCGGTCGTTGCGGGTGTACTCGTGGAAGCTGACGTCCAGCCAGCACTGGGCCTGGGCCAGCGCGCCGTCGGCCAGACGCCGGCCACCGTCGTTGATGGCCTTGAGCCGGGCCTGGGCGGCCTCGTAGACCTGCTGGTCGAGCGCGATCGCACGGTCGCTGATGCGCGCGGGTGCGGGCTGCAGCGGGCCGTCGGCGGCTACCGCAGGCACGACCTGGGCCTGGACGGCTACGGGACTGGCGGCGGCCAGCAGCAGACCGGCGAGCAGCGGCCGCAGACGGCCACCCTCCGGCCGGCAGGCCGCGCAGGCGGTGCCGGACACCCCGGCGGTACGGCGCTGCGGCGCCGGACCACGGCGGTGACGAAGCAAGGAAGAGGAACGGGCGATCATCGGACTGGGGCCTCGCATCAGCGATCCAGGCTGCGGTTGACCTCGGGGTCACCGCGCTTGAACAGGGTCTCGTCGAACTTGAAGCGCAGGCGCACGAAGGCGCCGCGCCGGGTGTACTCGGCACCGGCCAGATCGCTGTCGGCGCGGAAGCCGCTCCAGTTCCAGCCGGCCGACAGCCAGAGGTTGGTCTGCGCCAGCCAGCCGGCTTCCACGCCCCAGGCCTGCTGCAGCGCGCCGTGACGACCGAACTGCAGCGCGGTGCCCAGGCCCAGGTCCCAGCGCTCGCGCCAGTCCCAGACCACGCGGCCGCCGATCAGGTGGCTGCGGAAGCGGTCGCGCACGCCGCCCTCGAACTGGTCGGTCTGCCACTTGGTGGCCACGCGCCCGGTCCACCACCAGGGGCGCGACGGATGCCAGTCGGCCACCACCGCGGCGATCACGGCCTGGCTCTCCAGGCGGCCGACCTCGGCATTGCTGGCATCGACCTCGCGCTTGTGCTCCAGCCGGCCCAGCAGGTTCCAGCGGTTGTGGTCGACCGGTCGCCAGGCCAGACCGGCCTGGGCCCGGTGCTGGGCCACGTCGCCCTTGGCCGCGTAGCCGGTGTAGAGCAGGTACTCGCGCAGCAGCAGGGTCCAGTCGCGGTCGAGCTTGCGCGCGCCCCAGACCTGGGCCAGCGTGGTGTGGAAGCGCTCGTCGGCGGGGGTGCCGTCGACGTCGCCGCTGCGGCGGTGCTCCAGCCGCGAGCCGGCCTTCCACAGCGCGCCGCCGGTGTAGTCCAGGCCGCCGAAGACCGCCTGGCCGGAGGCGGTGTCACCGCTGACGACCTGCAGCCGCTCATAGCCGGCGTTGGCGCGCCAGCCGGCGGCCGGCTGCCAGCCGTGGCGGATGCCGGAGGCCAGCTGCGCATCGCGCGCGCTCAGGCTGTCGCGCAGCCGGTACTCGCTGAAGACCTGGGTCTCGGCGCCCGCGCCGTCCGGCCCGCCGTCGTGCAGCCAACGGCTGTCGACGCCGAAGGCCAGCACATGGGCGCTGCGGCCGGTGGCCGAGGTGCCGGCGGACTGCACCCAGCCCTGCTGCCATTCGCCGCGGCCGTAGAGCCGGCTGCGCTCGCTCCACTGGTACTGGGCGAGCGCGCCCAGGCGTCGGCGGTCCTCGCCGGCGATGTCCTGCTCGGCCTCGGCGCCGAGCGTCCAGCGCTCGGTCGCGCGCCAGCCCAGGCCCAGGCGCAGGCTGTCGCTCTCCAGCCGGGTGCCCAGCGGCAGGCTGCTGGCGGTCGCGCCCAGGCTGCTGCCGCTGATGGCGGGCAGGCCGGTGGCCGTATCCAGCGCCTGGTTGCCATAGCCCAGCAGGCCGCCGCCGGCGCCGCTGCCCAGGCTGCTGCCGAGTCCGGCCGTGCTGTTCCACGGTGCGGTACTGGCCTGACCGGTGGTGCCGACCGTCTCGCGCTGGCGGCGCAGACCGACGGCCAGGCTCAGGCGCTCGGCCGCCTGCCAGCGCACGCCGACGCCACCGGCGCCGTAGTGGCCGCCGTCGGGATTGCGGTCCTCGCTGGACAGGGCCTCGGCCTCCAGCGTCCAGCGTTCGGCCAGGCGCTGCTCGGCCTTCAGCGCCGCCTCGCCGCGGCCGCCGGTCAGCGGGGCCGACGGATTGGCGAAGGTCGGCTGGCTGCGCCCGGCATGGCCGCGCACGCGCCGCCCCTCGTCCTCGTGCACCAGCTCGACCCGCCAGGCCGAGCCCTCGGCCTCGCCGATCACGCCGGCCAGGCCGGTCGCCGTGGCGGTGTTGACCGGGTTGGTGTTGACCGTGGTCTGGCTGCGCGCCACCTCCAGCACGACGGCCGAGCGCGGGCCGAAGCGCCAGCCCAGGTTGGCGCTGGCCAGCGTGTAGGGCGCCAGCGGATTGCTGTCGCGCGCCAGGCTGCCGCCGAGCTCGACGCGCTCGCCCAGCCGCCACTGCGCGTCGGCCTGGCCGGCCCAGAAGGCCTCGCCGCCCTGGTCGACCTCGTAGGTGATGCGCAGCGTGACCGGGTTGAGCTCGGCGTCGAAGGCCGCCAGGTACTGGCTGAGCAGCAGCCGGCCGGAGAAGGGCTCGAAGCTGTAGTCGACGCCGCGCGTCAGCGTGCGCACGCTGAGGATGCGCGCCGGCTGCTGGCGGTCACGCACCAGCACCTCGACCTTCTCGCTGCCCTCGACCGCGCCGCTGTTGCGCAGGCCGTAGGGGCCCGAGCCCTGGCTCGCGTATTCCTCGACCACCTGGCGCAGGCTGTCGCGGAAGGCCGCGCCGTTGACGACCAGACCGTCGGCCTCGTGGTGCAGGCGCACGCCGGTCGCGGTGCGGCTCCACTGGCCCAGGCTGCGCGCCTTCAGCGGCGCCGCCTCCGACGGCCCGCCCGGCCCCACGCCGAAGGCCTGGAGGGCGCCGTCGCCGGTCGTGAAATCGCCCAGCAGCGCCCAGCTGCGGTCCTGGTCCAGGCGCAGGTAGAGGCGTTCGGTCGACCGGGCGTCGGCGCTGCGCAGCGCGGCGTCGCCGTAGACCGGATACCAGGCGTCGGGCTGGATGTCGCGCAGCAGGCGGCTGCGCACGTCCTTGTCGCTGTCATAGGCGGCGGTCAGCAGCGTGCTGCCGCGCACCACGCCCTTGAAATAGAAGGCGACGCGGCCGTCGACGCTGGCGCGGCCGCCGCTGAAATCGTGCGACCAGCGGCGGATCTCGCGCTCGAACACGTCGGCGCGCTCGGCCGCCTCGATGCCGCCGCTGTGCACGCGCAGCACGCCCTCGACCAGACCGGCGCCCAGCATCGGCCGCAGGTCGGGGCCGAAGCGCAGCTGGCCGTGGACCTGCTCGTCACCGGCGGTCGCGCGCAGGCGCACGTCGGCCGGCTCGGCCGGCGCCAGCAGCACGACACGGGCCACGCCCTGCTCGACCCGCAGCTGCAGGCCGGGCGTGCGCGGATCGGCATCGCGCCCGCGCGGGCCCTCCTCGTCGGTGGCCGCGCCGGGCACGCGCCAGCGGCCGGCGCTGGCCTCCAGCGTGACGGTGACCGGCTGGGCCAGCGGCTGGCCGTCGCGGCCGTAGACGCGCAGCGTCAGCGCGATGCCGCTCTGGCCATCGGCCGGCGCCGCGTCGCGGTCGGCCTCCAGCACCAGGCGGCCGACGGCGGCATTCGCCGCCCAGTCGACCTCGCCGACGCGGGCGGCCAGCAGCGACGGCGCCGTGCCCGTGCCACGGCCGTTCTGCGACGGCGCCAACGGCAGGTCATCGACCAGCGGCGCATAGCCGGCAGCGAGCGTGGACAGGGACCAGGGCAGCAGCACGGCGGCGGCCAGCAGGCGGGGGCAGGATCGTGGCGCACGGTGGTGGCGTGGCCGGTGGGGCTCAACGCGTCGCATCGTCGTCTCCGGTGTGGGGGTCATCGCCGGTGGTGCGGCCCTGGGGTGGGGGCCGGTTCATCGGCAGGTCGGGCACCGGACGCATCGCCTCCGACGGCGCGGGGGCGTCCGCCGACAGCGCGCGCGGGCGCACCCGCTGGTTGGCGCCGTCGGTGCCGCGCGGCGGGCTGCGCAGCGCATCCAGGCCGTGGGCCTTGCTGTCCAGGCGCAGCGGGCGGCTGCCGGCACGCTCGGTCTGCGGCGCCGTCACCTCGCCGAGCGCGCGGCGGGCCTTGACCTGCTCCAGCACGGTGTTGCTGCAGCTGCCCTCGACCACGTCGGCACGGTGCAGCTCACCGTGCTTCAGGTCCAGCCACAGGCTGCCGGCGTCACCCAGGTTGCGGCTGCCGCTGGTGGTCAGGCGGCTGCCGCGCGGCAGCGTGGTCTCGTCGACCCGCAGCACGTGGCTGCGCGGGGCCAGACCGCAGACGGCGTACTTGCCCTCGACGTCGGACACGAGGTTCGTGCCGTCGCTCAGGATCAGCCGCACGCCCGGGATGCCGAGCTCCTCGGCGCCCTGCACATGGTCGTGGTTGCAGTCGACGAAGACCTTGCCGGCCAGGCAGGCCTCGGTGGCGAACACGCCGCCGCCGACGGCCACCGTGTGGCGACCCTCGTTGCTGCTGGACGCACCGGCCAGCGGCGTGCGGCCGTCGGCGGCCACGCAGCTGGCGGGCGTCGCGCAGCCATGGGCCACCGCGCGGTTGACGCCATCGCCCTGCTGCGCACCGGTGTCGATGCGCACGCGGTAGCGCAGCACCAGGCGGTCGGCATCGCTGCCGCTGGCACTCATCGCGCCGAGCTGGAAGGTCAGCACCGGGCCCAGGCCACCGGCCGGATCGGCGATGGCGCTGCCGTTGACGCTGGCCGTGCCGCGGACGTAGGTGAAGCCGGCCGGCAGGCGATCGACCACCGTGGTCTGCGCCGGACGGCTGCCGCTGCCGCGCTGCACGGTGATCGTGTAGCGCACGCTGTCGCCGATCTCGGCCTTGGCCCGGTCGCCGGTCTTGGCCAGCGTCAGCACGGCGTTGCTGCCCGGATCCAGCGGCAGGTGGTTGTTGACCGCCGTGGCCACCGCGCTGCCGGCGGCCAGCGTCGCGTACCAGACGGTGCTGGCGCCGCCCACCGGCGCCGTGGCCTGGGCCTGGACGGCCACGACCACGGCCGGATCGTCGGCCACCGGCGAGAACGCGCGCGACTCGGCCGGGATGGCCGTCGACGGCGACGCATAACCGCTGGCCTGCACGCTCAGCGCGAAGGTGCACTGGGCGGGCGCGGCGCTGCCCGGCAGGAACTGGAACTGGTAGAGGCCCTGGCTGCCGGTGAGCATCGAGACGGTCTGGCCGGCGATCGTGTAGCCGGTGACCGCCCCGCCCGGCAGGCTGGCGCCCACCAGCTGGCCGGCCGGATCGAAGCCGGCGCAGCTGCCCTCGGGCGCGAAGCTCACGCGGGCGCCGGCCACCGGCTGGCGGGTGGTCGAGTCGTAGACGACGCCACCGGCGGCCACCGGCAGGCTCTGCTGCATCAGCTCGGCGCCGGGGGCGACGACGATGCGGCTCCAGGGCTGGCCGCCGCTGCGCACGCAGGCGCTGGCACGCCCTTGCGAGCGCGCATCGGCATCGGCCAGGCAGTCGGCCGGGGCCGAGGCCGTGCCCTGCTCGCCGTTGACCGGCCAGCCGAAGACCACGCCGGAGGCCGGCTCGCGGTAGCGCAGTTGCAGCGGCAGGCCCGGCTCCAGATCGCCGATGCGCCAGCGGCCATCGCTGGCCGTGCGGGCCTGGGCGACGACGGCACCGGCCGCATCGACCAGCTCCACCGTCCAGCCGGCCAGCCGGGTGTCGGTGCTGTCCAGACGGCTGGCGACGCTGCCGCTGTCCAGCCAGGCGGTGCCGGAAACGGCGCCCGGTGCACGCACCGTGATCGCCAGCTGGCAGGCCTGGTGCTGCGGCGTGGCCGAGCAGGCCGTCAGCGTGGACGGATCGCCGCCGGCCAGCAGGGCGGCCTGCTCGGCCGCGCTCGGCTCGGCCGATGCGAGCTCACCGCCACCGCGCACCAGCGCGGCATCCAGCAGCGTGCCCGCGGCGGTGACGGCCACCTGCACCGGCACGCTCAGCGGGGCAGCCAGCGTCGCGCCGGCGGCCAGGCTGTCGCTGCGGCTGCAGCTGAAGGCGGTGTCGCCGATGGCGCCGGAGCAGGTCCAGCCGCTGCCCGTGGGCACGGCGGCCAGGCTCAGGCCGGCGGGCAGGCGGTCGCTGACGCTCCAGTTGCCGCTGGTGGCCACGCTGCCGGCATTGGCCACCGCCAGCGTCAGCGTCAGGCTGCGGCCGGCGGTCACCGTGGTGGCGCTGGCCGTGGCGGTCACGCGCAGATCGGGCGTGGCCGTGCGCTCGCCGAACAGCAGGCCGTCGACCGTGGCGCCGGCGGCCAGCGCCAGCGTGCCGATCTCGGACTGGCCGTCGGCATTGGCCGCGCCGCCGGCACCGGCAGCCGCGGCGGCGGCCCCGGCGACGATCGCGCCTTCGACGGTGCCCGTCGGCTGCTGCGGCTGCAGCACCCGGTAGCGGCCCGGGCGCAGGCCGTCGACACGCCACTGGCCCTGGGCGTCGGTGCGCACCTCCAGATCGACGGCCACACCGCGGTCATCGGTGCCGAGCAGACGCACGCGGCTGTCGGCGATGCCGGCCTCGGTCGCGCCGGGCAGGCCGTCGCCATCGGCGTCGAGCCAGACGCGGCCGGCCAGCGCCGCCGCCGGAATCTCGGCGAAGTCGTAGCCGGTGCCGGCCTGGTCGGCGCCGAGCATCACCGCATCGATGCGGTCCGGCTCGGCCGCGGTGACCGTGCCGACGGTGGCACCGGCCACCTGGCCGGCCACCGCGCGGCCATCGAGCAGGCCGCTGCCGGCCGGCAGCGCCCCCTCGCTGACGCGGTAGCGGCCGGCGGTCAGGCCAGCGACGCTCCAGCGGCCGTCGGCGCCGGTCGTCGCCGTGCCGGCGGCCTCCAGGCTGCCGTCGGCCAGCAGGCGCTGCACGCTGACGGTGATGCCGGCGATGCCGGTCTCGCCGGCGGCGTCGCCGTCGGGCAGGCCGTCGGCATCGAGGTCACGCCAGACACGGCCGGCCAGGCTGGCACCGTTGGGCTGCTCGCCGAACAGGTTGTCGCCGGCCTGCTGGCCCGCGGCCAGCACGAGGTTGGTGATGCGCGAACCGCCCTCGGCCGGATTGCCGGCCAGCGCGCCGGCCAGGGCCGAGCGCGTGACGCCGTTGACGGTGCCGGCGGGCTGGCCGCTCTGCGACACCGCATAGGTGCCCGGCCGCAGGTCGCTGAAGGACCAGCGGCCATCGGCCGCCGTCACGGTCGTGCGGCTGACGCTCTGGCCGCGGTCGTCGGTGCCGGTCAGCGTCAGCGTGACGCCGGCCAGGCCGGTCTCGGTCGCGCCGACCACGCCGTCGCCATCGGCATCGAGCCAGACACGGCCGCTGAGGGCCGCGGCCGGGATCTCGGCGAAGTCATAGCCGGTGCCGGACTGATCGGCGCCGAGCGTCACCGCATCGATGCGGTCGGGCTCGCCCACGGTGACGGTGCCGACGGTGGCTCCGGCCACCTGGCCGGCCACCGCCCGGCCGTCGAGCAGACCACTGCCCGCGGGCAGTGCGCCCTCGCTGATGCGGTAGCGGCCGGCGGCCAGGCCGCCCAGGCTCCAGCGGCCATCGGCGCCGGTGGTCGCCGTGCCGGCGGCCTCCAGGCTGCCGTCGGCCAGCAGGCGCTGCAGCGTGATCGTCACACCGGCGATGCCGGTCTCGCCCGCCGCGTCGCCATCGGCCACGCCGTCGGCGTCCAGGTCACGCCAGACGCGGCCGGCCAGACGGGCGGCCGCATCGGTGTCGGCGAACAGCAGGCCGCTGACCGACTGGCCGCCGGCCAGCGTGAGCGCGGTCCAGCGGCTGCCGGTGCCGGCGGTGGCGTCGGCCGCCACGGCCTGCGCGCCGCTGCCTGCCGGCGCGGCCGGCAGCACCGGGCTGTCGACCAGACCGGCCGGCTGCGTCTCCTCGACGGCATAGCTGCCGGGCGGCAGGTGGTCGAAGGCCCAGCTGCCGTCGGCGGCGGTGCGCACGCTGCGCACGATCGCCGCGCCCCAGAGGTCGGTGCCGCGCACGGTCACGGTCACGCCTTCGAGCGGGCTGTCGGCCGACGCGCCGCTGCCATCGGCCACGCCGTTGCCATTGCGGTCCAGGATCACGCGGCCGGACAGGCCGGCGCGCTGCAGCACCACGCTGGCACTCGCGCTGTCATTGCCGCTGACCGGATCGACCGCCAGCGGCATGCCCGCGGCATCGACGCCCGGCGCCACGCTGGCGGTGTTGAGCTGGGCGGTGCCGTACGGGCCCTGCAGCCAGTCGGCCCGGCGCCGGGCCCACAGCCGCAGCGTGATCTGGTGCTCGGCATCGTCGCCGACGGCGATCGCCTGGCCGGCCGGCGCGCTGATCACGCAGCTGACGGTCTGCTGCGCGCTGACGCTGGCGAGCGCGGCCGGGCTGGCGCTGCAGGCCAGCGTGGGCACGCTGCCCACCGCGCTGCCCAGCGTCAGGGCGGGCGCGTGCGCGCTGTCGTCCAGCCAGTCGAAGCCGGCCGGCAGCACGTCGCTGACGCGCAGCACGGTGGCCGCCTGCGGGCCCCGGTTGCGCAGGCCCAGGTCCCAGGCCAGTGGCTCGTTGAGCGAGGCCGGCGCGCCACCCGCCACCTGGACCTTGGTGATGGCCAGATCGGTCGCCGGGAAGACGGTGTCGTTGACCGCCGAGCGGTTGTTGTTGTCGGCGCTGGCCGTGATCGAGCAGCTGCCCGAGGACTCGTAGCCGGCCTGCGATTCGTCGGCACAGACCACCGAGGTCTGGCTGTAGGTGACCGGCACCAGCGCGCTGCCGGTGCTGGCGAGTTCGACGTCGAAGTTGACCTCGGCGCCGGCGGCCAGCCAGGCATCGGCGGCCTGCGGCGCGAGCCGGCAGCTCAGCAGCGTGGCCTCGGCCAGGGCGCAGGTCACGGCACCGGTCTTGGTCGCGTCGAGCACGTAACGCGCAGCCCCGACGGCCTGGGCATTGACCGCCACCACCGACGGCGAGGCGACGCTGAAGCCGGTCGGCAGCGTCAGCCGCGCCTGCAGCGTGACACCCTCGGCGCGCGACGGGCCGTTGTTCTGCAGCACGAAGCGGTAGCGCAGCGGCTGGCCGATGGCCGGCATGCTCTGCCCGGTGGGCAGCACCAGCTGGGTGCCCAGGATCAGGTCGATCTGCGGCAGGCCGATGTCGTAGCTCAGGCTGGCCTGGTTGTTGGCCAGGGACGCGGCATCGCCGCAGGCGCTGGAGACGGCCGCCGAGGAGCTGGTCTCCTCCTTGAACTCGCACAGGCCACCACCGAGCACGACGCGGGCGGTGTGCGCCTGGGCGGTCCAGGCCGCCCCACTGGCCGGCAGGCTGCCGGCCGGCTTGAGCAGCCGTGCGCTGACGGTCACCGTGCGCGTCGCATAACGGGCGACGGCCGTGGTGTTGGTGCAGCGCACACGGCGGTGGCCGGCGGCCAGCGCCGGCTCACCGCTGGCGGCGGTGCCGACGACGCTGCAGCTCATCCCCTCGCCGCTGGCCACGAGATCGGCATAGGCCGCCTGACCGGCGGCCGTGTCGACGTTGAAGTCGTCGATCACGGTGAAGGCGCCCGGCGCACTGACCTCGTCCGGCCCCAGGTTCTGCGCGGTGGCCACGAACTGCACGGTCTGGCCGATGCGCGGCTGGTTCGGCGCCATGCTCAGGCTGGTCAGCGCGAGATCGGTGCGCGGCAGCACCTGCACCGCGGCATCGTCATCGACGACCTGGCCCGGCACGGCGCTCAGGAAGGCGTCCGGCGAGGTGACCCAGGCCATGGTGTTGGCCAGCAGACCGGCGGCCAGCGGACGCGGCACGGCCAGCGTCAACCGCAGCCGGGTGCCGGGGGCGACCTGGGTCAGCGTGCACACCAGCTGGCCGCTGCCGGCGCTGATCACCGTCGGGCAACCGGTCAGCGTCGCGCTGCCCGACAGCAGCTCGCGCGTGACGGTGATGGCCGGCGTGCGGTAGCCGGGCGCTGGCGCGCCGGGCGAGCTGACGTCGAGCAGGCCGGGCAGGCTGCCGTTGTAGACCAGCAGCGTCGGGATCGTGACCTGGGGCGACGCCGCCGGCGTGGCCACCTCGAAGCGCCAGTACAGCGTGGACTGGTCGGCCGCCAGCACGGCCGGAGCGGCCACGTCGTCGTGCCAGTCGGCGCTGGTGGCGGTGTCCTGGCCGGCGACCGGCGCCACCGTCGACGACCACTGGCGCAACGCGACCAGCGCGCGGCCGAGGGTGGCCGTGGTCGCGCGCAGGAAGCCGCCAGCCGTCGCGCAGTCGTTGGCGGTCTGGCCGTTGCCCGGGGGCTGCGGGCCGGCGGCCGCGCCCAGGCCGAGCTGGCTCAGCACGGTCTCGCCGGTGCAGGCGCGGTTTTCCAGCAGCGGTGCGCCGTCCATCGTCGCGCTGACCTGGGTCGAGAACGACAGCGTCAGGCTCTCGCCGGGCGCCAGCGTGCCGGCCGCCGTGCGCAGGCACAGGACGCGCCGGCTGCGGGCGGCGTTGGCCGGATCGCTGCCGGCACCGACGCTGCAGGTCCAGCCGGCGGACACGCCGCTCAGCCCGTCGACACCGACGGCCGCATCGATCTCCGCCGGCAGCAGGTAGTCGACCACGCGCAGCGGTTGCGCGCCGCCGGCCGCGGTGTAGGTGGCGGCCGCGGTGCTGGAGGCCTCGTTGCGCACCGTGATCGTGGTGGTGACCACGGTGCCGGGCACGACCGGGCCGTACTGCGGCAGCTTGGTCTTGTCCAGGCCGAGATCGGCGTAGGCGCCACTGACGGTGTAGAGCGTGCTGGCGACATCGTTGGCGGCATTGGCATCGCGCCAGCCGCTGGCCGCGAGCGCCGTGGCGCTCCAGGTGCCGGTGGCCGCGGCCGACGGCATGCGCAGGCCCAGGGCCCAGCTCTGGCTGCCGGCCTGGGGCAGCGCGGCGGCAGTGCAGCGCAGCGTGGCCGCAGCGCTCAAGGTCTGGCCACTGGCCACCCCACTGCAGCCCGCGGGCAGGCTGGTGACGGTGAAACCGGCGGCCAGCGGCAGGCTGATCTGCGCCCCGGCGGGCATCGTCATCGGGCCGTTGTTCGACAGCGTCAGCGTCAGCGTCTGGCTGCTGCCGGCGAGCACCGGCTGCGACGTGAAGGCGATGGCCGCCTGCAGGTCGGCCGCCGGATCGACGGTGTAGGCGCTGGTGACCACGTTGTCGTCGGGCTGCGCATCCAGATAGGGCGAGCCGTCCTGCAGCGCGACCGTGGCCTGGTGCACGAAGCTGCCGGAGGTGCCAGCGATGCCGCTGAAGCGGATGCGCAGCGCACCGAGCGCCGCGCGGGTGAGCGGACCGCTGACCCGGCACACCAGCGTGCGCGAGGACTGGGCCTGCGTCACGCTGTCGCAGCTGACGCCCGGGGCCTCGCTCAGGTCGATGGCCTGCAGCGTGAAGTCGGTGGCCGTGCCCGGCAGACGATCCGACAGCACGATCGTGGCCTGGGACGGCAGGTCGTCGGCCGCCGCATCGAGCGTCGGCCGCCAGCTCATCGCGATCGTGGCGCCGGCCGCATGGGGGCCGGCCACGTCCTGGCTCAACAGGTGGCTGATGTTGCCGGCGGTGATCACGCTGCCGCCCCGGGTGGCCGAGCTGGTGCCGGCCGTCGCCGTCATCGACAGCCCGCCGAGCTGACGACCACGCACCGCGAAGCTCAGGCTGCCACTGGAGCCGACCGCACCGGCGGCCACCGCGCAATCGATGCCGGCCACGCCGGCGACCGTCGACCGCTGGCAGCCCGCCGGCAGCGCGGGCGGCGCGACCTGCAGCACCGCCGGCAGATCCACCCGCACGACCGTGGCCGCCGACAGCTGGCGCAGATAGCGCACCTGCACCGTCGCATCCAGCGGCGTGGTGGCGGCCGCCAGATCGGAGGCCCGCCCGATGCTGGCCGGGAAATCGATCTGGTTGATCGTCAGGATCTGGGCCGCCACCGGCAGCGCGGCGAACAGCCCGGCACACCCCAGGGCGCGCGCGGCGTCCTTCAGATCGAACTTCATGCGTGTCAAGCGCGTGTCTCCACGCAGGGCCTGCGCAGGAGCCCGGGGCCGTGACGCACGGCGGCGGATGCCTTGCAGAGCGCCCTGCGCCTTCATGCAAAACGCGCGAAGGTAGACGTTTCAGCAACACACCCCCCTACCGCGTCCTAGGGGTTGCAGAGCCGTGCGCACACGCAGCGTGTTACAAATGATTCGCCACAAGACGTTTCGCCCCGCGGGCGAAACTCCGGCCGATCGATGTCCGCATTTGGCCTCTGGATTTCTGGCCACCTCTCAGGAACAGAAAAGCCGCATGACCCGGAACACGCTTTCCGGTACACGGCCCGGCCCCGCACCGGTCACGGCCGACGGGGCCGCACCGGCCGATCGGCGCGCCCCCCGGAAATCCGGGAGCTGCAGCATCCGCACCACACCGGGACACGCGATGAGCCCGCCGCAGTGGCCGCTTACCATGCGGAAACGATGAGCACCCCCCCGCTGATCTGGATCGACGACGCCCAGCCCCTGCCGCCGACCGCCTTCGCCCTCGGCCCGGACAGCGACGCCCCCGGCCTGCTCGCCGCCGGCGGCACGGTCAGCCCCGCCCGCCTGGAAGAGGCCTACCGGCGCGGCATCTTCCCCTGGTACAGCACCGGACAACCGGTGCTGTGGTGGACACCGGATCCCCGCATGGTGCTGCGCACGGCCGACTTCCGCTTCCACCGCAACCTGCGCAAGACCGTGCGCCGCTTCCTGCGCACGCCGGGCTGCGAGATCCGCTTCGACCATGCCTACACCGACGTGATGCTGGCCTGCGCGCAGACCCCGCGCGAAGGCCAGCACGGCACCTGGATCGCCCCGGAGATGGTGGCCGCCTACAGCGCCTGGCACACGGCCGGCCGCACCCACAGCATCGAGACCTGGATCGACGGCCGGCTCGTCGGCGGCCTGTACGGCGTCAACCTCGGCCGCATGTTCTTCGGCGAGTCGATGTTCAGCCGGCGCACCGACGCCAGCAAGATCGCGCTGGCCGCGCTGGTCGCCTTCTGCCGCGCCGAGGGCATCGCCCTGATCGATTGCCAGCAGCACACCGGCCACCTCGAACGGATGGGCGGTCAGACCATCGCCCGCACGGACTTCGAGGCCCACCTTGAACGGACGGTCGGCCGCCCTGGGCCGTCACGTTGGGCCTATGATCCGGCCCACTGGGAGCACCTGGGCCTGTGGCAGGACGACGCGGCGGACCGCGCGACCCCCACATCCGACGGCGCTGACGAACACGACGAGACTCCGCCGCGCGCGTGACCTATCCGAAGGAACTTCCGCTGTCGTCGCTGCAGTTCTATGCAACGGCACCGTACCCCTGCAGCTATCTGCCCGACCGCCTGGCGCGGTCGCAGGTCGCCACGCCCAGCCACCTGATCCACGCCGACGCGTACTCCGGCCTGGTGGCCAACGGGTTCCGCCGCAGCGGCATGTTCACCTACCGGCCGCTGTGCGACCACTGCCACGCCTGCGTGCCGATGCGTGTGCCGGTCGACCGTTTCCAGCCCAACCGCAGCCAACGCCGGGCCTGGAAACAGCATGCGGCGCTGCGCCCGCGCGTGCTGCGCCTGTGCTTCGTCCCCGAGCACTATCAGCTCTACCTGCGCTACCAGAGCGGCCGGCATTCGGGCGGCGGCATGGACCAGGACAGCGTCGACCAGTACACCCAGTTCCTGCTGCAGAGCCGCGTGAACTCGCGCCTGGTCGAGTTCCGTGATCCGGACGTCGATGGCCAGCCCGGCGCACTGCGCATGGTCTCGATCGTCGACGTGCTCAACGACGGCATCTCGGCCGTCTACACCTTCTACGATCCGGACTTCAAGGGCAGCCTGGGCACCTGGGGCATCCTGTGGCAGATCGAACAGGTGCGGCTGCTGAAGCTGCCCTACCTCTACCTCGGCTACTGGATCGAGGGCAGCGACAAGATGGCCTACAAGGCCGCCTTTCGTCCCCATGAACTGCTGCAGCAGTCGCGCTGGCAGGAAGCCCCTGCGCCGCCCGACTGAGCCCCCGTGGCACGGGCCGGCGCGGGGTGGCCCCGGCCGCGCAGCCTACAATCGGGGGATGCAACATGCGAACCAGGGCACGGGCCCGACGATCGACGGCCAGGGCCTGTCGATCGCGATCGTGCAGGCCCGATTCAACGCCGACATCACCGACACGCTGGCCCGCGCCTGCCGTGACGAACTGGCCGCGCTCGGCGTGGCCGACTCCGCCATCAGCCTGCACCAGGTGCCGGGCGCCCTCGAGGTGCCGGTGGTGCTGGAGCGACTGGCCCGCAGCGGGCGCCATCAGGCGCTGATCGCGCTGGGCTGCATCATCCGCGGCGAGACCTACCACTTCGAGCTGGTCGCCAACGAGAGTGGCGCCGGTGTCACCCGCGTCGGCCTCGACCACGCGCTGCCGATCGCCAACGCCATCCTCACCGTCGAGACCGAAGCCCAGGCCCACGCCCGCGCCGAGGACAAGGGCCGCGACGCGGCCCGCGTGGCCGTCGAGATGGCCCGTCTGCTGGAGCGCCTGGCATGAGCGACGCCCCCCGCACCCCGAATGCCGACGGCAAGCCGCAGGGCAAGGCCGCCGGCCGCAAGCCTCAGGGCAAGAGCGGCCGCCGCCGCGCGCGCGAGTTCGCCGTCCAGGGCCTCTACCAGTGGCTGGTCGGCGGCGCCGACACCGCCGAGGTCGACGTCCACATCCGCGAGCTGGAAGAATTCGACAAGGCCGACCGCCTGCACTTCGACGCCCTGCTGCACGGCTGCATCGCCGAGGCCTCGCAGATCGACGCCGTGCTGGCCCGCCACGTCGACCGCCGCACCAGCGACCTGTCGCCGATCGAGCACGGCGTGCTGATGATCGGCGTCTACGAGCTGACGCACTGCCTGGACATCCCCTACCGCGTCGCGGTCAACGAGGCGGTGGAGCTGGCCAAGACCTTCGGCGGCACCGACGGCCACAAGTACGTGAACGCCGTGCTCGACAAGGCCGCCGGCGACCTGCGCCCGCACGAGGTCGCCGAGCGCAAGCGCCAGCAACAGCAGCAGTCGGCCGGCTGACGACCCGCGGCGCGCGGTACCCGCGCGCCCACGGCCGTGCAGCCTTCCCACCGCCTCCGCGACCGACCTTCCGCGACCGCCCCATGCGCCTGGCGTCCCGGCTCGACCACATCGAGCCTTTCTACGTGATGGAGTGCGCCAAGACCGCGGCGCGCCTCGCGGCCAGCCCGGCCTGTGATCCGGCGCGCGGCGGCGAGCCCATGCTGTTCCTGAACATCGGCGAGCCCGATTTCGGCGCACCGCCGCTGGTGCAGCAGGCCGCCGAGCGGGCGATCCGCGACGGCCGCACCCAGTACACCGACGCCACCGGCACCGCCGCGCTGCGCGAGGCGTTGTCGACCTGGTACGCGCAGCGCTTCGGGCTGGACATCGCACCGCAGCGCATCGTCATCACCGCCGGCGCCTCGGCCGCGCTGCAGCTGGCCTGCCTGGCGCTGTTCCAGGCCGGGGACGAGGTGCTGATGCCCGACCCCTGCTATCCCTGCAACCGGCACTTCGTCGCCGCGGCCGACGCCACGCCGTGCCTGCTGCCCACCGGGCCGGCCCAGCGCTTCCAGCTCGACGCGGCGATGGTGCGCGCGGCCTGGGGCGAGGCCACCCGCGGCGTGCTGCTGGCCTCGCCGTCGAACCCGACCGGCACCTCGATTCCGGCCGACGAGCTGGCGCGCATCGACGCCTGGGTGCAGGCCCACGGCGGCGTGACCGTCATCGACGAGATCTACCTCGGTCTGAGCTACGAGGCAGCCTATGGCCAGAGCGCGCTGGCGCTCGGCGAGCACGTCGTCAGCGTCAACAGCTTCAGCAAGTACTTCGGCATGACCGGCTGGCGCCTGGGCTGGCTGGTGCTGCCCGAGGCCCTGGTCGCCCCGGTCGAACGCCTGGCGCAGAACCTCTACATCTGCCCGTCGAGCATCGCCCAGCATGCGGCGCTGGCCTGCTTCGCACCCGGATCGCTGGCCGAGTACGAGCGCCGCCGCACCGAGTTCCGCCAGCGCCGCGACGCCGTCGTGCCGGCGCTGCGGCGCCTGGGCCTGGACGTGCCGGTGATGCCCGACGGCGCCTTCTACGCCTACGCCGACTGCCGCGCCCATGCCGCCGACAGCTGGGACTTCGCGCTGCAGCTGATGGAACGCGCCCACGTGGCACTGACGCCCGGCCGCGACTTCGGCCGCGCCGAGCCCGGCCGCTGGCTGCGCCTGAGCTATGCCAGCAGCCAGGCCGTGCTCGACGAGGCCCTCTGGCGGCTGGAGCGCGTGCTCTCGCGCGCGGGCGCATGAGCGCCGAACGCAGCGGGCTGCCGCCGGGCGCGGCCGACGCCCCGCCGGTCTTCACCTGGGACGTGCGCGTCTACTGGGAAGACACGGACGCCGGCGGCGTGGTGTTCTACGCCAACTACCTGAAGTTCTTCGAACGCGCCCGCACCGAGTGGCTGCGCGCGCTCGGCATCGGCCAGCAGGCGCTGCGTGAGGCCAGCGGCGCGATCTTCGTCGTCGCCGAGACCGCGCTGCGTTACCGTGCGCCGGCCCGCCTCGACGACCTGCTGCGCATCACCGTGCAGCCGGTGGAGACCGGCCGCGTCTCGATGCTGCTGGCCCAGCAGGCCTGGCGCTGCCACGCCGACGGCCCCGCCACGCTGTTGTGCGACGGCACGATCCGCATCGGCTGCGTCGATGCGGGAACCTTCCGCCCGCGCCGCTTTCCCAGTCCTCTTCCCGAACTGCTGTCCGACCGATGACCACGGCTGCCGCCTCCCCCGCCGATTTCTCGCTGATCTCGCTCGTGCTGCAGGCCAGCCCGGTCGTGCAGCTCGTGATGGCCGGCCTGCTGCTGACCTCGCTGGCCAGCTGGGCCGTGATCTTCGGCAAGCTCTTCGGCCTGCGCCGCCTGCGCCAGGGCAACGAGGACTTCGAGCGCGAGTTCTGGTCGGGCAAGAACCTCAACGACCTCTACAGCACCGCCGCCGCCCGCACCAGCGGCGGCCAGGCCGAGGACAGCGCACCGATGCAGCGCATCTTCGCCAGCGGCATGCGCGAGTTCCTGAAGCTGCGCGAACGGCGGCTGGACCCGGGCTCGCAGCTCGACGGCGCCCGCCGCGCGATGCGCGCCAGCCTGACGCGCGAGCTCGACGCGATCGAGGGCAACGTCGGCTTCCTGGCCAGCGTCGGCTCGGTCAGCCCCTATGTCGGCCTGTTCGGCACCGTCTGGGGGATCATGCATGCCTTCGTCGGCCTGAGCCAGCTGCAGCAGGTCTCGCTGGCCACGGTGGCGCCGGGCATCGCCGAGGCACTGGTGGCCACCGCCATCGGCCTGTTCGCCGCCATCCCGGCGGTGATCGCCTACAACCGCTTCGCGCGCGACATCGACCGCATCGCGATCCAGCTCGAGAGCTTCATCGAGGAGTTCTCCAACATCCTGCAACGCAACGCCGGCGCGCAGACGCCGGCCGCGCGCTGAAGCCCGGCGCCGAGGTCCGATCCGATGCCCGCCGTCGTCAGCCGCTCGTCCGGCCGCCGCAGCCGCCGCGCCATGGCCGAGATGAACATGGTGCCCTTCATCGACGTGATGCTGGTGCTGCTGATCATCTTCATGGTCAGCGCCCCGTTGATCACCACCGGCGTGGTCGACCTGCCCAGCGTGGGCAAGGCCGCTGCCAGGCCGAGCGCGGTGATCGAGGTGCTGATCGAGTCCGACACCGGCTGGCGGCTGCGCCGCAACGACGATCCGCCCGCGGACGTGAGCCCGGCCGAGCTGCTGGCCCGCGTGCGCACGCTGCAGGACGGCGACGCCCAGGTGCCGGTGGTGATCTCGGCCGACAAGTCGGTGCGCTACGAGACCGTGGTCAAGGCCATGGACCGGCTGCAGCGCGGCGGCGTGGCCCGGGTCGGCCTGGCCGTGCGCCAGGGTGGATGAGCCGCGCCGCCACGGAGTCCGGACGATGAGTGCCGCGATGCCGGGGACGGCCACGTCGGTGGCCGCCGCCGCTGCCCTGAGCGCCCTGCCGGGTGGACCGCTGCAGCCGCCGCGCAGCGACCGCATGGGCACCGGTCTGCTGCTGGCGCTGCTGGCGCACGCCGGCCTGATCGGCGCGCTCAGCCTGCAGCTCGACTGGAAGCTCGACCGTCCCGAGCCGGTGGTCAGCGCCGAGCTCTGGGCCGCCGTGCCCAAGGTGGCCGCGCCGGGACCGCGGGCCGTCACGCCGGAGCCGGCGCCCAGTCCGCCGCCCGAGCCGTCCCCGGCGCCCACACCGCCACCGTCGCCGGTACCGCCGCCGCCCCCGGCACCGAAGGCGCCGCCCCGCCCGGCCCCGCCGCCACCGCCGCCGGTGCCCGACCGTCAGGCCGAGATCGCACGGGAAAAGGCCGAGAAGGCCGAGCAACGCGAACGCGAGCGCGAGGAAGCCGCGCGCGAGGCCAAGGCGAAAGCCAGGGCCGAGGCCCAGCGCCGCGACGCCGAGGCACAGGCCAAGGCCCGCAAGGAGGCCGAGGCCAAGGCAGAGGCCCGCAAGGAAGCCGACGCCAAGGCCCGGGCGGACGCGAAGAAGGACGCCGAGGCGAAGGCCAAGGCCGAGGCCCAGCGCGAGGCCGATGCGAAGGCCAAGGCCGACGCGAAGAAGGAAGCCGACGCCAAGGCCAAGGCCCGCCGCGAGGAAGAGGCCAAGGCCAAGGCGCAGGAAGAGGCGCTGGCGCGCCAGCGCGAGGAGAACCTCAAGCGCATCCTGGGCGCCGCGGGGGCGGCGGCCACGTCGGCCCAGGCCACGGGCAAGGCCGATGCCGGCAGCGGCGGTGGCGCCACGCCCGGCGGCACGGCCGACCGCGACGCGGCACCGTCGGCCGCCTACGCCGGCCGCATCCGCTCGGCGATCAAGCCCAACATCCGCTTCCCGGCGGACGACATCGGCAATCCGGTGGCCGAGGTCGAGGTGCGCACCGCGCCCGACGGCGCCATCGTCAGTCGCCGCCTGGTCAAGCCCAGCGGCACGCCGGCCTGGGACGCGGCCCTGCTGCGGGCCATCGACCGCACCGAGCGCCTGCCGCTGGACAACGGCCGCATCCCGGCCGTGATGATCCTGAGCTTCCGGCCGCGCGACTGAGGGCGGCCCGCGGAGGGCCGGCCCGCGGCGGGGCACCGAGGCCCCTGCCGCCGATCAGTGGTGCTCGCGCGCGTGGTTGATCGTGTACTTCGGGATCTCGACCACCAGGTCCTGGTCGGCGACGATCGCCTGGCAGCTCAGCCGCGACTGCGGCTCCAGGCCCCAGGCGCGGTCCAGCAGGTCCTCCTCGGTCTCGTCGGCCTCGTTCAGGCTGGCGAAACCCTGGCGCACGATCACGTGGCAGGTGGTGCAGGCGCAGGACTTGTCACAGGCGTGCTCGATCTCGACGCCGTGGTCGAGCAGCGCCTCGCAGACGCTGGTGCCGCGGGCGGCGCGGATTTCCTTGCCCTCGGGACAGAGTTCGGCGTGGGGCAGGATCTTGATGACGGGCATGGGCGATGGCTCCGGATGCGGAAGGCGGGGGTCAGGTCACGGGCAGCCGGGACGGGCCTGGGCCGGCCACCCCGGCGGTGCTCACAGCGCGTCGACGCGACGGCCGGTCAGCGCGACCTGGATGCTGCGGTTCATGCGGCGGGCCGCGAATTCCTCGGTGCCATGGGCCAGGGTCTCGACCGCGGTGTCGATGGCCGCATGGTCGTCGGCCGCGGCGGTGGTCGCCAGCGCTTCCAGCAGGCGCTCGACGGCCAGACGCTCGTCCTCGTCGAGCAGCGCGCCATCGGCCTCCAGCGCGGCGCGCGTGGCCAGCGTCATGCGCTCGGCCTCGACGCGGGCCTCGCGCAGACGGCGCGCGGCCATGTCCTGCTCGGCATGGCCGAAGCCCTCCTGCAGCATGCGGGCGATCTGGTCGTCGGCCAGGCCGTAGCTGGGCTTGACCGTGACCTCGGCCTGCACGCCCGAGGTCAGCTCCTCGGCGCGCACGCCGAGCAGACCGTCGGCATCGACCTGGAAGGTGACGCGGATGCGGGCCGCGCCGGCGGCCATCGGCGGGATGCCGCGCAGTTCGAAACGGGCCAGCGAGCGGCAGTCGGCCACCAGCTCGCGCTCGCCCTGCACCACGTGCAGCGCCATCGCGGTCTGGCCGTCCTTGAAGGTGGTGAAGTCCTGCGCCTTGGCCACCGGGATGGTGCTGTTGCGCTCGATGATGCGCTCGACCAGCCCGCCCATGGTCTCCAGACCCAGCGACAGCGGCGTCACGTCCAGCAGCAGCAGCTCGCCATCCTGGGCATTGCCGGCCAGCGCATTGGCCTGGATGGCGGCGCCGAGTGCCACCACCTCGTCGGGGTTCAGATCGGTCAGCGGCGCGCGGCCGAAGAGCTCGCCCACCGCCGTGCGCACGGCCGGCATGCGGGTCGAGCCGCCGACCATCACCACGCCCTCGACCTCGTCGCGCGCCACCTTGGCATCGCGCAGCACCTTGCGCACCGCCGACAGCGTGCGCGCGATCAGCGGCGCGCAGGCGGCGTCCAGTTCGGCCCGGCTGACGGGCACGGCGAGCGCTCCGTCCGCCAGCGTGCAGCGCAGCTCGACCGCATCGGCCGCGCTCAGCGCCTCCTTGGCGGCACGGGCGGCGACCAGCACCGCGCGCTTGTCCTGCGGCGTGACGGTCCGGCGGCCGGCGGCAGCCAGCGCCCAGTCGGCCAGCGCATGGTCGAAGTCGTCGCCGCCGAGCGCCGCGTCACCGCCGGTGGCCACGACCTCGAACACGCCGCGGTGCAGGCGCAGCAGGCTGATGTCGAAGGTGCCGCCACCCAGGTCGTAGACGGCGTAGAGGCCCTCGCGGCCGCTGTCCAGGCCGTAGGCCACGGCCGCGGCGGTCGGCTCGTTGATCAGGCGCAGCACGTGCAGGCCGGCCAGCTGCGCGGCGTCCTTGGTCGCCTGGCGCTGGGCATCGTCGAAATAGGCCGGCACGGTGATGACCACGCCGTAGAGCTCGTCGTCGAAGGTGTCCTCGGCGCGCTGGCGCAGCGTGGCCAGGATCTCGGCCGAGACCTCGACCGGCGACTTCACGCCGTCACGGGTGTCGATGGCCACCATGCCCGGCTGGTCGACGAAGCGGTAGGGCAGACGGTCGGCGCCGGCCACGTCGGCCAGACGGCGGCCCATCAGGCGCTTGACGCTGACGACGGTGTGCTCGGGATCCTCGGCCTGGGCCGCCAGCGCGTCGGCGCCGATCTGGCGCCGGCCGCCGTCCAGATAGCGCACGGCCGAGGGCAGGATCACCCGGCCCTGGCCGTCAGGCAGGCACTCGGCCACACCGTGGCGCACGGCGGCCACCAGCGAGTGCGTGGTGCCCAGGTCGATGCCCACGGCGATGCGACGTGCGTGCGGGTCGGGCGACTGCCCGGGTTCGGAGATCTGCAGCAGGGCCATCGGTCAGCGCTCGCGGGTCGGATACGGAAGGAAGACGGATCAGGGAATCGGGATCGGGCGGTGACGGTGCAGGCCGGGCTCAGGCGTCGTAGGCCTCCAGCCGGCGGCCGATGTCCTCGCGGAACTTCGCGACGAACATCAGCGCCCTCACCTGCTGGGCGGCCTGGGCCAGATCGACGCCGGGTTCGTCGAGCGTGCGGCCGAGAGCGGCCAGCAGCGCCTTCTCGTGCGCGGCGACCTGCCCGTCGATGTGCTCGACGGCCTCCAGGCCGCGCGCCTCGTCCAGCGCTTCACGCCATTCCATCTGCTGCATCAGGAAGGCCGGCGGCATCGCCGTGTTGCGCTCGGCATCGATCGCCCCGCCGCGCAGCTCGACCAGGTAGGCGGCCCGCTTCAGCGGATCGCGCAGGCGCTGGTAGGCCTCGTTGATGCGCACGGCCCACTGCATGGCCAGGCGCTGGGCCGCGGCGCCCTCGGAGGCGAAACGGTCCGGATGGGCGGCGGCCTGCAACTGGCGCCAGCGCTCGTCGAGCAGCGGGCGCTCCAGCGCGTGGCGCTGCGGCAGGTCGAACAGCGTGAAGTCGTCGTCGTCGAGTCTCATGTCGGTCACACCCGGGTGTCGCGGAAGCTGCAGGAGCGGGCCCCACGGCCCGCATCGCACTCAAGGCCAAGCAAGCCCGGGGCCGCCATGCCGGCCCGCGCACCCCGCCGCGTCAGACGCGGAACGACTCGCCGCAGCCGCAGCGGTCCTTCTCGCGCGGGTTGTGGAACTTGAAACCCTCGTTCAGCCCCTCGCGCACGAAGTCCAGCTCAGTGCCGTCCAGGTAGGGCAGGCTCTTGGGATCGATCAGCACCTTGACGCCCAGGTGTTCGAACACGATGTCCTCGGGCGCGATCTCGTCGGCGTACTCCAGCTTGTAGGCCAGACCCGAGCAGCCGGTGGTCTTGACGCCCAGGCGCACGCCCACACCCTTGCCGCGACGGCTCAGATAACGGGTGACGTGACGGGCGGCGGCTTCGGACAAGGTGACGGCCATGGCCGTGGACTCCTGGTTGGGCAAAAGAGCGGATGCGGTGCGATCCCGGACGACCTTCAGGCCGCGTCGGGCGCGCCGGCGTGGCGCGCGCGGTAGTCGTCGACGGCCGCCTTGATCGCGTCCTCGGCCAGGATCGAGCAGTGGATCTTGACCGGCGGCAGCGCCAGTTCCTCGGCGATCGCGGTGTTCTTGATCTCGAGGGCCTGGTCCAGCGACTTGCCCTTGACCCACTCGGTGACCAGCGAGCTCGACGCGATGGCCGAGCCGCAGCCGTAGGTCTTGAACTTGGCATCCTCGATCAGCCCGGTCGCCGGGTTGACCTTGATCTGCAGCTTCATCACGTCGCCGCAGGCCGGCGCGCCGACCATGCCGGTGCCGACGTCGTCGTCGCCCTTGTCGAAGGCGCCGACGTTGCGGGGATTCTCGTAGTGGTCGATGACCTTGTCGCTGTAAGCCATGAGCGGACTCCGGAAGTCAGGGGATCGTCAGCGGGACGCGTTCAGTGCGCCGACCACTGGATCGAGTTCAGGTCGATGCCGTCGCGGTACATGTCCCACAGCGGCGAGAGTTCACGCAGGCGCGCGACCTGTTCACGCAGCACGCGCACCGCCTCGTCGATCTCGGCCTCGGTGGTGAAACGGCCGATGGTCATGCGCAGGCTGGAATGGGCCAGTTCGTCGGAGCGGCCGAGCGCGCGCAGCACGTAGCTGGGCTCCAGGCTGGCCGAGGTGCAGGCCGAGCCCGAGCTCAGCGCCAGGCCCTTGACACCCATCAGCAGCGACTCGCCCTCGACGAAGTTGAAGCTGATGTTCAGGTTGTGGGGCACGCGGCGTTCGAGGTCGCCGTTGACGAAGGTCTGCTCGATGTCGGCCAGACCGTCGCGCAGGCGCTGGTGCAGCGCGCGGATGCGCGCGCCTTCGCTGGCCATCTCCTCGTGGGCGATGCGGAAGGCCTCGCCCATGCCGACGATCTGGTGCACCGGCAGCGTGCCCGAGCGCATGCCGCGCTCGTGGCCACCACCGTGCATCTGCGCTTCCAGGCGCACGCGCGGCTTGCGGCGCACGTACAGCGCGCCGATGCCCTTGGGGCCGTAGGTCTTGTGCGAGGCCAGGCTCATCAGGTCGACGGGCAGGTTCGCCAGATCGATGGCGATCTTGCCGGTGGCCTGGGCCGCATCGACGTGGAAGACGATGCCGCGCTCGCGGCAGATGCGGCCGATGGCGGCGATGTCCTGGATGACGCCGATCTCGTTGTTGACCAGCATCACCGAGACCAGGATGGTGTCGGGCCGCAGCGCGGCGGTGAACTTCTCCAGGTCCAGCAGGCCGTCGGGCTCGACGTCCAGATAGGTGGCCTGGAAGCCCTGGCGCTCCAGTTCACGCACGGTGTCGAGCACCGCCTTGTGCTCGGTGCGGACCGTGACGATGTGCTGGCCCTTGCCCTTGTAGAACTGGGCGGCGCCCTTGAGCGCGAGGTTGTTGGACTCGGTCGCACCCGAGGTCCAGACGATCTCGCGCGGGTCGGCACCGATCAGCTGGGCGACCTGCACACGGGCCTTCTCGACGGCTTCCTCGGCCTCCCAGCCCCAGGCATGGCTGCGGCTGGCGGGGTTGCCGAAGTGCTCGCGCAGCCAGGGGATCATCGCGTCGACGACACGCGGGTCGCACGGGGTGGTGGCGCCGTAATCGAGGTAGATCGGGAGATGCGGGGTCATGGCTCGGGCGCCGGAGGGGCGCAGTGCGGAAAACATCGGTCCGGGCCCGCACACAGACACGGACCGGACGGGGTCATCGGATGGCCGGCGCGGCGCGCCGGCCGGAACTCACTTGGTCAGCACGCTGCCGAGCGCGAACACCGAGTTCGGCGCGGTGACCTTGATCGGCTTGACGACCGGGACGCTGGAGATCGCGCGCTTGATCGGCGCCTCCTCGATCGACACGCCCTTGGCCAGCTGGTCCTCGACCAGCTTCTTCAGCGAGATCGAGTCCAGATACTCGATCATCTTCTGGTTCAGGCTGGCCCACAGGTCGTGCGTCATGCAGCGGCCGGCCTCGTCGCCCATGCAGTTCTCCTTGCCGGAGCAGCCGGTGGCGTCGATCGGCTCGTCGACGGCGACGATGATGTCGGCCACCGTGATCTCCTCGACCTTGCGGCCGAGGGAATAGCCGCCGCCGGGACCCCGGGTGGACTCGACCAGCTCGTGGCGACGCAGCTTGCCGAACAGCTGCTCGAGGTAGGACAGCGAGATCTGCTGGCGCTGGCTGATCGCCGCCAGGGCCACGGGCCCGTTGTTCGAGCGCAAGGCCAGATCGATCATCGCGGTGACGGCGAAACGGCCCTTGGTGGTCAGACGCATGGAATTCTCCTGTGGTGCTCCTGGACGAGCAGCCTGCGTGCCAACCCGCGGGAGGCGGGCTTGCGGCTGGCCTGACGACAGAAGCGGCCCCGCGGACGGTCATCCACGGGCGGCGGCCGGATCCCGACCGCAGGACTCAACTATACCATAGACCCACTAAAACACTCGACATTGATCCGGCTCAGCCGGCGTCGACGCGGGCCGTGGTGGCCGCCGGTTCAATCCGGCACGGCGGCGCGGGCCAGCGCCTCGATGCGGGGCATCCAGGCATCGCAGCCGGACTCGATCAGGGTCAGCGTACGGTCGAAACCGGCCTCGGTTCCGTAGTAGGGATCAGGCACCTCGGCGCCGCCCGCCGGCTCGCCGGGCAGGGCCGACAGCAGCAGCGCGACCCGGTCGAGCCGGTCCTGTGGCCAGCGGTCCTGCAGGGATTCCAGGTTGCGGCGGTCCATGCACAGCACGAGGTCGATGGTCGACGGATCGACCTCGCGCAGGCCGCGGGCGCGCTGGCCCTGCAGGTCGTAGCCGCGGGCCTCGGCGCGGGCGACCGCACGCGCATCCGGCGGCTCACCACGGTGCGACGAGGTGGTGCCGGCCGACTCCACCGCCACCACCGCGTCGAGCCCGGCCGCCTGCAGGCGCTGCCGCAACACGGCCTCGGCCATCGGCGAGCGGCAGATGTTGCCCATGCAGATCATGAGGACGCGCACGCGCGGCGCAGGAGAGCGACGGAACCACTGCCGAATCATGGCGTCGAGCATACCGTGACCGGGTTTTCACGGCCTGCCGCAGGATGCGCGGCTCCGCACGGTGGCTGTCAAGAATGTCCGACAGGCGACGGCTTGAGCGCGGGCCGTCGGCTGCCGATACCGCCAACAGGAACAGGCATGGCGGCGGCAGGGTCTTGCGCAGTGGTGGCAAGGGAGGCGCCGCATCGAGCCTGTCAGTTCATGTCCAGGAATCCACCACCATGCGCCACAACGGACCGGTCACCCAACGCGAGTACCTGCTGCCCGAAGGCACGACACTGGTTTCGACCACCGATCTGCAGAGCCACATCACCTACTGCAATCCGGACTTCGTGCGGGTCAGCGGCTACACGGTCGAGGAATTGATCGGACAGCCGCACAACCTGATCCGCCACCCGGACATGCCGCCGGAAGCCTTCCGCGACATGTGGGCCACGCTGAAGACCGGCGAGCCCTGGACCGCGCTGGTGAAGAACCGGCGCAAGGACGGCGACCACTACTGGGTCCGGGCCAACGTCACGCCCGTGCTGGAGCGGGGTCGCATCAGCGGCTACATGTCGGTGCGCACCACCCCGGGTCGCGACGAGGTGGCCGCGGCCGAACGGCTGTACGCCCAGATGCGCCAGGAGGCCGCCGACGGCCGCATCGTGCACCGCCTGAACCGTGGCGAGCTCATGCGCGACGGCTGGGGCCCGCGCCTGCGGCGCGCGCTGAGCCCGGACCACGGCCGCCTGCTGGGCGCCAAGGTGGTGGTCGGCACGCTGGCGGCGGTCGCGATCAGCCACGCCCTGGACCACAGTGGTCTGGGGGTCGGCCTGGGCACCGAGCTCGGTCTGGCGCTGCTGCTCGGTCTGGGTCTGGCGGCGTGGGTCCGCCAGCAGGCCATCGCGCCGCTGCACGAGGCGGTGGCCGTGGCCCGTCGCATGTCGGCCGGGGATCTGTCGCAGGCCCTGCCCCCGCGGCGCAACGACGAGGTCGGCCAGCTGACGCGGGCGCTGAACCAGCTCAACGTCAATCTGCAGGCCATCGTCGGCGATGTGCGGCGCCAGGTCGACGGCATCACGCTGGCGTCCGAGGAGATCGCCAAGGGCAACGCGGATCTGGGCTCGCGCACCGAGTCGCAGGCCAGCAGCCTGCAGCAGACGGCCGCGTCGATGGAGCAGATCACCGGCACCATCCGGCAGACCGCCGCGACGGCCCAGAGCGCGACGCAGCTGGCCCAGGAGGCCGCCACGGTCGCCGCGCGCAGCGGCCAGGCCGCCAGCGACGTGGCCGACCGCATGACCGAGATCCGCCAGTCCTCGCAGCGCATCGGCGAGATCATCGGCACGATCGAGGGCATCTCCTTCCAGACCAACATCCTGGCGCTGAACGCCGCCGTCGAGGCCGCCCGCGCCGGCGAGGCCGGCCGCGGCTTCGCGGTGGTGGCCGCCGAGGTGCGGGCCCTGGCCCAGCGCACCAGCGGTGCGGCCCGCGAGATCCGTCTGCTGATCGAGGACTCGTCGACCAAGGTCGAGGCCGGCAGCCGGCTGGCCGAGACCACGGGCGAATCGACGCGCCAGACGCAGGACGCGGTGCAGCGCGTGTGCACGCTGATCGGCGAGATCAGCAACGCGGCCGGCGAGCAGAGCAAGGGCGTGGCCCAGGTCAACGAGGCCGTGGCCGATCTGGACAACCTGACGCAGCAGAACGCCGCGATGGTCGAGGAGCTGGCGGCGGCCGCCTCCTCGCTGAACGGGCAGGCCGAGACGGTGGCCCGCTCGGTGCAGATCTTCGGTCAGGGCTGAGGCCATGCGTCAGGCTCCGGGCTCCGACGACGACGGCGGCCAACTGCCGCAGACCGCGCTCGCACGGCCGCTGGCCGCGACCAGCTGCCGGCTGTATCTGCTGGCCCGCCGGGGCCTGGCCCGCGACGCGCTGGCGCAGGTGCTGCAACGGGCCGGCCACCGCGTGATCGGCGCCGACGAGGACGCCGACATCGCGCTGCAGGAGCTCGGCGAACGCCAGACGGACCTGCTGCTGGCCGATCTGCGCTGGGGCACGGGCGCGCTGCTGCGCCTGCTCGGCCAGCTGGACGAGAACCAGGGCCCGCGGGTGCTGGTCTGGCGGCCGGAGAACCGGCCCGACGTGGTCGAGTCCCTGCTGCCGCGCGGCCGCATCTGGGCCTGGGTCGCACCGCTGGCCGGCGCCGGGCAACTGCTCGACGCGGTCCAGGACGTGGCCGACGGCCGCCGTCAGCCGCCGCCCTGGCCCGAGGCGACGGACGACGTCGCGCCGCCCAGCCTGAGCCCGCTCGACGAGACCCTGCTGCTGGGCATCGCCCAGGGCCTGAGCGCCGCCGACCAGGCCCTGGGCCTGGGCCTGACCGCGCGTCAGGTCGCCGAACTGCGGCGTGCGCTGACGCACCGCCTGAAGCTGCCGCACCTGGCGGCGGTGGTGCGCTTCGCGCTGCACCACGGGCTGATCACGTCGCGCTGAACCTGCGCGGCGGCATGACCGCCGGTGGCGCTCAAGCCGTGCGCCCCCCCGCCCCGACCAGCGGCACCACATTCGCGTCATGGGCCGCCCCGCCGCCGAAGGCCTGCTCGCGCAGCAGGGCGAGCTGGTCGCGGATGCGGGCGGCCTTCTCGAACTCCAGGTTCTTCGCGTGGTCGAGCATCTGCTTTTCCAGCGCCTTGATGCGCTTGGCCAGATCCTTCTCGTTCAGGCCCTCGACCTCGGCGGCCTCGACCATGGCCTTGACCTTGGAGCGGTCGTCGGCCTGCGAGACCACGCCGTCGATCAGCTCCTTGACCTGCTTTCTCACCGTGCGCGGCGTGATGCCCATCGCCAGGTTGTGGGCGATCTGCCGGGCGCGCCGGCGCTCGGTCTCGTCGATCGCGCGCCGCATCGAGTCGGTGATCCGGTCGGCGTAGAGGATGGCGTGGCCGTTGGCATTGCGCGCGGCGCGGCCGATGGTCTGGATCAGGCTGCGCTCGGCGCGCAGGAAGCCTTCCTTGTCGGCGTCGAGGATGGCCACCAGCGAGACCTCGGGGATGTCCAGGCCCTCGCGCAGCAGGTTGATGCCCACCAGTACGTCGAAGGTGCCCAGGCGCAGGTCGCGCAGGATCTCGACGCGCTCGACGGTGTCGACGTCCGAGTGCAGGTAGCGCACCTTGACCCCGTTGTCCGTCAGGTAGTCGGTCAGCTGCTCGGACATCTTCTTGGTCAGCGTGGTGATCAGCACGCGCTCGTTCTTCTCGACGCGGTCGCGGATCTCCTGCAGCACGTCGTCGACCTGGGTGCCGGCCGGGCGCACCTCGACGATCGGATCGACCAGGCCGGTCGGCCGCACCACCTGCTCGACCACCGCGTCGGCATGGGTCTTCTCGTAGTCGGCCGGCGTGGCGGTGACGAAGATGCACTGGCGCATCTTGCGTTCGAACTCGTCGAACTTCAGCGGCCGGTTGTCCATCGCGCTGGGCAGGCGGAAGCCGTACTCGACCAGCGTGGTCTTGCGCGCGCGGTCGCCGTTGTACATGCCGCCGAGCTGGCCGATCAGCACATGGCTCTCGTCGAGGAACATCAGCGCATCGCCCGGCAGGTAGTCGACCAGCGTGGGCGGCGGCTCGCCGGGCTTGGCGCCGCTGAGGTGGCGGGTGTAGTTCTCGATGCCCTTGCAGTGGCCGACTTCCTGCAGCATCTCGAGGTCGAAGCGGGTGCGCTGCTCGACGCGCTGGGCCTCGACCAGCTTGCCGGCGTTCACCAGCTCGGCCACCCGCTCGCGCAGCTCCTGCTTGATGGTCTCCATCGCGGCGACCACCCGCTCGCGCGGCGTCACGTAGTGGCTGGACGGGTAGATGACGAAGCGCGGGATCTTCTGCCGCACGCGGCCGGTCAGCGGATCGAGCAGGCTCAGGGACTCGATCTCGTCGTCGAACAGCTCGATGCGGATGGCCAGCTCGGAGTGCTCGGCCGGGAAGACGTCGATGGTGTCGCCGCGCACGCGGAAGGCGCCGCGGCTGAAGTCCACGTCGTTGCGCTGGTACTGCATGCGCACCAGCTGGGCGATCACCTCGCGCTGGCCGATCTTGTCGCCCACCCGCGCGATGAAGCGCATCTGCGTGTAGTCCTCGGGCTTGCCGATGCCGTAGATGGCGCTGACCGAGGCCACGATGATGGTGTCGCGCCGCTCCAGCACGCTCTTGGTGGCCGACAGCCGCATCTGCTCGATGTGCTCGTTGATCGAGCTGTCCTTCTCGATGAACAGGTCGCGCTGCGGCACGTAGGCCTCGGGCTGGTAGTAGTCGTAGTAGCTGACGAAGTACTCGACCGCGTTCTTCGGGAAGAACTCGCGGAACTCGGCGTACAGCTGCGCGGCCAGCGTCTTGTTGGGCGCGAAGACGATGGCCGGCCGGCCCGTGCGGGCGATCACGTTGGCCATCGTGAAGGTCTTGCCCGAGCCGGTGACGCCCAGCAGCGTCTGGTGCACCAGGCCGTCGGAGATGCCCTCGCACAGGGCCTCGATGGCGGTGGGCTGGTCGCCGGCCGGCGGATAGGGCTGGAACAGCTGGAACGGCGAATCGGGGTAGCTGACGAACTGGCCGGCGGGTGCGTCGGCGGCACCGGCGCTGGCATCGGTCACGGGGGCGGAACGGTCGTCGTCTGCAGGCATCGGGTTTCCCAGGGGGCGCCGGAAGGGGTGGCGCTAAAATCTCGCGCTTCGCGCCGGACGCGGCGGGCCTTCGGGCCCGCGCGGTGTCCGGCACCACAGCCGCCACAGCTTAAGGCCTGCGCGCCGTCCCTGCCGGGTGCAGCCCACCTGGCAGGCCGTGTGCCCGGGTCCCTCCAGCCGTCCTTCCTTCCCTCCCGCCACCGTCGAACGGATCTCCGCCATGACGCTCTTTGCCGCCGTCGAACTCGCCCCGCGTGACCCCATCCTGGGCCTGAACGAGCAATTCGCCGCCGACACCCACCCCGCCAAGGTCAACCTCGGCGTGGGCGTGTATTTCGACGACGCCGGCAAGCTGCCGCTGCTGGCCTGCGTCAAGGCGGCCGAAGCCGCGATGACCGAGGCCGCCAAGCCGCGCGGCTACCTGCCGATCGACGGCATCGCCGCCTACGACAAGGCGGTGCAGGGCCTGGTGTTCGGCGCCGACAGCGCCGTGCTGAAGGCCGGCCGCGTGGCCACCGTGCAGGCCATCGGCGGCACCGGCGGCCTGAAGGTCGGCGCCGACTTCCTGAAGAAGCTGAACCCGACGGCCAAGGTGCTGATCAGCGACCCGAGCTGGGAGAACCACCGCGCGCTGTTCACCAACGCCGGCTTCGAGGTCGGCACCTACGCCTACTACGACGCCGACAACCGCGGCGTGAAGTTCGACGCGCTGCTGGCCGACCTGGACGCGGCGGCCGCCGGCACCGTCGTCGTGCTGCACGCCTGCTGCCACAACCCGACCGGCTACGACATCACGCCGACCCAGTGGGACCAGGTCATCGCCACCGTCAAGGCCAAGGGCCTGGTGCCCTTCCTGGATATGGCCTACCAGGGCTTCGGTGACGGCATTGCCGAGGACGGCGCCGTGGTGCAGCAGTTCCTGGCCAACGGCGTCGACAGCTTCTTCGTCGCCACCAGCTTCTCCAAGAGCTTCAGCCTGTACGGCGAGCGCGTCGGCGCCCTGAGCGTGGTCTGCGCCGATGCCGATGAGCAGAAGCGCGTGCTGTCGCAGCTGAAGATCGCCATCCGCACCAACTACAGCAACCCGCCGACCCACGGCGCCCAGATGGTCGCCACCGTGCTGGACACGCCGGCCCTGCGCGCCCAGTGGGAAGAGGAGCTGGCCGGCATGCGCGTGCGCATCAAGCAGATGCGCACCCTGCTGGTCGAGAAGCTGGCCGCCGCCGGCGTCAAGACCGACTTCAGCTTCATCACCCGCCAGCGCGGCATGTTCAGCTACAGCGGCCTGAGCAAGGCCCAGATGGAGCGCCTGCGCGCCGAGTTCGGCGTCTACGGCGTCGATTCGGGCCGCATCTGCGTGGCCGCGCTCAACAGCAAGAACATCGACCACGTCGTCGCCGCGATCGCCGCGGTGGTCTGATCCCCGCCGGCGGCCAGCCCGCCGCCACCGTCCGGATCGGTCCGGACCCCGCGCACAGCCCGGCTCCGTCCGGGCTGTGTCGCATGCGCTGCTGCACGGCGGTCCTGCACGCGCGGGGGCCTGCGGGTCGATCCGCTGCCGCGCCGCGCGCCGCACGCGGTATCATCCGCCGCATTGCTGCACTGCAGCATGACGTTGACCGACGTCAGCCCACGTTCAGCGACGGCCGTACATGATGTGTTTCCCGGCCGCGCGACCACGCACCGGGTGATCCGTCGGCTGCCGCCCCCGCAGTCCTTGAAGCCCCGACGCGCGCTGCGCGGCAGGGACCGACCCCTCCGGAGACCGCCCCGATGCTCTACCAGCTCTACGAGACCCAACGCGCGCTGATGGCGCCGTTCGCCGAGTTCGCCGCCGCCTCGGCCAAGCTGTACGACCATCCGCTGTCGCCGTTCGCGCAGACGCCGATGGCCCAGCGCATCTCGGCGGGCTTCGACCTGCTGCACCGTCTGGCCAAGGACTACGAGAAGCCGGAGTTCGGCATCCGCACGGCCCAGGTCGGTGACCAGGAGGTGGCGGTGCAGGAGCAGCACCCGATCATCAAGCCGTTCTGCCGGCTGATCCGCTTCAAGCGCTTCACCGACGACACGGCGACGCTGGAGCGGATGAAGCAGCATCCGACGGTGCTGGTCGTCGCCCCGCTGTCGGGCCACCACAGCACGCTGCTGCGCGACACCGTGCGCCAGCTGCTGCAGGACCACAAGGTCTACATCACCGACTGGACCGACGCGCGCACCGTGCCGGCCGACATCGGCCCCTTCCACCTGAACGACTACGTCAAGTACGTGCAGGAGTTCATCCGCCACATCGGCCCCGACGTGCACGTGATCAGCGTGTGCCAGCCGACGGTGCCGGTGCTGGCCGCCGTCTCGGTGATGGCCACGCACGGCGAGTTCACGCCGCGCACGATGACGATGATGGGCGGGCCGATCGACGCCCGCCGCTCGCCGACGGCCGTCAACAACCTGGCGATGAACAAGAGCCTGTCCTGGTTCGAGAACAACGTCATCTACCGCGTGCCGCCGAACTTCGCCGGTGCCGGCCGCGCGGTCTACCCGGGCTTCATGCAGCACACCGGCTTCGTGGCGATGAACCCGGACCGCCACCTGAGCTCGCACTACGACTACTACCAGCACCTGATCCAGGGCGACGACGACTCGGCCGACGCCCACCGTTCGTTCTACGACGAGTACAACGCCGTGCTGGACATGCCGGCCGAGTACTACCTGGAGACCATCCACACGGTGTTCCAGGCCTTCAGCCTGGTCAACGGCACCTGGGACGTGGACGGCACGCGGGTCCAGCCGGCCGACATCTCGACCAGCGCGCTGCTGACGGTCGAGGGCGAGCTCGACGACATCTCCGGCGCCGGCCAGACGCGCGCCGCCCACGACCTGTGCACCGGCATCCCCAAGGACCGCCAGTTCCACTACGACGTGGTCGGTGCCGGCCACTACGGCATCTTCTCGGGCCGCCGCTGGCGCGAGATGGTCTACCCGCAGATCCGCGACTTCATCCGCCGCTTCGACGTCAGCGGCAAGCCCGCGGCCGATGCGCCGGCGGTGCCGGCCGCCCTCGTCGAGGCCGCGCCGGCCGCGGCGCCGCTGACCACCACCGCCGCCGTGGCCAAGGCCGCACCCGCGCCGGCCAGCCTGCCGGCCCGTGCGGCAGCCCCGGCGCGCTCGGTCGCACGTCCGGCCAGCACCGGACCGGCGGCCAAGAAGGCGGCCGCCCGCCGACGCAACGGGACCTGAGATGGACACGAGCGACCGGTCGGCCGCTCCGGCGGCCGGCCCGGTCGCCGTGACGCCGCTCTCCCCCGCCCAGGCCGCGCTCGCCGACGCGCTGGACGCGGCCCTGCCGCAGACCCAGTGCATGCGCTGCGGCTACGCGGACTGCCGGGCCTATGCCGAGGCGGTGGCCGTCGGCGAGGTCGGCATCGACCGCTGCCCGCCCGGCGGCGCCGAGGGCATCGCCCGTCTGGCGGCGATCGCCGGCCAGGCGCCGCGGCCGCTGGATCCAGCCTGCGGCACGGAAGGCCCGCGCCTGCTGGCGCGCATCGACGAGGCCTGGTGCATCGGCTGCACGCTGTGCCTGGACCCCTGCCCGGTCGACGCCATCGCCGGCGCCCACAAGCGCCTGCACACCGTCATCGAGGCCGACTGCACCGGCTGCGAGCTGTGCCTGCCGGCCTGCCCGGTCGACTGCATCGTGATGGTGCCGCGGCCGGCCGGTGACGCCGCGCCGTCGCCTGAGGCCAGCGGTTGGGCCGCCTGGAGCGCGGCGCTGGCGGAGCAGGCCCGCGCCGCCTACCAGCGCCACCGTGAGCGCCTGGCACGGCGGCCGGCCGAGGACGCCGCCCGCCTGGCCGACAAGGCCGAGCACAAGCTGGCCGACCTGGCCGCCGCCAGCCGCCTGACCGACGCCGACGCCCTGGCACGCAAGCGCAGCGTGATCGAGGCCGCGCTGGCCAAGGCCCGCGCCCGTGCGGCCGGCGGCCCGGGCTCCGGCCCTGCCGGCACCGACCGCGGATGAGCACGCCGACGCCCGGCCTGCACCGCTGGCAGGCCAATGCGCTGCTGCTGCTGGCGGCGGTGATCTGGGGCTCGGCCTTCGTCGGCCAGGCCCTCGGCATGGACGGCGTGGGCCCGCTGAGCTTCACCGCGCTGCGCTTCGCGCTCGGCACGCTGGTGGTCGCGCCGCTGGCCTGGCAGGAGCACCGGCGCCTGCGGGCGCAGCCGCGGCCCGCGGACAGCACGGCCGCCGGCCGCCTGGAGGGCCGCGCCGCGCTGCGCTGGATCCTGGCGCTGGGCACGCTGCTGTGCGCCGGCGTGGTGCTGCAGCAGATCGGCCTGATGTCGACCACGGTGACGAACGCCGGCTTCCTGACCGCGCTCTACGTGCCCCTGGTGCCGGTGGCCGGCTGGCTGCTGCAGCGCGTGCTGCCGCACTGGAGCGTGTGGCCGGCGGCCGTGGGCTGCGTGATCGGCACCTGGCTGCTGACCGGCGGCGCCGGCGCCGGCCCGCGGACGCTGTCGGCCGGCGATCTGTGGGTGCTGGCCAGCGCCCTGCCCTGGGCGCTGCACGTGCTGCTGGTCGGCCAGATCGCCAACCGACTGCGCGGCGCCTACCGCCTGGCCTGCGGGCAGTTCCTGGTCTGCACGCTGCTGTCGGCGGCGCTGGCCTGCGGGCTGGAGCAGATCACGGCCGACGGCCTGCAGCGCGCGGCCGGTGCGATCGTCTACACCGGCGTGCTGTCGGTGGGCGTCGGCTTCACGCTGCAGGTGATCGGCCAGCGCCATGCGCCGCCCGCCGATGCCGCCATCGTGCTGTCGTCGGAGACCGTCTTCGCCGCGCTGTTCGGCGCCTGGTGGATGGGCGACCGCCTGGGCCTGCAGGGACTGGCCGGCTGTGCCCTGATCCTGACAGGCATTCTGTGGGTGCAGCTGGCGCCGCTGCTGCGCCGTGCCGGCTGAGCGCAGGCCACGGGCCGGCCGCCCCGGCCAGGATGCAGACGGACACAAGCCGACACCCGGAACGAGGGGTCACGACAGGCCCTGGATATCGACAATCGCGCTCGACCATGCACGACGCCGACATCGAACCGTTCTTCGCCACGCTGGCCGCGGCCAATCCGCAACCGGCCAGCGAGCTGGAGTACAGCTCGGTGTTCGAGCTGCTGGCCGCCGTGCTGCTGTCGGCCCAGGCCACCGACGTCAGCGTCAACAAGGCCACGCGCCGGCTGTTCCCGGTCGCCCACACGCCGCAGGCCATCCTGGCCCTCGGCGAGGACGGGCTGGCCGAGTACATCCGCACCATCGGCCTGTACCGCAGCAAGGCGCGGCACCTGATCGCCACCTGCCGCATCCTGATCGAGCACCACGGCAGCCGGGTGCCCCGCAGCCGCGCCGAGCTGGAATCGCTGCCCGGCGTCGGCCGCAAGACGGCCAACGTGGTGCTCAACGTGGCCTTCGGCGAGCCGACGATGGCGGTCGACACCCACATCTTCCGCGTCGGCAACCGCACCGGCCTGGCGCCGGGCAAGACGCCGCTGGCCGTCGAGCAGCAGCTGGAGCGCCGCGTGCCGCAGGCCTACCGGCGCGATGCCCACCACTGGCTGATCCTGCACGGCCGCTACGTCTGCACCGCACGCAGCCCGCACTGCGGGGCCTGCATGGTCAGCCGCTGGTGCGACAGCGCGCCGGGCACGGCGGGATGACGGCCGCGAGGCTCGGCCTCAGGTGCCCGGCTGGCCGCTGATGGGCACGCGCATCAGGCGGGCGTAGCGCGGCGGCGCCGGCCAGTCGGCCGCCCGCTCGACCGTCGCGGGCAGGCCGTCGGCCCGGCGCTGCAGCAGGCGCATCGCGCCGGCATGGGCGACCACCCAGCGCCGGGCGCCGCCGTCCGTGCCGGCCGCCGCGAAGCTCCTCACCCAACCGTCCAGGCGCAGGGCCATCGCCTGCAGTGACTCGCCGCCGCCCGGGGCATGGCCCGCGAAGTCGGCCTCCCAGGCCGCGACCGCGGACCAGGGCACGGCCGACCAGGGCCGGCCGTCCCAGGCGCCGAAGTCCAGCTCCAGCAGCGCGGCATCGGTGCGCACCGTCCAGCCCCAGCGCCCCAGCCAGGCGGCAACATCGGCACAGCGCCGCAAGGGCGAAGTCCAGATCTCGGCCGGGCCACCGTGGCGACGCTGGGCGGCGCGGATGCGGTGGGCCAGCCGCTTGGCGCGGCGCGGATCGACCCGCACGTCGGTGCGGCCGATGCAGCGCCCGGCCACGCCGCGCGGCCGCGGATGGCGCCACAGCCACAGATCCAGCGTCGCGGCACCCGGCGACGATACCGACCACAACGGCCGCACCCTGCCCGCCCGGTCGCCGCTCATGCGGCCGCCAGTACCGCGTAGACGGCCAGCTCGGTCCACTGCTGGGTCGCGCCCAGGCCGTCGCCGGTGTAGCCGCCCAGGCGCCGCCGCAGCCAGCGCGCGCACAGCGCGGCCACCCACAGCACCGCGGCCAGCACCGCCGCCCAGCGCAGTGCGGACGGCCACAGCCACGCGACGGCCACCGCCGGGTCGGGTGCCGCAGCGCCGGCCTGCAGCACGGGTCCGCCCAGCGGTCCGGCCATCCCGTCGATCACCCCCTGAGCCAGCACCAGCCCGCCCCCCAGCACCGCGCACCAGCCCCAGGCCACGACCAAGCCGGCGCGCCGGATCGACTGCGCCAACGGCTTGGCCTTGGCATGGTCCGGATCACCGCCATAGGGCAGCACCGCCAGCAGCGAGACGGTGGCCGCCCGCGAGACGGTGTGGGCGACGACGAGGGCCAGCGCCGCCAGCGCCGGTGCGCGCGCGGCCAGCAGCCCCAGCAGCGCGACCTTGGCCGCCAGCGTCAGGCCCAGGCCGAGCGCGCCATAACTGCCCAGACGCGAGTCCTTCATGATCGTCAGCGCCCGTTCGCGGCTGACGGCGCCGCCCAGGCCGTCGCAGGTGTCGGCCAGGCCGTCCTCATGGAAGCCGCCGGTCAGCCAGACCGAGGCCGCCAGCGCGGCCAGCGCCGCCACCGTCGGCGACCACAGCGCGGCCGCCGCCAGCAGCACCAGGGCCGACACCGCGCCGATGCCCGCGCCGATCAGCGGGAAATGCCGCGCGCAGTCCTGCAGCCACTGCGGCTCGAAGTGGGCGAAGCGCACCGGCACCCGGGTCAGGAACTGCAGTGCGACACCGGCCAGCCGCAGCTCGTGCCGCAGCGCGGCCCAGGGCCCGCGGTGGGCGGGCGGCGGCGGCGGCGGCGGCGGCGGCGGCGGCGGCGGCGGCGGCGGTGGCGGCGGTGGCGGCGGTGGCGGCGGTGGCGGCGGTGGCGGCGGTGGCGTCAATGGCGTCGGCGGCGGGCGGCGGCCGCTCATGCGCGGTCGCTGACCTGGGCGGACTCGAAGCTGGCCATCTGGTCGAGCAGACGCAGCGACGATTCCAGCAGCGGCCAGGCCAGCGCCGCGCCCGAGCCCTCGCCCAGGCGCAGGCCCAGGCCCTGCAGCAGCGGCTGCGCGCCGAGCACCTGCAGCAGCGCCGCATGGCCCTGCTCGGCGCCGAGGTGGGCGAACACGCAGGCCTCGCGCACCGCCGGTGCCAGGCGCCAGGCCAGCAACACGGCCGCGCTGACGATGAAGCCGTCGACCAGCAGCACGCGGCGCTCGGCCGCAGCCTGCAGCGCGGCGCCGGCCATCATCGCGATCTCGAAACCACCGAACTCGGCCAGCACGGTCAGCGGGTCCTGCGCGTCGGGGGCGCGGTCGGCGCAGCGCTGCAGCACCGCGCGCTTGTGGGCCAGACCGGCGTCGTCCAGGCCGGTGCCACGGCCGGTGGCCGTCTCCAGCGGCACGCCGGCCAGGCGGTGCAGCAGCAGCGCGGCGCTGGCCGTGTTGCCGATGCCCATCTCGCCGAGCACCAGCGCCTGGCCCGGCCGCGCCTGCAGCAGGGCCGCGCCGGTGAGCAGGCCCAGCCGGGCCTGGCGCAGCGTCATCGCGGCCTGCGCGCTGGCGTCCTGGGTGCCGGCGCCCAGCTTGGCGTCGACCACGCCGTCGGGCAGGCCCGCGCCACGCGGCGCGCCCTGCACCGCCGCGCCCGGCAGCGCGGCGACGTCGTGCGCGACCCCGGCGTCGACCAGCGTCAGCGCCAGCGCGTGCTGGCGCGCCAGCACGTTGACGGCCGCGCCACCGCCCAGCATGTTGGCCACCATCTGCCAGGTGACCTCCTGCGGATAGGCCGACACGCCCTGCCGCGCCAGGCCGTGGTCGGCGGCGAAGACCATCAGCTGCGGATCCTCGATGCGCGGATGGGTGCGGCCCTGCAGCACGCCGATCTGCAGCGCCAGCGCCTCCAGTCGGCCGAGCGCGCCGGTGGGCTTGGTCAGGCGGTCCAGGCGCTGCTGCAGGCGCTGCGCCAGCGCCGCATCGGCGCGCGGCTGCACGCGGTCGAGCAGCGCGGCCAGACGGGCCTCCAGCGCCGCGTCGTCGAGCGCCTGCAGTTCGGTCAGCGGGGAAGTCATGGGCGAGGGTCTCCGGACGGGCAAGAAGAGGGAACGGGGGGCGGCCGCACGCACCGGCGGCGCGCACGGTCAGGACATCAGCGCAGCAGCCCCATCAGGGCACCGGGGCGGAAGCTGGCATCGAGCAGATCGGCCAGGTCGTCGAAGACCCGGTCCAGCGGCGGCACCGCACGGCCGAACAGCGCCTGCAGCACGGCCGGGTTCTCGAACAGGCCGTGCAGATAGACGGCCAGCACAGGGCCCTGCTGCCAGCCCAGATCGCCGCGGCCGGCGAAGGCCGGGCGCAGGGGTTCGGCCGGCTGCTCATCGCCGCTGGCCAGCGGCCGGGTCTGGCCGAGGTGGATCTCGTAGCCGTCGACGGCCAGGTCCGACAGCGGCGCCCAGGGCCCGTCGAGCCGGCCCAGGCGGTGCGCGGCACGGCTCAGGCCCTTGTGCGGCGCGTAGCGGGTGTGCAGCGGCAGCAGGCCCAGGCCGGCGGCGCTCCCGGCCGTCCCGCCCTCCAGGCCCTGCGGGTCGTCGACCACCGCGCCCAGCCACTGCAGCGCGCCGCAGACGGCCAGCAGCGGCCGCTGCGCAGCCACGTGGGCCCGGATCGCCTCGGCCATGCCGGTCTGCGCGCGCACCCAGGCCAGATCGGCCCGCGTGTGCTTGCTGCCGGGCAGCACCAGCCAGTGGCTGTCGGCCAGCGCCTCGCGCAGATCGGCGGTGCTGCGCACCCAGCGCAGGGCCAGACCGCAGCGCGCCAGCGGCTCGAACTCGTCGAGGTTGCTGGCATGCGGCGTGGCCAGGATCACCACCCGGCGCTGCGCGGGCAGGCCGTGGGCGCCGCGGGCGTCGGCCGGCACGGCGTCCTCCTCGGGCAGGCCGTGGCCACGGCGCATCGGGATCACGGCCAGCGTGGGCACGCCGGTGGCCGCCTCCAGCATCTCGGGCGCCGGTGACAGCAGGCGGGCGTCACCGCGGAACTTGTTCAGCACATAACCGGCCAGCTGCGTGCGCACCTGCGCGTCCATCAGCGCGGTCGTGCCGTGCAGGTGGGCGAAGGCGCCGCCGCGGTCGATGTCGGCCACCAGCAGGCAACGGGCCTGCGCCTCGATCGCGGTGAAGGTGTTGACGTAGTCGTTGGCGGCCAGGTTGATCTCGGCCGGCGAGCCGGCGCCCTCGATCACCAGCAGCTCGGCCTCGTCGCGCAACGCGTGCAGCGCGGCACGCGCCAGCGGCCACAGGCGGGCGCTGCGCTCACGCCAGGGCAGCGTCGTCAACGCGGGATCGACGCGGCCGCGCACCAGCACCTGGCTGCGCGTGTCGGCCTCGGGCTTGAGCAGGATGGGGTTCATGCGCACGTCGGGCGCGCAGCCGGCGGCCAGGGCCTGGAAGTACTGGGCCGAGCCGATCTCGCCCAGCTCGCCCGGCGCGCCGTCGTGCAGCGGCACGACCCGGGCATGGTTGCTCATGTTCTGCGCCTTGTACGGGCGCACGGTCAGGCCCTGGCGCGCATACCAGCGGCACAGCGCGGTGGCCAGCCAGCTCTTGCCGGCATCACTGGTGCAACCCAGCACCATCACGGCCTTGGCGGATCGGGTCATCGTGGCGGGGCGGCACGGGGCCGCGGCAGGGGGGTCGGATCGGCGGGGATGGTGAGCGGGGTGGCAGGCGCGGCGGACGCCGCGGTGGGTCGTGCCACGGCGGCCTCGTCCTGTCCCTGCCCGTCCGCCAGCAGCGCCGCCAGCGCTCGCAGCGCCCGCGGCGGGCGGGCGCACAGCCGCCAGGCGCCGGGCAGGCCCAGGCTGTCGGTGGCGCGCAGCGCGACGCCGGCGGCGCGGGCACGGTCCGCATCCCAGGGCCGGTCCACCGGCGCGCGCGCGACCAGGAAGGGGCTGACGCCATCGGGCTCGACCGACCAGCCGGCCCGCTGCAGCACACGCGCCAGATCGGCCCGCCAGCGCCGCACGCGGGCCAGGCTGGCGGCCAGCGCCTGCTGGGTGGCGGGCGCGGCCCAGGCCTGCAGCATCGCGCGGCCATCGGCCCCCAGCGGCCAGGACGGCTGGGCCGCCCGCAGCGCGGCAGCCACCGCCTGCGCGCCCTCGGGCGCCAGCGCATAGGCACCGCGCACGCCGGTCAGGCCGCAGGCCTTGTTCGGCGACCACAGTTGCCAGGCCCGGGCCGCGCCGTGCGGCAGACCGCGGGCCAGCCAGCCGGCGGGCGCCCAGGCGCCGGCGGCCATCGCCGCCTCGGCCGCCGGATCACCGTCCAGCCGCATCGGCTGATAGGCCAGATCCAGCAGCACCAGATCGTGCCCGGACGCGTCCAGCACGGCCCGCAGCGCGGCCGCATCACTGCGGCCGTCGGGGCTGGAGGGTTCGGCCCACAGGTGCAGGCGGTCGGGGTGGGGCCCGCCGGCGCGGAACGCCGCGGCCGCGACGCCCGCCGCCGCGCCCCATGCCTCGACCCGCCGCAGGCCGGCCGCGGCGCAGGCCGCGGCGTACTCGCCATAGCCGGGCGTCGGCCAGACCGCCTCGCCGAGGCCGGCCCAGTCGGCCGCCGCCCGCGCCAGCAGGTGCAGGCCGGCCGAGGCGCTGGGCAACAGCAGCACGCGGGCCTCGTCGACCGCGTGCAAACGGCCGATCGCCTGCCGCAGCGCAGGGTCGTCGGCCGGCGGATAGCGGTGGCGCGCGGCCGCGCGCACCGCCCGGGCGACCGCGGGCAGAGGCCCCGCAGGATGGGTGTTGGTCGAGAAATCGTGCGGCAGCGCATGCGCGCCGCCATGCAGCAGCGGCGCGCAGCGCTCGGGCAGGCGCCAGCGCAGGGCCTGTGGCGCGCGGGCGGCCGGGTCCGGGGTTTCAGGTGCGTCAGACAGGTCAGGCACGTCGAGCGCGTCAGGCGCGTCAGATGCAGCGGACACGTCAGGCCCGCCCTGCACGACGTGCACGTCGCACGCGTCCCGCAGCTCGCCGGCGTCGGGCGCACGGGACACAGCGGGCCGATCAGCGCGCGCAGGACGATCGGCCCCGCCAGCGCCAGCCGCGACGTCGGCGCCCACGCCACCATCGGCCCGGCCCGGGCGGTCCGACCGGTGGGCGCCGGCGATGTCGCCGCGCCTGCCCCGCGGCCGGCCGGGGCCGCACGGCCGATCGATCAGGCGATCCATGACGACACTCCGGACGCGGCCAGCCGCCACGCCGCCGACAGCGCGGTTCCCGGCACGCCGGCCCACAGGCCGCCGGCCAGCAGCGCCAGGCCCAGCAGCGGCACCAGGCTGCGCCGCAGCGCCCGCCGGGCCAGCTGCAGCGCGCGACCGATGTCGCCCGGCGCGGCGGCGCGGCCGGCGGCGTTCAGCACGTAGACACCGGGCTTGCCCAGGCGCACGCCGAGCACCAGCGCCATCGCCCCCATCGGCCAGCCGCCGTTGGGCGACGGCGTGCGGCGGGCCTCGGCGCGCAGCGCGGCGGCGCTGACCGGCCGGCCCGCGCCCGTCACCTGTGGCGGGGTGGACGCAGGATCCGCAGCCGCAGCGACCTCCTCGCCCGCACCGCCGGCCGATGCCGATGCCGATGCCGATGCTGGTGCCGGTGCCGACGCCGGACCCAGCCCCGCCGTGCGCAGCGCCCAGCCGGCCAGGCGCGCGGTCGGCGCACTGGCCACGTCGTCGCTGCGGGCGGCCCACTTGCCGGCCCATTCCCAGCGGCCGCGGTAGCCCCACATCGCGTCGGCGGTGTTCGCGTAGCGGTAGAGCGCGGCGCCGGGCAGGCCGGCCAGCGCGGCCCAGGCCAGCGGGGCCAGCACCGAGTCGTTGAGGTTCTCGGCCAGGGTCTCGATCGCGGTCTCGCGCACCTGCACCGCATCGAGCGCGGCGGTGTCGCGGCTGCACAAGCGGGCCACGCGGGCGCGGCCGGCGTCCAGCCCCTCGGCCAGCGCGGCCTCCACGGCCGCGACCTCGTCGTGCAACATGCGCCAGGCCAGCAGCGGCTTGAGCAGCAGGCCCTGCAGCAGCACGCCCAGCAGCACCGCCGGCCAGGGCCCGGCCCACAGCGCCCAGATGCCGATCTGCGCGGCCAGCGCCACGGCCAGCACCATCAGCGCGCCCGCCCACCAGGCCAGCAGGCCGCCGGTGAAGGCCAGGGCCGGCGCCCGGCCGGGCCAGGGCCGACCGGCCCAGCCCAGCCAGCGCCCCATCGCCACCACCGGATGCAGCGCCAGCGGCGGCTCGCCCCAGCGGCGATCGACCGCCAGCGCCAGCAGCAGCGCAGCCGGTGCGGCCAGGGCGACCACGGCCACGGGCGGAGCGACGACATCCAGGCTCATGGGCAGCAACGGCGCCTCAATCCTCGATGCCGCGCTGGGCCGGCACGCCGGCCTGGAAATGGTGCTTCTCGGCGCGCATCTCGGTCACGGTGTCGGCCAGCTCACGCAGCTCCTGCGGCGCCTGGCGGCCGGTCAGCACCACGTGGACATGGGACGGCCGCTCGCGCAGCGTGCGCAGCACCTCGTCCAGCGGGATCCAGCCGTAGCGCAGCGGATACATGATCTCGTCGAGCACGACCAGGAAGTGCTCGCCGGCGCTGATCCGTGCCGCGGCGCGGGCCCAGCCCTCGCGCGCCAGCTGCGCGCTGTGGTCGAGATCGCGGCTCTTCCAGCTGAAGCCGTCGCCCAGGCCCTCGATCGGCAGGCCGAGCTGGGCGAACACGCGGTGCTCACCGAAGCGCGCGCTCGGCACCTTCATGAACTGGTAGATGTGCACCGGCTTGCCGCGGCCATGGGCCCGCAGGGCCAGGCCGAAGGCGGCCGTGCTCTTGCCCTTGCCGTCGCCGGTGTGCACCAGCACCAGGCCGCGGCGCTCGCCATCGGGCTTGGGGGAGCTGCGTTCGGTGGGAGGCGTTTCGATCTGCATGGTGTGGCGCTCGGCAGCGGAGGGTTCGGGCCACCGGCATGACGCCCGTCCTCAGGGTCTGGAGGACGGCGGCACGGGGCCGGTGGGCAGGGGCATGAGGATGGACGTCAGAGACCGCGGCAAGACCGGCATCAGCCGGCGGATGGTGGCCGCATCGGCGGACCGTCGGCGGGCACGCATGGCGAGGATGGTGGCCACGGCGAGGGCGGCACGCCCCACGCGAGCTGCGGCACGACCAGCCAGCGGCAGGCTGTCGTCGCGGGGGTGGGCGCGGGGGTCGGTGCGGGGGTGGTCACGGAGCCCGCGGCGGCGGACGTGGTGGCCGCGAAGGACGCGCCGGCCACCTCGCTCTGCGGGTTGGGCACGATGGCGAAGGCATGGCGGAAGACGCTCACCAGGCGCGCCTGCACGGCCGGATCGGCAGGCGCACCGTCGGCCACCAGGCGGCCGGCCTCCAGCACCAGCAGGCGGTCGCACATCAGCGCCAGCGTCAGGTCGTGCAGCACGGCGGCCACGGCCGCGCCGGCGCGCGCGCGGCCCAGCAGGCTGCGCATCAGGGCCAGCTGGTGCGGCGGGTCGAGATGGGTGGTCGGCTCGTCGAGCAGCAGCAGCGGCGCCTGCACCGCCAGCAGCCGCGCCAGCAGCACGCGCTGGCGCTCGCCACCGGACAAGGCGCTGAGCCGGCGCTGCGCGAGCGCCGTGCACTCGGTCTCCGCCATCGCGGCAGCGACCACCGCGTCGTCCGCCGGCCCCGGGCTGCCGAGCAGGCCCAGCCGCGGCAGTCGGCCCAGCATCACCACGTCGCGCGCGGCCAGCTCGCCGCTGGCCTCGCCCTGCTGGGCCAGCCAGGCCAGGCGGACGGCCCGCTCGCGGGCGGGCCAGTCCGGCAGCGGCCGGCCGTCGAGCGCGACCGTGCCGGCGCCCGGCCGCTGCAGCCCGGCCAGCAGGCCGAGCAGCGTGGACTTGCCGGCCCCGTTGGGCCCGACGATGGCCACCGACTCGCCGCCGCACAGCGTCAGCGAGACGTCGTCGACGACCCGCCGTCCGCCCAGATCCAGTGTCAGGCCGCGGGCCTGCAGCCGCACGGCGGTGGCGGTGGTGCCGGTCGCGGCGTCCGGATACCGGTCGGCGGCGGCCTCGGCAGATGCCGGGGCCGGCCGGGCCGGCGACCCGCCACGTGCGTGCCCGGCCCTCATCCGGCCACCTCCTGCCGCCGCAGCAGCACCAGCAGGTACAGGCCGCCGAGGACGGCCGTCAGCACGCCCACCGGCAGCTCCTGCGGCGCGACCAGCCAGCGCGCGGCCAGATCGGCCCACAGCAGCAGGGCCGCGCCGGCGGCCGCCGACAGCGCCAGCAGCGGCCCGTGGGTGACGACCACCAGCCGCCGCACGATGTGGGGCGCGACCAGGCCGACGAAGGCCACCAGCCCGGCCTGCGACACCGCGCACCCGGTGCACAGCGCCAGCACCACGACCAGCGCCATGCGCAGCCGCGGCAGCGCCAGGCCCAGGCTGGCCGCCGTCTGCGGACCCAGCACCAGCGCATCGAGCACGCGCGCGCCGCGCAGGGCCAGCGGCAGCGACAGCAGCAGGACCCCGCCCAGCAGCCGCACCGCCTCCCAGCCGAGCAGCCCGGTCGAACCGAGCAGAAAGGCCTGCTTGCCGCGCAGGGCCTCGGGCGAGACCAGCATCAGCAGATCGGACAGCGCGCCCAGCAGCACGCCCACCACCACACCGCACAGCAGCAGTTTCAGCGGCCGCGCGGCGCCCCCGGCCAGCGCCAGCGTCAAGGCCACGCCGCCCAGCGCACCGACGAAGGCCGCGACCACCAGACCGGTGCCGGCCAGCAGCGGGCCCAGGCCGGCGGCCAGGCCGGCCGGCAGCCAGGCCGCGGCCGCACCGGCGGTCAGCGGCGCGGCCGCCAGCACCGCCACCACCCCCAGCCCGGCACCGGACGCGCTGCCCAGCAGATAGGGATCGGCCAGCGGGTTGCGGAACAGGCCCTGGGCCAGCGCCCCGGCCAGCCCCAGCAGCGCACCGGCCAGCGCCGAGCCCAGACCGCGCGGCGCGCGGATCTCGCCCAGCAACAGCCGGCGCGCCTCGGCATCCAGCGCCCACGGCGGCTCCAGCCCCAGCGGACCGACCGCCAGCCCCAGCGCCAGACCGGCCAGCAGCAAGGCCGCCAGCAGGGCGCCCAGGCGCGTCGAGGTGCCGGTCAGGCGGGCCGTCCAGGCCATCAGCGCCCCCCGGCCGGCGGCGCCAGCCGCTGCAGGCACTGCTGCAGATGGCCGGCGGCTTCAGCCAGCCGCGGACCGGGGCGCACCAGCGTGTCGTAGGCCGCTTCGTCGAAGCCGCAGAACCGGCCGTCGCGCAGGGCCGGCAGCGCAGCCCAGCCCGGACGCCCGGCCATCGCCTCGACCGCCCGGCGCGAGCCCAGCATCAGATCGGGTCGCGCCCGCACCACGTACTCGGGGCTGAGCTGGGGGAACGGCCCCAGCTCGGGCGGCACGATGTTGCCGACGCCGAGAACCGCCAGCAGCTCGCCGATGAAGCTGGCCGTGCCGGCCGCGTGCGGCGAGGACGAGACCTCGAAATACGCCTTGCGGCCGCGCCAGCCGGCCGGCACCCGGGCCGCCAGCGCCTGCAGCCGCTGCTGGATGCGCTGCACCTGGGCCTGCGCCGCCGCCTCGCGGCCGAGCGCGCGGCCGACCACGCGCATCACGCGCTGCGCATCGGCCAGGGTGCGCGCCTCCAGCGCCAGCACCGGCACGCCGAGGGCCTCCAGCCGCTCGACGGCCCGCGCCGAGCCCGAGGCCAGCACCAGATCCGGCTTCAGCGCGACGATGCGTTCGAGCTGCGCATCGTCGAGCCCGCCGAGCCGCGGCAGCGCGGCGATCGCGGCCGGCCAGTTCGAATAGCGGTCGGTGCCGACCAGCCGGTCGCAGGCTTCGAGCACGCACACCGTCTCGGTCAGCGAGGGCAGCAGCGTGACGATGCGCTGCGGCGCCCGCGGCAGCGTCAGACGGTGGCCGCGGTCGTCGCGCAGCGTCAGTGGCCAGACGGGGGCGGACGCCTGCCGCGCGGTGGCCGGCGCGACAGGCGGAGCCTCCGGTGCGGCCAGGGCGGCACCGGCCACGGTGGCCAAGGCGACCACGGCGGCCCAGGCCAGGACGCCGGCCTGCAGCGCACCGCGCAGGCGACCCGCCCGCCCGCCGCTCATGCCGGCGCCTTCACCACCAGCGGGCAGCCGGCGACCATCAGCGTGACCCGGCCGCAGGCGGCCGCCAGGCGCTGGTGCAGGCGGCCCAGCGCATCGACCCAGGCCCGCGTCTCGGCGCCCATCGGCATCACGCCCAGGCCGATCTCGTTGGACACCAGCACCACCGGCGCCGGGGCGGCGGCCAGCGCCTCCAGCAGCGCCTGCTGCTGCCGGGCCCAGGCCTGCGCATCGGGCTGCAGCGGCGGCAAGGGCATCAGCCAATTCGTCAGCCACAGCGTCAGGCAGTCGACGACGATCAGGCGCCGCGGATCGGCCAGCCGGCGCAGTGCGGCGGCCAGCTCGCGCGGCTCCTCGACGGTCACCAGGCCCGGCACGCGGACGGCGCGGTCGGCCTGATGGCGCGCGATGCGCGCGGCCATCTCGGCATCGCCGGCCTGGGCGGTGGCCAGCAGCACGGCCTCGCGCGGCACGCCGTCGGCGGCCGTGCCGGCCAGCCACTGCGCGGCCCGGTCCTCGGCCCGGCGCGACTTGCCGCTGCGCTGGCCTCCGAGCAGCAGCTCATGCATGGTCGGCTCCTGATCCTGAGGGCCGGTCCGGCACCGGCGCAGGACCGCCGTCCGGCAGGAACAGTCGCGCGGCCAGCGACGGCGACGAGGCGAACCACGGGTGGAAGTAGCTGCAGCGCAGCGCACCGTGGACGTAGAAGGCCTCGCCGTCCGCCGCCGCACCGACCGCACCGCCCCGCGCCGGCCGGGTGCGCGCCCGCGGTGCCAGCGGCGTCTGCAGCGTCGAATGGTGGAAGGTGTGGCCCCTCAGTCCGGGCGTCGGGTCCGTGGTCTCGGTCTCGGTCTCGGGCTGGGCCTCGGCCTGGGCATCAGCAGGCTGGCGGGTCGCGCCCGCCTGCAGCTGCGCCGTCGCCGGCCACGGTGCCAGCGCCTGCGGCCCGAGCGCGGCCAGCCGGCGGCCCATGCTCACCCGCCCCGGCAGCAGGCCCCAGAGCCGGTGGACGCCTCCGTCGAGGTCGACCAGTTCGTCGGCCAGCGCCATCAGGCCGCCGCACTCGGCCCACAGCGGACGCCCGGCGGCCAGGTGCGCGGCCAGCTGGGCCGCCAGATCGCGGCGGGCGGCCAGCGCGGCGGCATGCAGCTCGGGATAGCCGCCGGGCAGCCACACGGCGTCGCAATCGGGCAGCGGATCACCGGCCAGCGGCGAGAAGAAGACCGTCTGCGCCCCCAGCGCATGCAGCGTGCGCAGATTGGCGTCGTAGATGAAGGCGAAGGCCGCGTCACGCGCGACCGCCACCCGGCGGCCGGCCAACAGGCGCGGCACCGCCGGCACGGCCGAGGGGCCGCCCGCAGCACCGGACGTCGCCACGGCCGGCGACGCCTCAGCCGGCAGCAGGGCCGGAGACCCCACCGGCAGCGGCCAGCGCGGCCAGTCGGCCAGCGGTCGCGCGCCCAGCGGCGTGGCGGCCAGCGCATCGGCCAGCGCGTCGAGGCGGACCCGCGCGTCGGGCAGCTCATCGCTGGACAGCAGACCGAGGTGACGGCCGGGCAGCGCGCCGGCGGCCACCCGCGGCAACGCGCCGGCCCAGCCATCGTCGGCGCGCAGCGCCTCGGCCAGCATCGCCGCATGGCGCGCGCTGCCCACCCGGTTGGCCAGCGCACCGGCCCAGGGCAAGGGCCCGTGCTCGGCCGCCTGGTAGTGGCGCAGGCCGTGCACCAGCGCGCCGAAGGTGCCGGCCATCGCCCCGGCATCGATGACGGCCAGCACCGGCAGGCCGAAACGCCGGGCCAGATCGGCCGCGCTCGGCTGGCCGTCGTACAGGCCCATCACGCCCTCGACGATCACCAGATCGGCCGTCTCGGCCGCCGCCCGCAGCCGCTGCGCGCAGTCGGCCTCGCCGTTGATCCACAGGTCCAGAGCATCGACCGGCGCCCCGCTGGCCAGCGCCAGCCAGGCCGGATCGAGGAAATCAGGCCCGCACTTGAAGGCCCGCACCCGCGCCCCGGCACGCGCATGCAGCCGCGCCAGCGCGCAGGCCACGCTGGTCTTGCCCTGGCCGGAGGCCGGGGCGGCGACGAGGACGACGGCGGCGCCCGCGCTCATGGTCAGAAGGCGATGCGGGCAGAGCCGCCGACCGCACGGCCCGACTCCGGATAGATCGACGTCGTGCGACCGGTGGACACCTCGCAGCCGTAGGCCTGGGTGTAGTACCTGCGGTCGGTGAGGTTGCTCACGTCGACGGCCCACTCCACGTTCGACACGGCCCAGGCCCAGCGGGCATCGAGCACCGTGTGGCCCGGCACCCGGCAGGCATTGGCGATGTCCGGATGCGTCGTGCCGCCTTGATGCCGCACCGACGCACCCAGCGTCTGCTGTCCGCCCGGCACACCCAGGGGGCCGAGCTTCCAGAACGTCCCGACGGAGGCCGAGCGGCTCGGCACCAGCGGCACGTCCTTGCCCGCGTGCGCGCCGCGGGTGAAGGTCGCCTCGCGCCAGGCCAGCGTGGCCCGCAGATCCAGCGTACGGGAGACCGCGCGGGTGCCCTCGAACTCCACGCCGCGGCGACGCGTCGGGTCGAAGTTCACGTTGGCACCGGAGCCGTTCCAGGCATTGCTGTTGGCCACCGTCGGGTCGTAGCCGATCTCGTCGCGCAGCCGGCTGCGGAAGACCCGCACTTCCGCACGATCGCCCCCCTGCGCCCAGCGCAGGCCGAGCTCGACGTCGCGCGAGCGCTGGGGCCGCAACAGCACGCCGGGCTGGGTGAAGCTGAACTCGTCCGCATTGGCCAGCCGCCAGCTGGTGCCCATGCGACCGAAGGCGCGCAGGTTCGCACCCAGCGGATGCATGACGCCCAGCTCCCAGACATCGCTGCGGTCGTCCTGGCGCAGGCTGCTGTAGTCGTCCACCAGGGACTTCACACTGCGGTTCCAGCGCGCGCCGGCGCTGAACTCGGTGCCCTGCGGCAGCTTCAGCACATCGCGCAGGAACCAGGCATGGCTGCTCTGGCGTGCGATGCCGGGGTAGGACCGGATGTCGCGCTTCCACCACTGGTGTTCGTTGCCGAAGGTGACGGCATGGCGCAGGCCGGGCGCGATCACGGACTCGTGCTGCGCGCGCAGGCCGACCTCACGGGCATCGACATCGTGGTCATAGCCATGGCTCGCACTGCGTTGCTCGGCCGCCCGCAGGCCCCCGTCCGCGGACAGGGTCCAGCCCGCGACGCGGGTCTGGGCCTGCAGGGTCGTGCGCCGCCCCAGGCTGCGACCCCAGTCGGACGGCGACGACGCCTGGGCCGGATCGGCCGCGTACTGGTCGGCCGTCAAGGCGCCCGGCCAGCCCGAGCGCACCTCGTCCTGCGCGTGGCGCAGCGCCACCCGATGCGCACCACGCTGCCATTGCGCGGCCACGGCACCGGTGCTGACACCGGAGGCGAAGTTGTCGCGGTGGCCGTCGCTGAGCTTGCGGCTGCCGGACGCCTCCAGCGTGAGCTCGCCCAGATTCGCGTGCACGTTGCCGCGCAGCTGTCGCAGGTGATCCGAGCCGAAGCCGACCAGCACCTCGCCCCCGTCGGCCTGACGGTGACCGCGGCCCGCACGGGTGACGATGTGGATCACACCGCCCGTCGCGCCCTCGCCATAGAGCACCGCACCGCTGCCGCGCAGCACCTCGATGCGCTCGATCGCATCGATCGCGACACCGGCCAGACGGGTCGTGCCCAGATCCGCCTCGTTGACCCGCATGCCGTCGATCATGACGACCTGGTTCTGGCCCGCGGTGACCCCGTAGCCGCGCAGATCGAGCTGGTATTCCCCGCCGCCGGCCAGATCCATCCGCCCGGTGATGCCCAGCAGGCGCATCAGCGCCTCATTGACCGTGGTCGCGCCCGAACGCGCCAGCTCGCCCGCCGTGATCACGCTGACCCCGAAAGGCAGGCTGGAGAGCTCCTCGGCCGAACGGGTGGCCGTCACGACGACCCGCTCGGCGGGGGCCTGGGCGCGGGCCGGCATCGCGGCGAAGGCCAGCGCGACGCTCAGGGCCAGCACGGTGCGATCGGCAAGGCGGAGCCGCACGCCAACGGCATGGAAGTCAGGAATCATGGGAACGACACGGAAGATCTGGACAGGCCGACCGCTTCCCCGCGGGCACCTGCGACGCAGCCGGAACCCGCCCCGACGCACTGCCGGAACCGGACCGATCTGACCTTGCTGGCCGGTATCCGGGCTGGCGGAGACGACCCTCGCGGCCTTCCCGGTCGCCGCCCCAGAAGGCGGCCACCAGTGGCATGGAACACGAGAGCGGGCGCGGGCTCCGGATGGAGCCTGCACCGTCCGCTTACCGTTGCGGGGGCAGCGCAGGTTGGGCCGTGGCCCGTGGGGCCTGACCTTCCTGCTTCCCGTTTAACCCGGCGCGCGGAACACGCACCGGAGCACCAGCAGAAGCCGTCATCCTAACAGCCCCGCCCCGACGCCAATCTGACACCCGGGCGCCTACAATCGCGGGCATCCGCTCAGCCCCAGGGCGGCCGGGCCCGGCCCCCAGGCCTCCCGGGCGACCGCCGTGCCGGGTCGCCGACCGCCCGGCCCCCCAGACTCCTCCCCCATGAACCGACTCGACGAACTGGCCGAGCGCATCGAGCGTCTCGTGCAGCGCCACGACCTGCTGCGCGCCGAGCGCGACAGCCTGGTGCAGCAGCGCGACGCGCTGCAGCAGCAGCTCGACCACCTCCAGCGCGACCGCGACAGCCTGCAGTCGCGCCTGGCCGCCGCCCGCGCGCGCATCGACATGCTGGTGCAGCTGCTGGCCGCGCCGGGCGACGGCAGCACACGCCCGGTCGTCAGCCCGGCCATCCTGTCGCCCGCCGACCGCCCGGAGCCCCGATGAGCAGCGCGCCCGCCCCGACCTCGCTCGAAGCGACCATCCTCGGCCAGAGCTACGCACTGGCCTGCCCCCCCGGCCAGGAAGCCCAGCTGCGCGACGCCGCCGGTCTGGTCGACCGCGAGATGTGCGCGATCCGCGACGCCGGCCGCGTCAAGGCCCGCGAGCGCATCGCCGTGCTGACGGCCCTGAACCTGGCCTGGCAGCAGATCGAACTGCAGGCCCGGCTGAACGTGGCCGCCCGTCCGGTCGCCGCACCGGTGGCCGTCGCGGCGCCGGCCGCACAGCCCGCGACCGACACCGATGCCGATGCCGGCCGCAGCGCCATCGATGCCGCCACCGAACGCCGCATCGGCGCGCTGATCGACCGGCTGGACGCCGCGCTCGCCGCGATCTGAGCCCGCCGCGGGGGGCCGGCTCCACCGCCGTCCCGATCAAGCCCCCCGCACACGTGCGGTCGCTCCACAGAGCCGCTGCGCGTGGCTATACTGGATTCGTCCGTCGCGGTCCTGTGGGCTTGATTCCTTGAACCGATGCTCATTGAGCCAGGGCTTGGAACATTGCGGAGCTGGTGTGATCGTCTCGCGTCAGATGAACCCGAAGCACCGCTGACCTCGCCCACCTGAATCCGACCAACTAGGGTTCAGGATGCGGCCTCCGGGGCCGTGACGGACACCCCCCTTCCTCCTGCCGCGGCGCCCGCCGTCGCGGCTCCGGCCTGACGCCCACGGTGCGCGTCGGCCACCCCTCATGTCCGACGTCACTTCCACCGCCCACCCGGCCCCTCGGGTCGAGGCCCATGGCCACGGTCTGTGGCTGATGAAGAGCGAGCCCGACGACTGCTCGATCGATGACCTGGCGGCCGCCCCCGGCCAGTGCGTGCCCTGGGTCGGCGTGCGCAACTACCAGGCCCGCAACTTCATGCGCGACGCGATGCGCATCGGCGATGGCGTGCTGTTCTACCACTCGTCCTGCGCGCAGCCCGGCATCGCCGGTCTGGCCGAGGTGGCCAGCGCGCCCCATCCGGATCCGACGCAGTTCGATCCGGCCAGCCGCTGGCACGACCCCAAGGCCACGCCCGCGGCACCGCGCTGGATGCTGGTCGACGTGCGCCTGCGCGCACGCACCCGCCTGCTGCCGCTGACCGAGATGCGTCAGCGGCCGGAGCTGGCCAGCCTGCAGATCCTGCAGCGCGGCAACCGGCTGTCGATCACGCCGGTGACGCCCGCGCAGTGGCAGGCGGTGTGCGCGCTGCTGGGCCAGCCGGCCCGCTGAGCGACGCGCTCAGGCGCCGAAGTCGCAGCGGCCCTCGGCGGCCAGCGCGGCGAGCGGCAGACGGGCATTGGGCTGTTCGCGCGCCCGCAGCGCCTCCGGCAGCACGGCCGGATCACCACGGCGGCCGATCGCCACCACGGCCTCGATGGCCATGTGCGCCGGCACCTGCAGTGCGGCATCGAGCACCGTGCGCTCGAAGCCGCCCATCGCGTGCGTGTCCCAGCCGCTGGCGCGGGCCTGCAGCGCCAGGCTCATCCAGGCCGCACCGGCATCGAAGCTGGCCCAGGGATTGGCCTTGGGCTCGGTCTGGCCGGCCGGCACCTGGCTGCGCACCGACAGCACGACGACCAGCGCCGAGGCCTGGGCCGCCCAGCCCTGGTTGCCCGCCATCAGGCCGGCGTGGATGGCGTCGAAGGCCGGCGTGCCGGCCAGCGCCCAGACGAAGCGCCAGGGCTGCTGGTTGGAGGCCGAGGGCGCCCAGCGCGCGGCTTCCAGCAGGCTCATCAGCTGCTCGCGCGGCAGGGCCTCGCCGGTGTAGCCGCGCGGCGACCAGCGCTCGGTGAACTGGGGATCGACGGGGTGTTCGGCGGTACGGGCAGTGCTCATGGGGGGGGCAAGGTCAGGGTCCAGGGAAGGCGGAGCGCGCGGCGCGCGGAGAGGCGCCGCAGCGCCGGCGATGTTGCCAGCCCGCACAAGACCTTGCCGTGGCGCGGCAGCGTGCAGGGCCGCGCCTCGGGCCATGGCATCCCGACCAGAGATCCGGCGGACGCCGCGCGCGCGGGCCTCACGCCGCGCCCGCCCGCAGGCCGTCCCGCCGCCCGCTATAGTGCGCGCGGCCACCGCCGGCCCACGGCCCGGGCGGTGACCCGCGGCCGCCCGATGCCGCCTCCGTCGTCGTCGTGGAGTTCCGTCCTTGGATTACCTCAGCCAGCAGCGCCGTCCAGCAGGCCGCCAGGCCGTCGGCATCGGTGCCGTGCTCGCCCTGCATGCCCTGATCGGCTGGGCCCTGGTCAACGGCCTGCACCGCAAGATCGCCCAGCAGGTCTGGACGCCCGTCGAGGCGGTGCTGATCCAGGAACTGCCTCCCCCGCCACCGCCGCCTCCCCCTCCGCCACCGCCCGCCCCGGTGCCCCCGCCGGCCGCTCCCGCTCCCGCTCCTGCGGCCGCCCGGCCGCCGCCCGCGCCCGTTCCGCCCGTGGCACCGCCGCCACCGCCCACCTTCGTGCCACCGGCCGAGGTGCGGCCTGCCGCGGCGCCACCGGCCCCGCCGCTGACGGTCAGCCGCGAGGCGCCACCGCCCGCACGGACCGAGCCGCCCCCGGCGGCGGCCGCACCACCCGCGCCGGCACCGGCCCCGGCGGCGCCCCCCGCCCCGCCGAAGCAGCGGCCGGTCGGCGCCCGGGTCAACAACCTCTCGCAGTGCGTCTCGCGGGACGACTACCCGCCGGCCGCCGCCCGCGCGGAGGTCAGCGGCGTGACCCGCCTGCGCCTGACGATCGACGCCAGCGGACGCATCGTCAAGGCCGAGGTCATCGGCAGCTCGGGCCCGTCCCGCGAACATCGCCTGCTCGACCGCACCGCGGCCGAGAAGCTGAGTGCAGCCGGATGCGGCGCGACCGCCGCGCGCGACGACAGCGGTCATGCGGTAAGCTCCAGCACCGACGTCGAAGTGGCGTGGAGACTCGACGAGTGATCTCCGCACCCGCCGCGTGCGGCCCCTGGCATCCGGCCGGGGCCGTACCGCGGCCGCTGGACCAGCCATCGCCCGTGTCCAGCGACGACCGCGCAGCGCCTGCCGCTGCACGCGTTCCCGCGGGCACTCCGCCGCCGCTCGTGCCCCGTCCCGCCGCGATCCTGCACCCCCCACGCCACCGGCGTGGCGGTGCGCGCGTGCGGGTCCGAGACCTCGTCCGTACCGTACCGATCGTTCCTGGAGTGACCATGCCCCTCTCGACCCCGACCCGCACCGTCACCGCACGCCTGCGCCGCTGGGCCGCCCCGCTGCTGCTGAGCCTGGGCACCGCCCTGGCCTCCGGCGCCCTGCTGTGGCCGACGGCCGCCACCGCCCAGGCCTCCGAGCCGGCCATGACGGCCGCCAGCGCCACCAGCGCCGCCCCTGCGGTCGAGGCCGCCATGGCCTCCGCCCCCGAAGCCGCACCCGCCAAGATCGACAACCCCTACGGCCTGGAAGCGCTGTGGAAGCAGGGTGACTTCGTCGCCCGCGGCACGCTGATCATCATGATCATCATGTCGATGGGCAGCTGGTACATCATCATCACCAAGCTGATCGAGCAGCAGAAGCTGTTCAGGAGCGCCGCGGCCATCGGCGACAACTTCTGGAAGGCCGGCAACGTGCGCGCCGCCGCCGCCACGCTGGAGTCGACCAGCGCCTTCCGCTACATCGCCGAGACCGGCGTCAAGGCCGTCGACCACCACGAGGGCACGCTGGTCGAGGCCATCGACCGCCACACCTGGATCACGATGAGCGTCGAGCGCGCCGTCGGCACCGTGCAGTCGCGCCTGCAGGACGGTCTGGCCTTCCTGGCCACCGTCGGCTCGACCGCGCCGTTCATCGGCCTGTTCGGCACCGTCTGGGGCATCTACCACGCGCTGACGGCCATCGGCATCGCCGGCCAGGCCTCGATCGACAAGGTCGCCGGCCCGGTGGGCGAGGCGCTGATCATGACCGCCTTCGGCCTGGCCGTGGCCGTGCCGGCGGTGATGGGCTACAACTGGCTGATCCGCCGCAACAAGCAGGTGATGGAGCGCGTGCGCGCCTTCAGTGCCGACGTGCACAACGTGCTGCTGGCCGGCCCGCGCGCCTGATCGTCACCGGGGCCGCAGCGGCCGCACCGGATCGCCCACGCGGGCGGCCGGTCCGACGGCCGGTCGGCCCAGACCGCACAGGAGAGCGCCATGGCCATGTCCCTGGGGTCGCCCGACGGCGACGACGACGAGATGAACTCCGCCATCAACACCACGCCGCTGGTCGACGTGATGCTGGTGCTGCTGATCATCTTCCTGATCACGATTCCGGTGGTCACGCAGAGCATCGAGCTCAAGCTGCCGAAGGAACGCAACGAGGCGACGCAGACCAAGCCGGAGAACATCCTGCTGGCCGTCGCCCGCAACGGCGACATCTACTGGAACACCCGCCGCATCCCCGACGCCGCCACGCTGCTGGCCGAGCTGAAGAAGGAGAGCGTCAAGGTGCCGCAGCCCGAGGTCCACATCCGTGGCGACGAGGCCGCCGCCTACGAAGGCGTGGGCCGCGTGGTGGTGGCCTGCCAGCGCGCGGGCATCGCCAAGGTCGGCTTCATCACCGAACCTCCGGCCAACAACTGAGCGTCCCCAACGCCACATCCGAGGAGCCTGAACATGGCGATGCAAGTGGGACAGAACGACGACGACGGCGTGATGATGGAGATCAACACCACGCCGCTGATCGACGTGATGCTGGTGCTGATCATCATGCTGATCATCACCATCCCGGTCCAGACCCACGCGGTCAAGATGAACATGCCGGTGGGCCAGAACACGACCCAGCCCAAGCCGCCGGAGATCGTGCGCATCCACGTCGATGCCGGCGGCACGATCCACTGGAACGGTGAGGCGCTGGCCGACCGCGCGGCGCTCGAAGCCCGGCTGGGCCAGGTCGCGGCCCTGGCCGAGCAGCCCGAGCTGCACCTGCGCCCGGACCGCGCCGTGCCCTACAAGGTGGTGGCCATGATCATGGCCAGCGCCCAGCGCCTGGGCGCGAAGAAGATCGGCCTGGTCGGCAACGAGCAGTTCATGTGAGCGACGGCGGCATGCGCTGCGGCCGTGCCCACGGCGCGGGCAGCCACGCCGCCCGCCGCACGGCGGCGCGGCCGCCGCCTGCCGGCTAGACTGCGGGCCACGCCACCCGCTGCCGCCACGGCCCGCCGTCATGAACCTGCCCGACTGGCTCGTCCCGCTGTCCGACGGTGTCTTCCAGATCGACACCTTCTTCCACGGTGACCATTTCGACGCCGCCTACCTGATCGTCGAGCAGGGCCGCGCGGCCTTCGTCGACACCGGCACCAACCACGGCGTGCCGCGCCTGCTGGCCGCGCTCGACGCGCTCGGTCTGGCCGCCGAGGCGGTCGACTGGGTGATCCCGACCCACGTCCACCTCGACCATGCCGGCGGCGTCGGCCTGCTGATGCGGGCGCTGCCGGCCGCCACGCTGGTGGTGCATCCGCGCGGCGCGCGGCACCTGATCGATCCGACGGCGCTGTTCCAGGGCGCGCTCGCCGTCTACGGCGCGACCGCGATGGCGCGCGACTACGGCGTGCTGCTGCCGGTGGCCGCCCACCGCGTGCGCGAGGCCGGCGCCGACGAGACCCTGCCGCTGGCCGGCCGGCCGCTGCGTCTGCTCGACACCCCCGGCCATGCGCGCCACCACCTGTGCGTGTGGGACGCGGCCAGCGGTGGCTGGTTCACCGGCGACACCTTCGGCCTGAGCTACCGCTGCCACGACACGGCCGCCGGGCCCTGGATCCTGCCGACCTCCAGCCCGGTGCAGTTCGAGCCCGATGCACTGCACCGCTCGCTCGACCGCCTGCTGGAGACCACCCCGCGCTGGATGTACCTGACCCACTTCGGCCGCGTCGGCGACGTGCCGCGTCTGGCCGGCCTGCTGCACGAGCAGATCGACGCCATGGTGGCGCTGGCGCGCCCGCTGGCCGCCCTGCCCGCCACCGAGCGCCATGCCGCGCTCAAGCAGGCGCTGGCCGAGCTCTACCGCGCGCAGCTGCAGCGCCACGGCCTGCCCGATCTCGATCAGGGCCTGCGGGCGCTGAAGGTCGACATCGAGCTCAATGCCCAGGGCCTGGCCGTCTGGCTGGACCGCGAGCGCGGCGCCGCGCGCTGAACCCTCTTCCACCCGCTCCGCCCGACCGGGCGACCCCCCACGATGCGATTCCTCCACACCATGCTGCGCGTCGGCGACCTGCAGCGCGCGATCGACTTCTACACCCAGGTGCTGGGCATGACGCTGCTGCGCACGACGCGCCGCCCCGAGCAGCAGTACGACCTCGCCTTCCTCGGCTATGCCGGCGGCAATCCGGAGCAGGCCGAGCTGGAGCTGACCTACAACTACGGCGTCGAGCGTTACGAGCCGGGTACGGCCTACGGCCACATCGCCATCGGCGTACCCGACGTGGCGGCGACCTGCGCGGCGCTGCGCGAGAAGGCGGCCGCGCTCGGCGGCGCGATCACGCGCGAGCCGGGCCCGGTCAAGGGCGGCACGACGGTGATCGCCTTCATCACGGATCCCGACGGGTACAAGGTTGAATTGATACAGGACGGGACCATGCAGTGACCCTGCGGCGGCCGGCGTCCGCACGCCGGCCCCACCGCGTCACACGAGCCCCCCAACAGGCACCAGGCGCGGAAGAGCCGCAGGGGCTTCAAGGGCTCAGGGGCTCACGGCCACGGACAGGGCCGCAGGGCCTCAGCCGCGCAGCGCCGAGGCCTCGCGGGCCAGCGCCGTGATGCGCCCCCAGTCGCCGGCGGCCACCGCGTCGGCCGGCGTCAGCCAGGAGCCGCCGACGACCTTGACGTTGGGCTGGGCCAGGAACTGCGGCGCCGATTCCAGCGAGATGCCACCGGTCGGGCAGAAACCCACGTCCGGGAACGGACCGGCCAGCGCCTTGAGCATCGGCAGCCCGCCGGCCTGCACGGCCGGGAAGAACTTCAGGAAGGACAGGCCGTCGGCGTTGGCGGCCATCACCTCGCTGGCCGTGGCCACGCCCGGCAACAGCGGCAGACCGATGCGGCGGCACTCGGCGCCGATGGCGCTGGTGTAGCCGGGGCTGACAGCGAAGCGGCTGCCGGCGTCCAGCGCGGCCTGGGCATCGGCGGCCGAGCGGATGGTGCCGGCGCCGACCACGGCTTCGGGCAGCGCCTTGGCGATGGCCTCGATGCAGGCCAGCGCAGCCGGGGTGCGCAGCGTCACCTCCAGCACCTTGACGCCACCGGCCAGCAGGGCCTCGGCCAGGGGCACGGCGTCCTCGACGCGCTGCAGGACGATGACGGGGATGACGGGGCCGAGGCTCGGCAGGGTGGCCAGCAGGTCAGAGCTCATGATGGACGGAATCCGGGGGTTGCAGGGATCAGGGTAGGCAGGCCGCGACCGGAAACGGATCCGGATCGCGGTGCGGGGACTCCGGCGTCAGGCCGGCAAAACGGATGTCGCGCGCGGACGGCAGGACCGCGGAGACGGCGCCATGACACGGGACGCGTGCAGGACCGGGGCGCATCGCACGGCGCCTTCCGGGCGGTTCGCCCCGTCAGATCCAGGTGACGGCACCTTCCTCGGCGCTGCGCACGGTGCGGCGCATGCCGCCGAACAGCTCGCGGCCCAGGCCGTGGGCATTTTCCTCGGCCGCGGCCGGGTCGATCACGGCCAGCGCCCGGGCGTCCCAGTCGGCCGCATCGACCAGCGCCTGCAGCGTGCCGGCCACCGCGTCGAGGCGGATCAGATCGCCGTCGCGCACCTTGGCCAGCGGGCCGCCGGCCAGCGCCTCGGGGCTGACGTGGATGGCCGCCGGCACCTTGCCGGAGGCGCCGCTCATGCGGCCGTCGGTGACCAGCGCCACGCGCTGGCCCTTGTTCTGCAGCACGGCCAGCGGCGGCGTCAGCTTGTGCAGCTCGGGCATGCCGTCGGCCTGCGGGCCCTGGAAGCGCACGACGGCGATGAAGTCACCGGTCAGCGTGCCGGCCTTGAACGCGACCTGCAGCGCCTCCTGGCTGTCGAAGACGCGGGCCGGGGCCTCGATCACGTGGCGGTCCTCGGGCACGGCCGAGGCCTTGATCACCGCGCGGCCCAGATTGCCTTGCAGCAGCTTCAGGCCCCCGGTGGTCGAGAACGGCTGCGCGGCCGGCCGCAGCACGGCCTCGTCACCGCTGGCCACGGGCAGCGGCTCGAAGCGCACGCCGCCGCGCGCATCGCCGGCCGCCGCCAGCCGCGGCACCAGGCCGTAGGCCGACAGGCCGTCCCGGCCGCAGCGCGCGTTCTGCGCGACCGTCATCACCTCGCCGTGGGCCAGACCCGCGTCGACCAGCTCGCGCAGCACGAAGCCCGGGCCACCGGCGGCCTGGAACTGGTTGACGTCGGCGCTGCCGTTCGGATAGACGCGGGCCAGCAGCGGCACCACCGAGGACAGCTCGGAGAAGTCGGTCCAGTCGATCAGGATGCCGGCCGCACGCGCCACCGCCACCCAGTGGATCAGGTGGTTGGTCGAGCCGCCGGTGGCCAGCAGCGCGACCATCGCGTTGACGATGGTGCGCTCGTCGACCAGCCGGCCGATCGGGCGGAAATCACCGCCCTCGCGCGTCAGGCCCAGCACCGTAGCCACGCTCTCGCGCGTCAGCGCCTCGCGCAGCGGATCGTGCGGGTGGACGAAGGCGGCGCCGGGCACGTGCAGGCCCATCGCCTCCAGCAGCATCTGGTTGGAGTTGGCCGTGCCGTAGAAGGTGCAGGTGCCGGCCCCGTGGTAGGCCGCCTGCTCGGCCGCCAGCAGCTCGTCGCGGCCGACCAGGCCCTGGGCGGCCTGCTCGCGCACCTTGGACTTCTCGTTGTTGCTCAGGCCCGAGGCCATCGGGCCGGCCGGCACGAAGACGCAGGGCAGATGCCCGAAATGGAGCGCGCCGATCAGCAGCCCGGGCACGATCTTGTCGCACACGCCCAGCAACAGGGCGCCGTCGAACACGTCGTGGGTCAGCGCCACGGCAGTGGCCTGGGCGATCACGTCGCGCGAGAACAGGCTGAGCTCCATGCCGGGCAGGCCCTGGGTCACGCCGTCGCACATCGCCGGCACGCCACCGGCGACCTGCAGCGTCGCGCCCTGGCGCAGCGCCTCGGCGCGCAGCAGCTCGGGATAGCCGGCATAGGGCTGATGGGCCGACAGCATGTCGTTGTAGGCCGTGACCACGGCCAGGTTCGGCGCACGCCTGGCCACGATGCGCAGCCGCTCGTCCTGCGGCAGCGCCGCGAAGGCGTGCGCGACGTTGGCACAGCCCATGCGTTGGGCCCCGGGCGCGCGGCCGGCCAGGCGATCGACGCGCTGCAGATAGGCGCTGCGCAGCGATGCGCTGCGCTCGCGGATGCGGTGGGTGACCTGGTCGACGAGAGCGTGCATGGGACTCCGGGGCGCCTGGAGCGCGTCAGTAACTTGACATCCGATTATTGAGTAACCTGGTTACATCGTCAATCCGAGACGATGCCGGGCCGATCGCGCAGCCCGGCACGCTGGTGCACACTCGATCGCGCCGGCCCCTGCACGCCCACCCTGCCCTTGCCCCTCCTCCGGCCTGCCGCATGACCCTGCCGCCCAGCGCACGCCCCGTCCCGGATCTGCCGACCCTGCTCACACAGGCCGGCAGCCTGGTGCGCGACGAGGGCATCTGGATCCTCGGCTACGCCTCGCTGATCTGGCGGCCGGAGTTCGAATCGGTCCAGGCCCATGCGGTGACGGTCCATGGCTGGCACCGCGCACTGCGCATGCGCTCGACGCTGTGGCGTGGCACGCCGGAGCGGCCCGGCCTGGTCTGCGCGTTGATGCGCGGCGGCACCTGCCGGGCCATGGTCTACCGCCTGAGTGCCACGCAATGGGCGGACTCGCTGACGCAGCTGTGGGCGCGCGAGATGCCGCAGGACGTCTACCAGCCGCGCTGGCTGCGCTGCCGCTGCGCCGACGGCCCGGAACGGCGCGCGCTGGCCTTCACCCTGGCACACGACCACCCGGCCCATGTGCGCGGCCTGTGCGAGGCCGAACTGCACCGGCGCCTGCAGGCCTGCGGCCGGGCCGGCAGCACGGCCGAGTACCTGCGCCGTACAGCCGAAGCCCTGCGCCAGCACGGTCTGCGTGACCGCGGCATCGAGCGCCTGCACGCGCTGCTGCTCAAGCGCAGCGGCGGCCCGGACGGCGCCGGCTGAACGCGCCCCGCCGGCAGGACCGAGCGTTCAGCGCACGCCGCCCGCCGGACCTTCGCCCTGCGGCCGGTCGAGGGCCGGCCAGGACGCCGGGGCCTGAAGCATCCGCGGCAGATCCGCCACATCGAGCGTGACGCCCGGGTCATCCACCTCGACCGGGTCAGCCGGGAAGCGCGCCAGCATGCGCTGCAGGTCGTCATCGGCCCGCAGCCGCATCAGATCCGAATAGAACTCGGCCGCGAAACCCAGCGGCTGGCCGCCGATGCCCTGGTAGTGCGCACGCACCAGCGGCTGGTGCTCGAGTGCCCGCGCCACCGCACACAGCGTGGCGGCCTGGACCATCGGCGCATGGCTGGCCCACAGCAGCCAGCCGCGGGCCTGCGGACAGTGGCCCAGGCCGGCCGCCAGCGCCACGCCGAGCGATGGCGTGCCATCGCCCATGTCGGGCAGCGCGACGATGTCGCGCCGGGCCAGCCAACGCGCGGCCACCGTCAACTGTGATTCGGCGATCAGCGCCACCACCGGCAGGCCACTGAGCACCGCCTGCTGCAGGCACAGCTCGATCGTCTGCGTCGTCGGCAGGGGGCGCGCCTGGCCCCGGCGCACGGCGCCACGCCAGACCGAGGCCAGCACCAGCAACACCGGCGACGCGGCCTGCCCGGTCAACAGTGCGCTCATGGCCGCGGCGCCCGGCGTCACACGACGGCCGGCGGACAGATCGGTCATCACGGGAGCTGCCGGCATACGCTCATCATGGCCATCAGCATCGCGGCCGGCCGCACACGCGACAAGCGGACCGCCCCCTAGGGTCGAACACGCACACGACCCGCCGTGCGCTCCAGTCCGGCACAGCCACCGCACAACGGCATACTTCAGCCCCATGGATTCCCGCATTGCCGATCTGCGCAAGAGCTACGAGCGCGACACCCTCGACGAGAGCGCCAGCCAGGCCGACCCGCTGCAGCAGTTCGAACACTGGTGGCAGCAGGCGGTGGCCGCCGAAGTCCCGGAACCCAACGCGATGACGCTGGCCACCGTCAGCCCCGAGGGCCGGCCGTCGACCCGCATCGTGCTGATCAAGGGCTGGGACGCCCGCGGCCTGGTCTGGTACACCAACTACGACAGCCGCAAGGGCCACGAGTTGGCCGGCAACCCGTACGCCGCACTGCAGTTCCACTGGGTCGAGCTGGAGCGGGTGGTGCGCATCGAGGGCCGGGTGAGCCGCGTCGAGGCGGAGGAATCCGATGCCTATTTCCACAGCCGGCCGCTGGACTCGCGCATCGGCGCCTGGGCCTCGCCACAGAGCCAGGTGATCCGTTCACGTGCGGTACTGGTCACGCAGGCCGCACGTTATGCGGCGCAGTTCGCGCTGCAGCCGCCACGACCTCCGCACTGGGGCGGCTACCGCCTGCAGCCGACGGCCTGGGAGTTCTGGCAGGGCCGCAAGAGCCGCCTGCACGATCGGCTGCACTACCGCCTGGAGGCGGACGGAACCTGGCTGCGGGAGCGCCTGGCGCCATGAACGACCGCCTGCGGCACGGCCGGAGGTCCGGCCGATGAACGATCTGCTCGCCGGCGTCGGCACCTGGAAGCCGGTGCTCGCCGCCCTGCTGCTGCCCCCGGTCTCGCTGCTGCTGCTGCTGCTGGCCGGCTTCCTGCTGCGCTTGGCTCAGCGCCCGGTCAGCGGCCTGGCGCTCATCGTCACGGCACTGTTCGGGCTGTGGTTCAGCCACTGCACGGCCACCGGCGAATGGCTGGAACAGCGCTTCCTGCAACCGGCATTGCCCTTGACCGCCGAAAGCCTGCCCGGCCTGCGGCGCGAGCTGGCCGGCAACCGCGCGGCCGTGCTGGTGCTGGGCGCCGGGCGCGAGCTGTATGCGCCCGAGTACGGCGAGGCGATGCTCGACGACGCCTCGCTGCGGCGCCTGCACTACGGCCTGTGGCTGGCACGCCGCATCGAACAACCGGTGATGGTCAGCGGCGGCATCCGCCTGGCCGATCGCGGCGAACGCCCGACCGCCGAGATCGCCGAGCGGATGGCCCGCCAGGACTACGGCCGTCCGTTGCGCTGGATCGAGGCGCAATCGCGCGACATGCGCGGCATGGCGCGCAACACGCTGCCGGTGCTGGCCCGCCAGCAGATCGGCACCATCGTGCTGGTCACCGACCGGGCACAGATGCGGCGAGCCCGGCGCGCACTGGAGGACGCCGCGGAGATCGCCGGCCTGACGATCACCGTGCTGCCGGCCCCCCTGGGCAATGCCCAGAGCAGCCGGCAACACCTGCTCGACTGGCTGCCTTCGGCCGAAGGGTATGTCCGGGTCCACACCGCGCTGTACGAGCTCGGCGCCTGGTGGACCGGCTCCTGATCCGCACACGAAGACGAAGACGAAGACGAAGGCCGCCCCCGGAAAAGCGAAACCCCTCCTGGAAAGCCCTTCGAGCTCTTCAGGAGGGGTCGGGTGGCGACACGCACCACCATGCGGATATCCGGAGGGTGATGTCCGGAAACCCTGCTCGCACAGCAGACTGTGCGGATGGGATGACCTTCGTTTGAAGGCGTCTCGAAGATACCTGCGAGTGGCCCGGCGCGCAAGCGCGGCCTACCCCGATGGCCGCTCCGATCACGGGTCAGGACGGACCGGGAACAGCGCCCGCCTCAGGCCCTGGATCCCCCTCCGCCCGGCCCCATCAACGCATCGAACAGGCCGTCCACGCGATCACGCACCGCCTGCGGCATCGTGATCACGCGGCCCCACTCGCGGCTGGTCTCACCCGGCCACTTGTTCGTCGCGTCCAGCCCCATCTTGCCGCCGAGGCCGCTGACCGGCGAGGCGAAGTCGAGGTAGTCGATCGGCGTCGAATCGACCAGCGTGGTGTCGCGCACCGGGTCCATGCGGGTGGTGATCGCCCAGATCACCTCCTGCCAGTTCCGCACGTCCACGTCGTCGTCGGTGATGACGATGAACTTGGTGTACATGAACTGCCGCAGGAAGCTCCAGAGACCGAACATCAGCCGCTTGGCATGCCCCGGATAGGCCTTCTTCATCGAGATGACGGCCATGCGGTAGCTGCATCCCTCGGGTGGCAGGTAGAAGTCGACGATCTCGGGAAACTGCTTGCGCAGGATGGGCACGAAGACCTCGTTGAGCGCGACGCCCAGCACCGCCGGCTCATCCGGCGGCTTGCCCGTGTAGGTCGAGTGGTAGACCGGATCACGCCGGTGGGTCAGGCGCGAGACCTCGAACACCGGGAACCAGTCCTGCTCGTTGTAGTAGCCGGTGTGGTCGCCGAACGGGCCTTCCAGCGCGTGCAGATAGCCGCCGCGCTCGGCCAGCGGCACACCCATCTCGCTCTCACCACGGAAGCCGGGCGCGGCCGTCGGAATGTGGCCTTCGAGCACGATCTCGGCCGTGGCCGGCACCTGCAGCATCAGGCCACCATCGCCGACCGCGCAATCCACCAGCTCGGTCGGGCTGCCACGCAGCAGGCCGGCGAACTGGTACTCGCCCAGACTGTCGGGCACCGGCGTGACGGCGCCCAGCGTGGTCGCCGGATCGCAACCCAGCGCCACGGCGATCGGGAAGGCCTCGCCCGGACGGGCGAGCGCGAACTCGCGGAAGTCGAGCGCCCCGCCGCGGTGGGCCAGCCAGCGCATGATCAGCTGGCGCGGCCCGATCAGCTGCTGCCGGTAGATGCCCAGGTTCTGGCGCGCACGCGGCCGCTCGACGTTCTGCGGCCCGCGGGTGACGACCAGGCCCCAGGCCAGCAGCGGTCCGGCGTCGCCAGGCCAGCAGGTCTGGATCGGCCAGCGGCGCAGATCGATCTCGCTGCCCCCCAGTTCGACCTCCCGACAGGGACCGTCACGGCGGCGCTGCGGCTTCATGTCCCACAGCGCCTTGCCCATCTGCCACAGACGCGAGGCGTCCTTCAGACCACGCGGCGGCTCCGGCTCCTTCAAGCTGGCCAGCAGCTGGCCGATATCCCGCAGCTGGTCGACCGAATCGGCCCCCATGCCCAGCGCCACCCGGCGCGGCGTGCCGAAGAGGTTGGCAAGCACCGGAACCGTGTGGCCGGTCGGCCGCTCGAACCACAACGCGGGCCCGCCGGCACGCAGCACCCGGTCCCCGAGAGCCGTCATCTCAAGCTGGGGGGAGACCGGTTCGGACACACGCCGTAGCTCACCCAGGCGGTCGAGTTGGGCGCAGAAATCTCGCAGATCCCGGTACTTCATATCAAAAATGCCATAAGACCAGAGAACATCATGGTTGACCGGTTATTTCCAGGCTTCCTAGAATGCCGGCACTACGGGATGATCCCGTCGTCAGTTCACGTCCGGGAACCCGGCCCTCCGGCCCATCGTTCCCGCGCCACCGGCCAAGGTCACCAGTCCATTGAGGAGGACTGACCGCCGGGGCGGCACCATTATCGGCGTCGGGATGTCCGCGGTCAGGCCACGCCGACCGACATCGACCGGTGCCACAACAATCGAGGTCAACTGGATGTCAGCGTACGCTCATCTGCGCGCTGTGGCGCTCTCCTGCGCCCGTTCGGCGCAGGTCTTCGCCCGCGATGTCGGCGCGGGTCTGCTTGAAGTCAGCCATCACTCACTGGCCACGGTCGGCCTGTGCGTGGTCGCCGTCGCCATCTTCATGTCCGGCAAGGACGAACTGCGGCTCGACATCGAGCGCGAAGCCCTGTCCTGGCTGAAGGAGCGCGAGATCGCGCGCACCCCGGTGATCGCCGCCATCGTCGAGCAGGCCGAACTGAAGATGTCCGAGCCGGACGCGGTGACACGCGCCACCGCAGCGGATCCGCGCAGCCTGACGCGCCAGCAGGCGGCCGTCGCCAACTGGCTGTCGAAACGGTACAAGGTCGCGCCTGAACCCGTCAGCCGGCTGGTGCAGGAAGCCTGGAGCGTGGGAGAGCGCGCCCGCCTGGAGCCGACCCTGATCCTGGCGATCATGGCCATCGAGTCCAGCTTCAACCCGTTCGCGCAAAGTCCGGTCGGCGCCCAGGGCCTGATGCAGGTGATGACCCGCATCCACAACGACAAGTACGAGGCCTTCGGCGGCGAGCGCGCGGCCTTCGATCCGGTGACCAACCTGCGCGTCGGCGTGCTGGTGCTCAAGGAGTGCATCGCGCGGGCCGGGGGTGTCGAAGCCGGACTGCGCTACTACGTCGGCGCGGCCAATCTGGAGAGCGACGGCGGCTATGCACGCAAGGTGCTGGCCGAGCAGGATTTCCTCAAGCGTGTGGCATCCGGCAAGGCGGTGGCCTGGAACACGCCTCTGCCGACTCCGGCACCGCAGGTCCTCCGGACCCAGGCGCCCACCGGTGAAGGCGGACAGGGCGGCGGAGACATCAACACCCCCACCGGCACGCCCGGCAGCGCCGCAGAGACGGCCGCACAGGCCCACGATGACGCCCACCCGGTGCGGGTGGCCTACACCGCGCGCTGACCCGGCGACGATCCAGATCGAGACCTGCTGCCCGCGACAGCTGCCACACCGCCGCGGCGGCCAGCTTGCTACACTCCGGCCCGACGGGCGAACAGCGCCCGGGACCGGTGCAGAGCCGGTCCGGCGACCGGCGCCGCCGGTCGCCCGTGAACCTGCGCGACTGGCGATAAGGGCATTCCGCCCGAGGTGGATCACCACCGGGAAGCGCAGGCGTGGATGCCCCTCATTCCAGGGGGATCATCCGCGCGACAGCCGTGCGCCTGGGCAGCCCTGCAGCGATGGTCCCTGACGGTCCGCACGCCGTCCGCGACCCGCCCGCCGTGGCCAACACTCCCTTCCGGACTGCCCTCCATGTTCGACCGTTCCGTCTCCACGATCGCCAACACCGACCCCGCCCTGTGGGCCGCCATCCAGGCCGAGACCGCGCGCCAGGAAGATCACATCGAGCTGATCGCCAGCGAGAACTACACCTCGCCCGCCGTCATGGCCGCGCAGGGTTCGCAACTGACCAACAAGTACGCTGAAGGCTACCCGGGCAAGCGCTACTACGGCGGCTGCGAGCATGTCGACGTCGTCGAGCAGCTGGCCATCGACCGCGCCAAGCAGCTGTTCGGTGCCGAGTACGCCAACGTCCAGCCCAACAGCGGCTCGCAGGCCAACCAGGCCGTGTTCTTCGGCCTGCTGCAGCCCGGCGACACGATCATGGGCCTGAGCCTGGCCGAAGGCGGCCACCTGACGCACGGCATGCCGCTGAACATGTCGGGCAAGTGGTTCAAGGTCGTCTCCTACGGCCTGAACGCCCAGGAAGACATCGACTACGACGCGATGGAGCGTCTGGCCCACGAGCACAAGCCGAAGCTCATCATCGCGGGCGCCTCGGCCTTCGCGCTGCGCATCGACTTCGAGCGCTTCGCCAAGGTGGCCAAGGCCGTCGGCGCCTACTTCATGGTCGACATGGCGCACTACGCCGGCCTGATCGCCGCGGGCGTCTACCCGAACCCGGTGCCGCACGCCGACGTCGTCACCACCACCACGCACAAGACCCTGCGCGGCCCGCGCGGCGGCCTGATCCTGATGCGCGGCGAGGACGTCGCCAAGAAGATCAACAGCGCGATCTTCCCCGGCATCCAGGGCGGCCCGCTGATGCACGTCATCGCCGGCAAGGCCGTGGCTTTCCAGGAAGCCCTGAGCCCCGAGTTCAGGGCCTACCAGGAGCAGGTCGTCAAGAACGCCGCCGTGATGGCCGAGACCCTGACCCAGCGCGGCCTGCGCATCGTCAGCGGCCGCACCGAGAGCCACGTCATGCTGGTCGATCTGCGCCCCAAGGGCCTGACCGGCAAGGAAGCCGAGGCGCTGCTGGGCCGTGCCCACATGACCTGCAACAAGAACGGCATCCCCAACGACCCGCAGAAGCCGATGGTCACCAGCGGCATCCGCCTGGGCTCGCCGGCGATGACCACCCGCGGCTTCAAGGAAGAGCAGTCACGCAAGGTCGCCAACCTGATCGCCGACGTGCTGGAAGCGCCGAATGACGCGGCCGTCCTCGAACGTGTCAAGGCCGATGTCGCCCAGCTGACGCGCGACTTCCCGGTCTACCGCTGACCCACCCGCGCGGACCCCGCCGATGCGCCGCAGGCGCGTGGCGGCGGTCCGCGTCCCCGCGAGACCCCGTGTCCGCCCCTCGTGCGCGGCAGCCTGACGGCCGCAGCGCCGACCGCCCCCACAAAGCCCGATGCGCTGCCCCTACTGCGGCCACCGCGAGAGCCAGGTCGTCGAGACCCGCGAATCCGATGAAGGCGACGTGGTGCGCCGGCGTCGCAAGTGCCTGACCTGCGACAAGCGCTACACCACCTATGAACGGCCCGAGGTGGCCCTGCCGGCCGTCGTCAAGAAGGACGGCTCGCGGGTCGATCTCGACCTGTCCAAACTGCGCGCCTCGATGATGCTGGCGCTGCGCAAGCGCCCGGTCAGCGTCGAGCAGGTCGACGCCGCGCTCGACCGCATCCAGGAAAAGCTGATGGCCAGCGGCGTGCGCGAGATCGCCAGCGCCCGCCTCGGCGAGCACGTGATGCGCGAACTCAAGCGCATCGACAAGGTCGCCTACGTGCGCTTCGCCTCGGTCTACCGCAGCTTCGAGGACGTCGACGAGTTCCGACAGCTGATCCGGGACATCTGATCCCGCTGCCCCCCCCCCCCCCGCGAACGGGGGCCCTCCTCGGGACCGCCGCGGCGCCCGCTGAAGGGTGACGACACGTGCAGGGGCGCTGCCTAGAGTCTGGTCATCCCGGACCGACAGGAGCGCCCGATGGAGCCGAACACCGCAATCCGCTGCCGCGCAGTCGGCGCGCTCGACCGGCACGGGAAGAAAGCGGCCCGCGGCCTGGGCAGCATCGAGATCTACGCCAGCTTGTGCTGTTCGGCGCTGCTGGTCAGTCAGGCACTGCCGAGAATCGACGCCATCCGTGACCGCCAGGCAGTGCAGGTCGTCGCCGGCGAACTCGACCAGCAACTGCGCATGGCGCGCCAGACCGCCATCGCGCTCGACACCCCCGTGCGCCTGACCCTGAGGGCATTGACCGGCGGTGGCGGCCACTGCACGCTGACGCACACCGGTGATCCACAGGCCTGCCGCTGCGCCGATCCCACGACCGGAGCGCCGGCAGCCTGCGATGCACCCGCGCGCCTGCTGCAGGCCAGCAGCACCCGCCTTGCCGAGGCCGGCGCCACCGTCACGACCGTGAACCGGACCCTGATCTTCGCCCCGGACCATGGCACGGTGACGCCGACGGCCACCTTCGAGATCCGCTCGCGACAGGGACTGCGCGTGCGCAAGATCATCAACATCCTCGGCCGGGTGCGCGGGTGCGCGGTGACGCCGTTGCCGGGGTGGAGTACTTGCGCCTGAGCGCTGTCGTGCCCGGCGATCGCGGAATCGCCCTCGGCAGTTCGATGCCCGTCGACAAAACTGCCGAACCACGGCTGACTCGAACTGCACGACCAACGGTACTGAGTCACCGACGAGCGGTCAGGTCCCCCGGCAACGAGGCCGCGTCGCCCCGCCGATAATCGAAGGCATGATCGCCCATGCCATCCGCCCCTACCGCACCACGGACGCCCTGCGGCCCATCGTCAGATCGATCCCGCACGGCGTCACGCTGCTTGAACTGCTCATCGCAGTCGTGGTGGTGGGCATCATCTCCGCGATCGCCTACCCCTCCTTCACCGGCGCGATCCGCAAGAGCCGCCGCGCCGACGCGATGGCCGCACTGACCCAGGTCATGCAGGCCCAGGAGCGCTGGCGGGCCAACAACACCACTTACCACGACGACATCGCGACCTTGACCGGTGCCCCGACGCAGTCGCACCCCCCTCCGGGGGAGCTGAACGGACATTACGACATCAGCATCACCAGCGGATCTGCGACATCGAGTGGATATACGGCAGTTGCGCAGGCACGGTCTGACAGCAGCCAGTACGCGGACACGAATTGCCGCTCGCTGCGTGTGACCATGAGCGGCGGGGGCATTCCCAGCTACACGTCGACCAACGCCAGCGGTACCACCAACAGCCCGGACATCTGCTGGGTGAAGTGATGCCAAGGACCCCAACATCCCGGATCCAGGTGCAGGCAGATCGGCGCGAAGGCCGCCCACGAGGCCTGACCCTCATCGAACTGCTGCTGGTCGTGGCCCTTTTCGGCGTGCTGGCGGCCGTGTCGGCCCCATCCATCGCCACCTATCTGGCGCGGAAGCGGGTCGACGGCACGGCGCAGGAATTCGCGACGACGGTACGGTACGCACGTGCATTGCAACTGCAATCACCACAGCGCGCACTGCGCGTTTTTCTCGGGATCAGCAGTGGCACGGGCTTCAGCTGTGCGGGCGTCTACATGGCCAACGACCATTCAACATGCGATTGCGGTCGGGCTACCAACCTCTGCAACACGATCGCGCTCTTTACCGTGCAACCTGAAATGCTGCGGATGATCCGGCTGCCAACTGCCGATGGTGTGTCGATTGCCAACGCCGGCACGGACAGCTTCCTGCGCTTTGACGAACTGACGGCCCTGCCTTATCCGATCGGAGCGAATTCGATCATGATGAGCTCGATCATCTCCTCGAGCCGCGGCGGATCACTGCGGGTGGACATCGGACCAACCGGCATGCCTGTCATCTGCGAGATCCGTACGACCGGCCAGCCAGTGCTTCACCCCACCTATGGGGCGTGTACATGACTGAATCTTTCCTCGCCAGAATGGCACCCCGACCGTCCCGCGGCATGTCGCTGGTCGAAATGATGATCGGCATCACGCTCGGTCTGGTTATTCTGGCCGGCGCAGTCATTGTGTCGACATCCCAACTGGCCGATCACCGCAGACTACTGCTGGAGGCCCAGGTGCAGCAAGATCTGCGCGTGACAATGGATTTGATCGTGCGAGATCTACGACGTGCTGGCTACTGGGCCGCTTCGCCGCAGACGGTCAACCCATCAAGTAGCGAGTTGACCAACGTACTGGCCAATCCTTACGCCGCCGTCACCCTTGCGAACTCGACGGCTGATACATCCATCGAATATTCGTTCTCCCGTGACGAGGAGTATCCAGACCCGACCTACACCGAGAGCGGCACACAGGATCAAGACGAGCGCACCGGCTTCCGACGAATCAGCACGGGTGGAGTCGGTGTCATGCAGATGAAGCTCAATGACACGTGGCAGGCGTTGACTGATTCAGCAGTTATCGACGTACGAAGCTTCACGGTGGCAATAGAGACAGCAAATGGAGCAGATGGACTACCTGGAGTGGTCCTGCCGTGCGGATCCAACCTGGCGAACTGCCCTCCGCTAGGACCGGGAGGCGGCGCACTCAGACGTTGCCAACGAAGTGCGACCATTTCCATCACGGCCCAAGCCGTCCATGACGCGAGCGTGAAGCGCTCGATCGGGACCACCGTGCGCCTTCGCAACGACCTGATTCGGGAGGGCGCATGTTGAGGCGATCCGATCCAGACGTCGGACTGCGCCGCACGCACTGCCCGGAACAAGGGCTGGCCGCACTCGTGGTGATCATGGGCCTCTTCTTGGTTATGGCCTTGGTCGCTGCCTACGCCAACCGCAACATCATCATAGAGCAACGCATCTCCGCGGGCTCGGTGCGTTCGGAGCGAGCTGCACAAGCCGCGGACAGCGCGGTCGACTGGGTCACCGCAATGCTCAACAGCGGCAACATCGACACACGATGCCAGCCGACCTCCGACACATCTCTGGGAAACTTCCGCTCGCGTTACTTGCTGCGCAACAGTGAGACCAACGGCTACGACTACGTCACGCGATCAATCACCAGCCTGACCAACAAGTACTACGCAGGATGCAGGTTGGTATCCAGTGGTGAGCTCAGTTGTGTCTGCCCGAATTCTGGGAACCCGGGCCTGAATCCGCTGGCTGGCGATGACAACAGCGCAGCCTTCCGCATCAACTATGACGCACCCGTTGCAGCCGGGGGCGCCGAAACTCGCGCCGGAACCATCACGGTCCAGGTCCGCGGCTGCGCCAATGCAGGCACGGCGAGTCAAGGCTGTATTGCGAATGTCGATCATCCGGTGACAGATGCAATCGTCGACGTACGTGCCCACTTGGGGCTGGTCAAGGCACTGCCGGCCGTCCCCGCTGCGACCATCACCACCGGCCGCTATCTGGACGCGTCCAGTGCCACCGCGCTCCACATCGCCAATACTGACCCGACCACAGGCATCGGTATCCAGACGGGCGGCGCAGCAACTTGGCCTTCTGGCACGATGCCGACCGTATCGGGGCCGGCCGGCAGCACATCGACCAATGACGGCCGAGTTCTCGTCCCACCGGACACAGCAGCCTTGACTCAGCAGTACACCGAGAATCCGAGTGGCAGCGGTTGCGAATCCGGCAATTGCTTCTTCCGCCGCTTTTTCACGATGGACCAATCGTTGTACAAGCGACAGCCGGCGGTCGTCCGCCTGTCGTGCAGCGGTGGCTGCGACCTCTCGGACCTGACCACGGCGCAATGGACGGGGCAGAATGCGGGCCGGCCGATTTATATCGACGGCGATCTGACGCTGGCTGACAGCCCGACGGGTACCGTCGGCACGTCAGCCCAGCCAATGCTTTTGGTCGTCAGCGGCACGTTGACCATCTCCGCCGGCATGGATCTGGTGGGCTTGGCGTATGCCCATGACGTCGTGTGGTCTGCATCCAGCGGCAGCCTCCGTGGTGCCTTGGTCGCGGCACAGGACATCACGGTCAGCGGCACGATGACTGCCAGCTACGACAGTGACGTACTCAAGCTGATGAAGGACACGTACGGCTCCTTCGTTCGGATTCCAGCCGGATGGAACCGCGGAGGCAGAGAATGACGCGCCCATTGCCGCAAAACGACAGCATGCGTCGCATGCCTTTACCCGAAATTGGCAAGACCTTGGCGCGGCTTCGCCCGTCGACAGCACAAACACTCCATCGCTCCGGAGTTACGCTGATCGAAGCGCTGATCTGTCTTGTCGTGATGTCGCTGGGCGTCCTGGCGCTGATGGGGCTACAGACCAACCTGCGCTACAACGCGGACGTCGCCCGCCAGCGGGCAGAAGCCTCACGCATCGCGAGCCAAGAACTCGAGAAAGCCCGTGCCTTCGCCAGCATCTCGGGCACCGACTCATGGGACGCGATCAGCACCCGGACGGTCAGTTCCTACGAGCTGCCCGACAACCGCCAGAACACCACTTACACCCTGGTGAGGACGGTGACCACGCCCAGCGATGGCACGCCGCGCAAAGTCATCACCGTCACGGTGAGTTGGGCTGACCGGACAGCCGCAGTGCCAGCCGCAGGTCAAGCCCAGGCACAGAACCAGAGCATCCAACTGCAAGCCCTGGTGGCCGGCATAGATCCGACGTTGAGCGGCCAGTTGGCGGTCAGCCAGATCAGTCCACCCTCCAGTCAACGCAGCGGTCGACATGCGGCGATACCGTCCGAGGCCAAGGATCTGGGTGACGGCCGCAGCGCGTTCAAGCCGTTTAACCAAGGGACCAGCGTCTGGGTTTTCAACAACACGACTGGCACAGTCTCGTCGCTGTGCAGCGGCATCACTACCGACCAAGCGGCGATAACCACCAGTACGGTAGAGAACTGCCAGTCAATCAGCGGTCGACTGGTCAGTGGCAGCGTTCACTTCACGAATGTTGCAGAACCAGGCCTGAGCGAGGCCCGCGATCCAGGGCAACTCTCGCGCGGCGTCCGAATTCTTTCGGCGGACAGCCCGCTTCGAATCGCTTCAGATTCCGGCGTAAATGTTTCCGGAAATCCTCAGTGTGCATCCAATTCGCCGACATCCCGCGCAGGCGTACCCGCTGCCGTGCGACTTAACGACGCATACCTACCCATTCAATATTTCTGCCTTGTTGTACTGACGGATGGAAGTTCAGGCTGGGGCGGAAAGCTTGATTTGGTTCCTGGCAACTACACGGGCGAGACCGCTGAAGACTGGACCAATTCCGGCACCGGAAGCAACGCCTACAAGGTCTGCCGCTACACCCGCTACACCACAACAAACCCGGACTTCGTAGCCAACATTGATCACCCACTGACTTATTGCCGGACCAGTTACGCTGCAAATAGCACGATTTGCACAAACAAGGTCACCCAGAGCCTGACAGAACAGAACTATTTGCTGGTCAAGGCTTCTAGCACTTGCCCCACAGGCGACTCTATCTACAACACCCGGCAGCACCAGCCGGCGCCCCAGTGATCCCGAACGCCGTCTCAGGCGGTGACGGCTACGCAGCGCTCGACGGCCAACGGCTGGCGCAGGCGTTGGCCTTGGCAACGCAGGCGATCGGCCTGTCCGAGCCCAATCCGCGCGTGGGTTGCGTGATCGCCGATGCGCAGGGCCGCATGGTCGGAGAAGGCCACACCCAACGTGTCGGCGGCCCACACGCCGAGGTGATGGCTCTGCGCGCCGCGCGTGCCGCAGCGGGCGACACCGCACTGCGCGGCGGCACGGCCTGGGTCACGCTGGAACCCTGCGCCCACCATGGTCGTACGCCACCCTGCGCCGATGCCTTGATCGCCGCTGGCCTCGCCCGCGTGGTGATCGCGATGCGGGATCCCTTCCCACAGGTCGCCGGACGCGGCATCGCACGGCTGCGCGATGCCGGCATCACCGTCGTCGAGGCACCGCCCGACAGTGACCTGTGCCGCCAGGCCCAGGACCTCAACATCGGCTTCTTCTCCCGCATCGAACGCGGCCGCCCCTGGGTGCGGATGAAGATCGCCGGCAGTCTGGACGGCCACACCGCCTTGCCGGACGGCCGCAGCCAGTGGATCACCTCGATGGAGGCCCGCAACGACGGTCACGCCTGGCGGCGCAGGGCAACAGCTGTGCTGACCGGCCTGGGCACGGTGCTGGCCGACGATCCGCTGTTGGACGTGCGCGCTCTTGCAACCGACGTGCAGCCCTGGCCGCTGGTGCTCGACAGTCGCTGGCAATGCCCTCCTGGCGCTCGGCTGCTTGCGCGTGCGGACTGCTGCATCGCCGGCCTGGACGATGCCGCCCTCGCCGACGACGACGAGGCCCGTGTGCGACGCGAGAAGCTGCGTGCGGCCGGCGTGCGTCTGATCGAGCTGCCGGCAGCGGGGCAGCCCACCCGTGCACACGCCAGCGCGGCCATGCCCCACGCGCACCACACGGACCGACCACGGCCCGATCTGGGTGCGCTGATGCGCACACTGGCCGCATCGCCGGTCAACGAACTGCATGTGGAAGCAGGTGCCATGCTGAACGGCAGCCTGCTGGCCGGCGGTTGGGTCGATGAGCTGTTGATCTACATGGCGCCACGCTGGCTGGGCGAAGGCCGCGGTCTCGCCGCGCTGGCGCCGGATCCTCAGGCGCTGGCCGCGCAACCGGCATGGCACTGGGAAGCCATCGACCGCATCGGCAGTGATGTCCGCCTGAGGCTGCGGCGTACGCAGCCTTGAAACGCGGGTCGCGGACGCCACTCCGAGGCGCTCTGCAGTCACCCGCGTCTTCAGGACGCAGGCGTCAGGCCAGGGATGGCGCTCAGCTCCCCCTCGGCATCCGCGCTTCGCGCAGCACCCAGGGCGTCGCGTACTCACGACCGACGACCCGCTGTGCGCGCAGGTAGTTGTCACGGGCCCGCACACTGAGGCCGGACAGATCGACCTGCCCCGCCGCATCGCAGGGGAACATCAAGCCCCGCCCCTCGACGAACAAGGAATCGAAGCGCAGCAGATAGCGAGCGTCATTGCCTTCGCTCAGCCGGTGACCCCGGGCCGGATCGGTGAACCCACGATCGGAAGCATCCATCGACAACTCCAGTTGTGACCCACGGAAGGCGGGATGAGTTGGAGGGTAGATCGGCGACCAGCGATCGTCATTCAGGCTGCGTCCACGGCACAGCGTCACGGTGGACCATCGTGCTTGTCGGATCGCCGCCATCGGCTGTGGGGCGATCATGATGGGCAGAAGGACAAGTGGACAGCCACTTGGATCAGGGTGCTGAAAAGCAAAAAGCCCGTCGGCAATTCGCGCGACAGGCTCTTCGTTTTCAACACACCGGCCCGACATCATCGGGACCCATCCGCTTCAGCACCGTTGCAAGACACCGCTGACGACTTGACCTGTCAGCTTGTTGGCGTCCCCTAGGGGATTCGAACCCCTGTTACAACCGTGAAAGGGTCGTGTCCTAGGCCTCTAGACGAAGGGGACACGGCGCAAAACGGATGACACATCGATTGCTCAGACGGCCCGACCGGAGTCGGTGGTGGAGGTAAGCGGGATCGAACCGCTGACCTCTTGCATGCCATGCAAGCGCTCTCCCAGCTGAGCTATACCCCCGTAGATCCATGCACCCGCCTTTCGACGAATCCACGGACAGCTGTCAAAGCAATCCATGCTGCCGGCGCTTTCACACCGGACTTCTTTGCCTCTTGGCAAGCTTGCATGTACAAGCCTGCGATTTGGCGTCCCCTAGGGGATTCGAACCCCTGTTACAACCGTGAAAGGGTCGTGTCCTAGGCCTCTAGACGAAGGGGACTTGAAACTTTCAAGATCGGATCTTGCGATCTGATCATCTCCTGAACGACGCCGCAGGCCTGTAGTGGTGGAGGTAAGCGGGATCGAACCGCTGACCTCTTGCATGCCATGCAAGCGCTCTCCCAGCTGAGCTATACCCCCGGTTCGTGCTTTCGCACGCCCTTCAGGCGCCGCGCCACTCGGATTGCTTGGCTTTTCAGCCTTGCTTTCGTTGCGTCGCTTTGTTTGCGTTGCCGTTCAAGCGAGATATGGAGTATAGAACGGTTTTCAGAACGAACGCAAGCGGTCGACGACAATTTTTTTGTCGAACAGCGCGAGCACCGCGTCGACCGACGGCGTCTGCGCCCGGCCGCACACCAGCACGCGCACCGGCATCGCCAGTTGCGGCATCTTCAGACCGTGCTCGCCGATCGTCGCCTTGATCGCGGCGGCGATGGCGGCCTTGTCCCAGTCCGCGGTGTCCAGACGATCCGCCAGGGACTGCACCGCAGGGCGCACCGCATCGGTCAGGTGCTGCGCACGCTCCTCGGCCGAGCCCTCGACCGGCGCGTGGTACATCGCCAGCCAGTCAGCCAGCTCGACGGTGGTGCTGCAACGGTCCTTGAACAGCGCGCAGCGGGCCGCCAGACGCGGGTCCGCCGCATCGGCCGCGATGCCACGGCGCGCCAGCTGGGCCGCGACCAGTCCGGCCAGACGGGTGTCGTCCGCGGCCTTCAGGTACTGGGCGTTGACCCAGGCCAGCTTGGCCGGATCCCACTGGGCCGGGCTCTTCGCCAGATGACTGCCGTCGAACCACTGCACCATCTGCTCGCGGCTGAACAGTTCGTCATCGCCGTGGCTCCAGCCCAGGCGGGCCAGGTAGTTCAGCATCGCCTCGGGCAGGTAGCCGCCCTCGTCGTAGGCGGTGACGCTGACCGCGCCACGGCGCTTGGACAGCTTCAGGCCGTCGTCGCCCAGGATGATCGGGCAGTGGCCGTAGGCCGGATGTGGCGTGTCAGCCGCGATCGCGCGCCAGATGTTGATCTGCCAGGGCGTGTTGTTGATGTGCTCGTCGCCGCGGAAGACATGGCTGATGCGCATGTCGAAGTCGTCGACCACGACAGCGAAGTTGTAGGTCGGCACACCGTCCGGGCGCTGGATGATCAGGTCGTCGATCTCCTGGTTGTTGATGCTGATCGGACCCTTGACCAGATCGTCCCAGGTGACTGTGCCATCGACCGGGTTGGCGAAGCGCACCACCGGCTGCACGCCCGCGGGCACGGCCGGCAGCACCTTGCCCGGCGCGGGACGCCAGCGGCCGTCGTAGCGGGTCTTCTCGCCGCGGGCCTTCTGCGCCTCGCGCATCGCGTCCAGCTCCTCGGGGCTGGCATAGCAGCGGTAGGCGGTGCCGGCGGCGATCATCTCGTCGATCACCTGCTGGTAGCGGTCCAGGCGCTGCATCTGGTAGACCGGGCCTTCGTCATGCGCCAGGCCCAGCCAGCGCATCGAGGCCAGGATCTGGTCGACCGAGTCCTGCGTCGAGCGGGCGACGTCGGTGTCCTCGATGCGCAGGATGAACTCGCCGCCGAAGTGGCGGGCATAGGCCCAGCTGTAGAGGGCGGTACGGGCGGTTCCCAGATGCAGGAAGCCGGTGGGCGACGGGGCGATGCGGGTGCGCACCGGGCGGTTCTGTGCTTGGTTCATGGGATGACGGGGCAGCAGGACCCCGGAAACGGGGACGATGGAATCGGACAGGGCCCACGACGGGGCCCTGATGCTTCATGTCATGACAACGATGACGGTGACGGTGCGCGCCCTGCCCTTCTGCGTCAGGTCACCGGACGCCGGCCTGTGCGCCGGCCCGGGATGCGAGGCCAGGGGATGGCGGCTCATCGGACCTCCTCAGGGCACCGGCCCGGTCGTCGGGGCTCAGCCTTCCGCGCGGCTCTGCAGCGTCAGACGGGTGCGGGCCTCGCCATCCTCGTCGTCCTTGCGGGCTTCGGTGCGCTGGGTCTGGATGGCCTCGAAGTCGGCCGCGCTGACATCACCGGTGATGTACTGGCCATCGAAGCAGCTGGCCTCGAAGCCGACGATGGCGGGGTTCAGCTGGGAGACCACGCGCTTCATGGCGTCCACGTCCTGATAGATCAGCGCATCGGCACCGATGTAGGCGCGGATTTCCTCCTGCGTGCGGCCGTGGGCGATCAGCTCGGTCGAGGTCGGCATGTCGATGCCGTAGACGTTCGGGTAGCGCACCGGCGGCGCGGCGCTGGCCATGTAGACCTTGTTGGCCCCGGCCTCGCGCGCCATCTGCACGATCTCCTTGGAGGTCGTGCCGCGCACGATGGAGTCGTCGACCAGCAGCACGTTGCGGCCCTTGAACTCGGCGGCGATCGCGTTGAGCTTCTGGCGCACGCTCTTCTTGCGCTGGCCCTGGCCCGGCATGATGAAGGTGCGGCCGACGTAGCGGTTCTTGACGAAGCCCTCGCGGTAGGGCTTGCCGATCTTCTGCGCCAGCTGCATCGCCGCCGGCCGGCTGCTCTCGGGGATCGGGATGACGACGTCGATCTCGCTGGGCGGCATCTGGTTGATCACGCGCTGGGCCAGCGTCTCGCCCATGTTCAGGCGCGCCTGGTAGACCGAGATGCCGTCGATGACGGAGTCCGGACGGGCCAGGTAGACGTACTCGAACATGCACGGATGCAGTTGCGGGGCGGCCGCGCACTGCTCGGCATGCACCCGGCCTTCGAGGTCGATGAAGATCGCCTCGCCCGGCGCGACGTCACGCACGATGCGGTGGCCGGTGCCCTCCAGCGCGACGGTCTCGCTGGCCACCATCACCTCGGGACCGTCGGGCGTGTCGATCTGGCCGTAGACCAGGGGACGGATGCCGTAGGGATCACGGAAGGCCAGCAGGCCGTAGCCGGCGATCAGCGCGATCACGCCATACGAGCCCTTGATGCGCTGGTGCACCGCCTTGACGGCCTTGAAGATCAGCGCCGGGGTCAGCGGCACGTCACGCCCGGCCAGCTCCATCTCGTGGGCCAGGATGTTGATCAGCACCTCGGTGTCGCTGCCGGTGTTGATGTGGCGGCGGTCGACGTCGAACAGCTCCTGCTTGAGCGCGTGGGCGTTCGTCAGGTTGCCGTTGTGCACCAGCACGATGCCGTAGGGCGCGTTGACGTAGAAGGGCTGGGCCTCTTCCTCGTTGAACGCGTTGCCGGCGGTCGGGTAGCGCACCTGGCCCAGACCCACGTTGCCCGGCAGAGCCCTCATGTTGCGGGTACGGAACACGTCGCGCACCATGCCGCGGGCCTTGTGCATGAAGCACTTCGTGCCCTGCATGGTGACGATGCCGGCCGCATCCTGGCCCCGGTGCTGCAGCAGCAGCAGCGCGTCGTAGATCAGCTGATTGACCGGGGTGCGCGAGATGACGCCGACGATGCCGCACATGGTGGGGAGATCCTTGGGAGAAGACGGGAAGAAACGATCAGGAGAATTCAGAGCGGGCCGCCGTGACCGCGATCACGACGCGCCATGGACGCGGTGTCACGCGCCAGGGCGCAGCCGCGTCGTCAGTCAGCCAGCCAGTCAGTCCGGCAGGTGGCGCATCAGGGCCTCGGGCAACAGCGGGCGCAGACCATGCAGCACGGTGGCCAGCCAGACGGCGCCCCGCGACTGCTGCCAGGCTTCGGAGCGCGCCGCCGGAGTGGACCAGACCAGCACTGCCGCCAGCAACAGCAGCAGCAGCCCACGCACCAGGCCGAAGACGGCGCCGGCCGCGCGGTCGAGCACCGTCAGCGGCGTGGCCCGGATCACCAGCCGGACCAGCCGGGCGGCCAGCCCCCAGGCCAGCAAGGCCAGCATGAAGGCCGCGGCGAAGCTGGCGCCGACATGCAGCGGGCTGCCGGTCGCACCGACGGGCACCCAGGGCGCGATCGGCACCGTCAACCAGCGGGCCGCCAGCCAGGCCACCAGCCAGCCGACCAGGGACATCAGCTCGAACACCAGCCCACGCCACAGGCCCAGCGCAACCGAGCCTGCCAGCAGCAGCAGCATCAGGCCATCGATCCATCCGGTCCCCGCGGCGGTGTCCATCCTGGCCGGCCGGAATCACAGCTGGAGCAAGGCCGTGGCCAGCCCCGCGTCCTTGAGACGGGCGGCCGCCTTGTCGGCTTCGGCGCGGGTGGCGAAGGGGCCGACCCGCACGCGGGTCCGGGCCACACCATCGACCTCGATGACCTGGGTGTAGGTCTTCAGCCCCAGGCTCTCGACCTTGCGGCGGGCTTCACGCAGCTTGTCCGGATCGGTGAAGGCGCCGACCTGCACGACGATGCGCTGGGCCGCCGCCGAGGCGACGCGCTCCGCCTTCTCGGCGCGCTCCTTGTCCGCAGCACGTTCCTTCTCCGCACGGGCCTTGTCGGCCGCGACTTTCTCGGCCCGCTCGGCCTTCAGCGCCTTGTCGGCCGCGATCCGGTCCGCAGCCGCCTTCTGCGCGGCGGCCTCGTCATGGGCGGCCCGGGTGGAGGTGGCGACCATCTCTCGATCACGGCCATCGTCCTGCTCGACGATCTCGCGCGGTGCCGGTGCAGCCGGCTCGGGCGCAGCAGACGGACGCGGCGCCGTGGCAGGCGGCGTGGCGGCAGGCGCAGGGCCATCGGCCTCGACGGCCGGCATCGGCTCGGAGACCACGGCCGGCGCAGGCGCCAGCGGTGGCGGCGCGCTCTGGGCCTGCGGGGCGGCGTCCTGCCGTGCGATCTCGAAGGCGATGTCGCCCGCCACCGGGCGCGGCCGGGTCTCGAACAGCAGGGGAAAGGCGACCAGCCCGGCCAGCAGGAGCACGGTGGCGCCGATCAGGCGGCGGCGCGCCCGGGCGCGCGCCATCGCCACTGCATCGGGCGCCGGCACGGGCGGGGTGGACGCCGGCGAGCTGCGGCGCTTGAAGACGTTGGTCAGCAATCCCATGAAGGTCTGGACGGCGGCGGAAGAAGACCGCGGGCCACCGGCATCGCGGGGTCGGCCCGCGCGGCAGGCCGGCGCCAGGGCCGGCTCAGCCCAGGTGAGGGGCGCCCAGCCGGGGCAGGCCGTCGCGCAGCACGCCGCCGACGGTGTAGAACGATCCGAAGACCACGATTCTATCAGCCGGGTCCGCCGCCGCTGCCGCGGCCTGCAGGGCCTGGGCCGGCTGCGCATGGTGGTGGATCGCCGGCGGCGGCAGGCTGGCCGGACGCAGGGCCAGGGCCTCGTGCAGGGCGGCCTCGAGCTCGGCCGGCGTGGCCGCGCGCGCGGTCGGCAGCGCGGTCAGATGCCAGTGGTCGACCAGTGCGACCAGCGGCCGGAACAGCTCGACCAGCGCCTTGTCACGCATCGCACCGACCACCGCATGGTTGCGCGGATGGAAGCCCATCTGGTCCAGGTTGAGCGCCAGCGCGCCGACGGCCTGCGGGTTGTGGGCGACATCCAGCACCAGCGCCGGCTGGCCGGGCACGATCTGGAAGCGCCCCGGCAGTTCGACCAGGGCCAGACCGGTGCGCACCGCCTGGGCCGTGATCGGCAGGCGCTCGCGCAGCGCCTCCAGCGCGGCCAGCGCGCTGCCGGCGTTCAGCAGCTGATTGGCACCGCGCAGCGCCGGGTAGGCCAGGCCGCTCCAGCGCCGGCCCCGCCCTTCCCAGCGCCACTGTTGCGGATCACCGCTGACACTGAAATCCCGGCCCTGCTGCCAGACGTCGCAGCCGAGCGCGGCCGCATGGTCGAGCAGCGTGTGCGGCGGCTGCGGATCGCCGACGACCACCGGCCGGCCGGCGCGCAGGATGCCGGCCTTCTCGAAGCCGATCGCCTCGCGCGTGTCGCCCAGCCACTCGGTGTGGTCGAGCGCGATGCTGGTGATCACCGCCACGTCGGCATCGAAGGCGTTGACCGCATCGAAGCGGCCGCCGAGCCCGACCTCCAGGATCACCAGATCCAGCTCGGCCAGCGACAGCGCGCGGGCGATGGCCAGCGTGCTGAATTCGAACTGCGTCAGCGAGATCTCGCCGCGGGCGGCCTCGACGGCCGCGAAATGCGGGCTCAACGCCGCCGCCTCGATCGGCGTGCCGTCGATGCGGCAGCGCTCCTCGAAGCGCACCAGCTCGGGCTTCTGGTAGAGGCCGACGCGCCAGCCCGCCTGGCGGGCGATCGACTCCAGCATCGCGCAGGTGCTGCCCTTGCCGTTGGTGCCGGCCACGCTGATCAGCGGCACACGGAAGACGATGCCCAGGCGGCGCGCGACCTCGACCGTGCGCTCCAGCGACAGGTCCATCGAGGTCGGGTGCAGCGCGGCACAGTGCGCGAGCCAGTCGGCCAGCGGCGAGGTCGCGTTCAGGGGGGAGGCGGTCATGGCGGGCGGCGGCACGGCGGGTGCGGACGTCAAACGGCGACCGGGCCCCGCAGGGCCCGGCCAGGAGGAAGGGCTGAGCCGGTGGCACGGCCCGCGAACGGGACGGCCGCGCCGGCCGGACGCCGGTCCGTGGCTCAGGCCACCGAATCGGCGCTCTGGCGCTGCAGCATGGCCAGCAGGCGGGCGACGGTCGGGCGCAGCTCGCGACGGTCGACGATCTGGTCGACGGCGCCCTTCTGCACCAGGAACTCGGCGCGCTGGAAGCCCTCGGGCAGCTTCTCGCGCACGGTGTTCTCGATCACGCGCGGGCCGGCGAAGCCCACCAGGGCCTTGGGCTCGGCGATCACCACGTCACCGACGAAGGCGAAGCCGGCGGACACGCCGCCCATGGTCGGATCGGTCAGCACGCTGATGTAGGGCAGCTTCGCCTTGGCCAGGCGGGTCAGCGCGGCATTGGTCTTGGCCATCTGCATCAGCGACAGCAGACCTTCCTGCATGCGCGCACCACCGGTGGCGGTGAAGCACACGAAAGGCACCTTCTGCTCGAGCGCGGTGTGCACGCCGCGCACGAAGCGCTCACCCACCACGGAGCCCATCGAGCCGCCCATGAAGTCGAACTCGAAGCAGGCGGCGACCAGCGGCACGCTCATCACCGAGCCGCCGATGACGATCAGCGCGTCGGTCTCGCCGGTGGTCTCCAGCGCGTCCTTCAGGCGTTCGGGGTACTTGCGGCTGTCCTTGAACTTCAGCGGATCGACCGGCACCACCTCCTGGCCGATCTCGTAGCGGCCTTCGGCGTCGAGGAAGGCGTCGAGGCGGGCGCGCGCGCCGATGCGGTGGTGGTGACCGCACTTCGGGCAGACGTTGACGTTCTCGGCCAGGTCGGTGTTGTAGAGCACCGTCTCGCAGGCCGGGCACTTGACCCACAGGCCTTCCGGCACCGAGCGGCGCTCGGTCGGATCGGTCTGCTGGATCTTCGGCGGCAGCAGTTTTTCCAGCCAGCTCATCGGGGGCTCTCCTTCAGGTTCAAACGGATACGGCCCGGGGTGCCGACGGATCACGCCGACACCCCGGGCCTGGGGACTCACACGGCGTCGAGCGCCTGCCGGATCTCGGCCATGAACGCCCGTGCGACGCCGGCCTGGGCCGCGGGCTCGGCGGCATTGAGCAGCTGCACCAGACGCGAGCCGATGACGACCGCATCGGACACCCGGCCCACCGCCTGGGCGGTGGCCGCGTCGCGGATACCGAAGCCTACACCGACGGGCACCGGCACATGGCGGCGGATGCGCGGCACGGCCTCGGCCACGGCCCCGGTGTCCAGATGGCCGGCCCCGGTCACGCCCTTGAGCGAGACGTAGTAGACGTAGCCGCTGGCCACACGGCCGACCTGGGCCATGCGCTGCTCGGTGCTGGTGGGCGCCAGCAGGAAGATCAGATCCAGACCGGCCGCCTTGAGGTCGGCGGCGAAGGTCTCGCACTCCTCGGGCGGGTAGTCGACGATCAGCAGGCCGTCGACGCCGGCTTCAGCCGCATCGCGGATGAAGGCACCGGCGCCGTGCTTCTGGTCGTAGCGCTCGACGGGGTTGGCGTAGCCCATCAGCACGACCGGGGTGGTCGTGTTGTCACGGCGGAAGTCGCGCACGCAGTCCAGCACCTGGACGGTGCCGACGCCCCGTGCCAGCGCCCGCTCGGCGGCCTGCTGGATCACCGGGCCGTCGGCCATCGGATCGCTGAAGGGCACCCCCAGCTCGATGATGTCGGCGCCGCCGTCGGCCAGCGCCTGCATCACCGCCGGCGTGTTCTCGAGCGACGGATCACCGGCACAGATGTAGGGAATCAGCGCCTTGCGCCCCTGGGCCTTCAATGCGGCCAGTACACCGGCGATGCGGCTCATTGCTGCTCCTCCGCGGCCGACACGCCGCGCTTGATCGACTGCCCGGCGGCCGAGGGCTGCTGGTGCAGCCGGATGCCCGACAGGTCGGCCACGGTGCCGATGTCCTTGTCGCCACGGCCGCTGAGGTTGACCAGCAGGTGCTGGTCGGGGCGCATCGTGGCGGCCAGCTTCATCGCATGGGCCACGGCATGGCTGGATTCCAGCGCCGGGATGATGCCCTCGGTCAGGCACAGCCGATGGAAGGCCGCCAGCGCCTCGTCGTCGGTGATGCCGACGTACTCGGCACGGCCGATGTCCTTCAGGTAGGCGTGCTCGGGGCCGACACCGGGGTAGTCCAGGCCGGCCGAGATCGAGTGGGTCTCGATGATCTGGCCGTCGTCGCTCTGCAGCAGATAGGTGCGGTTGCCGTGCAGCACACCGGGGCTGCCGGCACTCAGGGACGCCGCATGCTTGCCGCTGGCCAGGCCATGGCCGGCGGCTTCGACACCGATCAGCCGCGTGCCCTCGTGCGGGATGTAGGGATAGAAGATGCCCATCGCGTTGCTGCCACCGCCGACGGCGGCGATCACCGCGTCCGGCTGCCGGCCGGCGGGGCCGCCGATGTCGGCGATCAGCTCGGGCATCTGCACCAGGCACTCGTCACCGATCACGCGCTGGAAGTCGCGCACCATCGCCGGATACGGGTGCGGGCCGGCCACGGTGCCGATGATGTAGAAGGTGTTCTCGACGTTCGTGACCCAGTCGCGCAGCGCCTCGTTGAGCGCATCCTTCAGCGTCTTGCTGCCGGACTCGACCGGCACCACCGTGGCACCCAGCAGGTGCATGCGGTAGACGTTCGGGCTCTGCCGCTTGACGTCCTCCGAGCCCATGTAGACCACGCACTCCAGGCCGTAGCGGGCGCAGATGGTGGCCGTGGCCACGCCGTGCTGACCCGCTCCGGTCTCGGCGATCACGCGCGGCTTGCCCATGCGCCGGGCGAGCAGGGCCTGACCGATGGTGTTGTTGATCTTGTGCGCGCCGGTGTGGTTCAGATCCTCGCGCTTGAGGTGGATCTGGGCGCCGCCGATCTCGCGGCTCAGCCGGGCCGCGTGGTAGACGGGGCTCGGACGGCCGACGAAGTGCTTGAGCTCACGCCGGAACTCGGCCTGGAACTCGGCATCGTGGCGGTAGTGCTCGTAGGCGGCCTTGAGCTCGTCGAGCGCATGGGTCAGCGTCTCGGCGACGAAGCTGCCGCCATAGGTCTGGCCGCCGACGGGGCCGAAGTGCCCGTTCGCATCGGGCTGGTCGTACTGGAACATGATCGGATCTCGTGCGGATGGACGGCCCGCAAGCGGGCCGCGTGGCATCGGATGGCGGCTGACGAGGTGTCAGCCAGCGGCGGCGATGCGGGCATCGGCCTCGCGCACCGCCGCACAGAACTCACGCATGCGTCCGGCGTCCTTCAGGCCCTTGTGGCCCGCTTCCTCGACACCGGAGCTGACGTCAACGGCCCAGGGCCGGACGCGCGTGATGCCATCGATCACGTTTGCAGCATGCAACCCACCAGACAAAACGACCGGAAGGGGCACGTCGACGGGGATGAGCGACCAATCGAAAGCCTTTCCACCACCGCCGTAGCCGTCCACGTGGGCATCGAGCAGGATGGCCGATGCACCCGACTGGCGGGAGGCGAAGTGTAGCAAGTCGAACCCGTCGTCCATGCGGGCGGCGCGGATCCAGGGCCGGCCCGGGGCCTGGCAGTCCTGCGGCGACTCGTCGCCGTGGAACTGCAGCAGCGCCTGCGGCACGGCCGCCACGCCCTGCTGGATCAGTGCCGGCGTGGCGTTGACGAACAGCAGCACCGGCATCACGAAGGGCGGCAGACGCCGGGCGAGCTCGGCCGCGCGCTGCGCGCTGACCGCGCGCGGACTCTTCGCGTAGAGCACGAAACCGATCGCGTCGGCGCCGGCCGCGACGGCGGCGTCGACATCGGCCTCGCGGGTCAGGCCACAGATCTTGATGCGGGTGCGGGCGTTCATCGATCCGGATTGTCGGTCATGCGACCGCGGATCAGACCGGCGCGTCCATCGCCGGCACCTGCTGCGGCAGGCCCAGATGCGCGTCGTAGTACGGGCCGCAGAAGTAGAGGCCGTCGGGGGCGAAGGTCGGCGCGGCCGCGTCACGGTCGCGGGCGGCCAGCACCTGTGCCATCCAGTCGGGCGACTGCCGACCACTGCCGACCGCGATCAGGCAGCCCATGAGGTTGCGCACCATGTGGTGCAGGAAGGCCGAACCGTCGAAGCCGAAGCGCCAGTAGGCGCCGTGGCGGCTGATCTCGATGGCGCGCATCTGCTTGACCGGACTGCGCGCCTGGCATTCCGACGAGCGGAAGCTGCTGAAGTCGTGCTCGCCGATCAGATGGGCCGCGGCCGCGCGCATGGCCTGCGCGTCGAGCGGCCGGAACACCCAGCCGACCCGCCCGGCCTCCAGCGCCGGGCGCACCGGCGACTCCAGCAGCAGGTAGCGGTACCGACGACCCCGGGCATGGTTGCGGGCGTGGAAGTCGGGCGGCACCGCGGCGGCCCACTGCACGGCGATGTCGGGCGGCAGGAAACGGTTGGTACCGCGCACCCAGGAGAAGGGCTCGCGCTCGACCGGGCTGTCCAGGTGCACGACCTGGTTGTAGGCATGGACGCCGGCATCGGTGCGGCCGGCGCACAGCGTGGACACCGGCTGGCCGATGAAGGCGGCCAGCGCCTGCTCCAGCGCGTCCTGTACCGTGCGACCGCCGGGCTGGCTCTGCCAGCCGAGGTAAGCGGTGCCCCGGTAGGCGACACCGAGGGCCACGCGCCCGCCGATGCGCGGGACGGCCGCGCCGGCCGGGCGCGCCGCGGTCAACCCAGCTGACCCAGCATCTGCACCGCGCGGGCCTTGAGCTCGCCGGTGCCACGGCTGGCGACTTCCTCCAGCAGATCGCGCGCACCTTCCAGGTCACCGATCTGGCGGAATTCCTCGGCCAGCTCCAGCTTGCGCGCCATCGGGTCGTTCGGGCCGTCGAGCATGCCGGCGGTGGTCGTCGGGATGTCGGTGGCCGCACCGAGGTCGGTCGGGTCGAAGTCGGGGAAGTCCAGCGTGCTGTCGCCGCCGGGACGCGACGGCGTCGGCAGACGGCTGTCGTCCAGGCCCATGCTCAGGCTGTGCGGCTGGAAATCCGTCGGGATGCCGCTCGGACCGAAATCGGCCGGCGCGTGGCCGCCGGCCGTCAGCTCAGGCTCGAGATCGAAGTCCAGGCCGTTCGGATCGTCTGCCGCACCCAGCGTCACCGTGCTGGCCGCGAGCGGCGTCGGCGCGGTCGGCGCATCCGTCGGCAGATCCAGATCCAGATCGACCTCGCTCGGCGCGAACGCCGAGGCGCCGGAAATGCCCGGCCCGTACAGCTGCTGGGTGGTCTGGGACAGGTTGGAGGCCGGCTGGGTCGGCGCGTTCAAGGGCTCGATCACCCGGTCACCCTCGACCAGCACGTCCGACGGACGGCCGCCCGGCTGGTAGAGCGGATTCTCAGGATCGATGCCCAGTCCGAGCTCCTGCGTGCGGGCCCAGTCCGGCCCCTGGCCGCGGGTCATCGCGTAGAGCTGGCGGGCCAGCATCTCGAAACCCTTGGTGTCGCGGCGCTTGGCGTAGACCTCGAGCAGCTTGGTGCGCACCGACAGACGGTCCGGCGTGGTGCGCAGCGCCTCCTTGAGGATCTCCTCGGCCTGCAGATCCCGGCCGTAGGCCAGGTAGACATCGGCCTCGGCCACCGGATCGACATCGCCGATGGCATCGAGCTGGCTCAGCGAGTAGCCCATCGAGCTGTTGCTGGCCTGGGCGTCGGCGGTGTCGACGCGCTGGCCGCCGCTGGCACCGAAGAACGAGTCCGGCTGCATCCGGCTCTCGAGGAAGCTGGTCTCCGAGGCGGTCTTGTTGAAACGTCCCCGCATGCGCCAGGCGGCGAAACCGGCCAGACCCAGCGCAGCGACGCCGAGCCCCGGCAGCAGGAAGGGGTTGCCCCCCAGGCTGTCGAGCCAGCCGCCGCCGTCGACGGAGGGCAGCGGGGCCGGCGCCATGACCGGCGCGCTGGCTGGCATCGGCGGGACCACCGGCGCAGGCGCCGGTGGCAGCGCGGCCGACGCCACCACCACGGGTGCGACGGCTGCCGGCACGCTGGCAGCCGCCACCGGCGGCATCACCGGCGCAGGCGGCACCACAGGCGCCGGCGCGGGTGCGGGTGCGGGTGCAGGCACCACCGGCGCGGGCGGGGGCACGGGCGTGCCGGCCGGCGCCTTGGCCGCTGCGGTGGTCTGCTGCAGCTGCTTGAGTTCCTCGAGGTTGCGCGTGAGCTCGGCCACACGGGCCTCGTCCTTGCGCGGTGCGGTGTCGGCGGCGCCCTTGCCCGCCGGCGCCGCCGGACTCAGCTTGAGCTTGTCCGGCGAGGTCTGGCCCGCGGCCTTGCGGTCATCGACCGCGGCGGTGACCTTGCCGGCCGACTGGCGTGCGCCTTCGGCCGCCGGCGCCGTCGGCACCTCACGGGCGAGCTTCTGGCGATAGGCACCGAAGTCCGCGCTCTGGGCGATGATCTGACGCGCCTCACCGGAGGACACCTGACGCATCGATTCGCTCGTGGGAACCTTCAGCACCGCCCCGGCGCGCAGACGGTTGATGTTCTGCCCCAGGAAGGCGTCGGGGTTGGCCCGGTACAGGCCGACCAGCATCTGGTCGAGCGACACGCCCTGCGGCGCGTTGCGGGCCGCCAGACGCGACAAGGAGTCACCCGGCCGCACCGGCAGACGATCGGCCGGCTCGCGCATCGGAGCGGCGGGGGCCGGTGCCGGGGCGGCCGGCGCGCGGGCGGGACGCTCGGGCGCGGCACGGGTGACCTTGCGCTCGGTGGCGGGCGCGGGGACCGGTGCCGCCGCGACCGGCGCCTCGGCCCGCGGCGCACGGGTGTTGACCACCGTACCGCGACCCGTGCCACCGTTGCCGGCGGACGACGCCGACGCGGTGTTGGGAATCACCGCCGGCATCGGTGCCGGAGCCGGGGCGGGCGGCGCGGCGCCCATCACCGGAGCGACCGGAGCAGCGACCGGCGCCGGCAGACGTTGGCCCGGAGGATCGAACAGCAGCGTGAACTCGCGCACCAGGCGGCCATTGGCCCAGCCCAGCTCGAGGATCACCTCGACGAAGGGCTCCTGCACCGCGCGATCGCTGATCAGCCGCACCTGGGCCCGGCCGTCGGTGCGTCGCACGATGATCGCGCGCGACGACGCGAGCACCGGGTTGTAGTCGACCCCGGCCGCACGGTAGGCCTCGGGTGAGGCGATGCGCACCTGCAGACTCGACGCTTCCTCGGCCGTGAGGTTGGACAGGTCGATGTCGGCCCGCATGCCCTCGCCGAGCGCCGACTGCACGTTGAGTCGGCCCAGGCCGACGGCGCTGGCCGTCTGCGGCAAGCCGGACAGCGCCGCCAGGGCCGCCATGGCCAGGGCAGTGCGCGCGAGGAAATTGGGGCTGGTGTTCAATTCGACTCCACGCCCGCCCTGCGCTCGGTCCACGGACAGGGTGACGCGCACCACCGGAAATCCGGGGGTGGCGGGCCGTGGCCCCACCGGACAAGGCAGGGGCACGGTCCGCGACACGGCATCCGTCCATGGCCGTCCACAACAGCGGGCAGGCCTACAGGCAAGCAAAATCCACGATAGCACAGGCAGATACACGGACGATCCCGCATACCGCCTGACCTCCGCACGGATCACGGACCCGTGCGATTCGCACAACCCGCTATGTTGCCACGTCGCAACGCAGCCGGACGCGTCCGTCGCATGTCAGGACTGGGGAGGAACCGGGCGCGGCCCGCCCACCCCTGTCCGGGAAGGACCGCAGCCACAGGCCGCGGCCCCCGACGCATCAACCCTCGATCAGGATGCGCAGCATGCGGCGCAGCGGCTCGGCCGCGCCCCACAGCAGCTGGTCACCGATGGTGAAGGCGCCGACGTACTCGGGGCCCATCGCCAGCTTGCGCACGCGGCCGACCGGAATCGTCAGCGTGCCGGTGGTGGCGACCGGGGTCAGGTCACGGATGGTGGCCTCGCGGGTGTTCGGCACGAGCTTCACCCACGCGTTGTCAGCGGCGATCATGGCCTCGATGTCGGCCACCGGCACGTCCTTCTTGAGCTTGAAGGTCAGGGCCTGCGAGTGGCAGCGCATCGCGCCGACGCGCACGCAGAAACCGTCGACCGGGATCGGCGCCGAGCCGAAGCCCTCGCCCAGACCCAGGATCTTGTTGGTCTCGGACATGCCTTTCCACTCTTCCTTGGATTGGCCGTTGCCCAGGTCCTTGTCGATCCAGGGGATCAGCGAGCCGCCCAGCGGCACGCCGAAGTTGGCGGTCTCGGCCGCGGTCAGCGAACGCTGCTTGGCGATGACCTGGCGGTCGATCTCGAGGATGGCGCTCTTCGGATCGTCCAGCAGCGCGCGCACCTCGGCGTTGAGCGTGCCGTACTGGGTCAGCAGCTCGCGCATGTGCTGCGCGCCGCCGCCCGAGGCCGCCTGGTAGGTCTGGGTCGACATCCACTCGACCAGGCCGGCCTTGTAGAGCGCGCCCACGCCCATCAGCATGCAGCTGACGGTGCAGTTGCCGCCGATCCAGTCACGGCCGCCCTTGGACAGCGCGTCCTTGATGACGGGCATGTTGACCGGGTCGAGGACGATGACGGCATCGTCCTTCATGCGCAGCGACGAGGCCGCGTCGATCCAGTGGCCGGTCCAGCCGGCGGCACGCAGCTTGGGATAGACCTCGTTGGTGTAGTCGCCACCCTGGGCGGTCAGGATGACGGCGCAGCGCTTGAGGGCCTCGATGTCGTAGGCGTCGCGCAGCGTGGTCTCGTTCTTGGCCATGGCCGGGGCGGTGCCGCCGGCGTTGCTGGTCGAGAAGAACAGGGGTTCGAAGTGGGCGAAATCGCCCTCGGCCTGCATGCGGTCCATCAGGACCGAGCCGACCATGCCACGCCAGCCTACCAGGCCGACCAGGGGGTTCTTGGCGAGTGCCATGTCAGATCACCTTTGTGATGTGCTGCTCCGGACCCAGGTTTCCCGGCTCGTTCGCCGGGTCCGGAGTCGGGGTGTACGGGCGAGACGAACCGAGAGCGATCAGCTCTGGGTAATGGTTTTGCCGGTAATCGCCGCGACGACGGCATCGCCCATGGCGGCCGTGCCGACGCGGGTCGTGCCCTCGGACCAGATGTCGCCGGTGCGCAGACCGGCGGACAGCACGGCCTGCACCGCCGCTTCAATGCGGTCGGCGGCTTCGGCCTGGTCGAGGGTGTAGCGGAGCATCATGGCAGCGGACAGGATTGTAGCCAGCGGATTGGCCACGCCCTTGCCGGCGATGTCGGGGGCGCTGCCGTGGCTGGGCTCGTACAGGCCCTTGTTGTTCTTGTCGAGCGAGGCCGAGGGCAGCATGCCGATGGAGCCGGTGAGCATGGCGGCCTCGTCGGACAGGATGTCGCCGAACATGTTGCCGGTGACGACGACGTCGAGTGCCTTGGGCGCCTTGACCAGCTGCATGGCGGCGTTGTCGACGTACATGTGCTGCAGTTCGACGTCCGGGTAGTCCTTGTGGACTTCGGTGACGACGTCCTTCCAGAACTGGAAGGTCTCGAGGACGTTGGCCTTGTCGACGGAGGTGACCTTCTTGCCGCGCTTGCGGGCGGCCTGGAAGGCGAGGTGGGCGATGCGTTCGATCTCGGGGCGCGAGTAGCGCATCGTGTCGAAGGCTTCTTCGGCGCCGGGGAAGTGGCCGTCGGTGGCGATGCGGCGGCCGCGGGGCTGGCCGAAGTAGATGTCGCCGGTGAGCTCGCGGATGATGAGCAGGTCGAGTCCGGCGACGAGTTCGGGCTTGAGCGAGGAGGCGTGGGTCAGCTGCGGGTAGCAGATGGCGGGGCGGAAGTTGGCGAAGAGGCCGAGGTGCTTGCGCAGGCCGAGGATGGCCTGTTCGGGGCGGAACTGGCGCTCCAGCTTGTCGTACTTCCAGTCGCCGACGGCGCCGAAGAGGATGGCGTCGGCGGCCTTGGCGAGGTGGAGGGTGCTGTCGGGCAGGGGGTGGCCGTGGGCGTCGTAGGCGGCGCCGCCGACGAGGGCGGATTCCATCTCGAACGGCAGTTCGAGGACGTTCAGGACCTTGACGGCTTCGGCGACGATCTCGGTGCCGATGCCGTCACCGGGGAGGATGGCGATCTTCATGGTGCGGGTTCCTTGGGATGCGGATGCGGGAGAGGCTGGGAGTGTGCGGCTGGCTGGCGGGCTGATGCGGGGACTGGCGGGTGGCGGGCGGCTGGTCCGCGGCGGGTGCAGGCTGGCGGCGGGGTACTGGCAGGCGGCGGGGTGCTGGCAGGCGGCGGGTGGTGCGAGGCGAGGTCACCGGCGGGCCGGATGACTCCGTGTCCCCCGGGCCTTCGGCCCTCCTCCTTGACCTGCGTCATCCGGCCCGCCGGCGCCCTCGCCCTGCGGCATGTCCGCAGGGGACGAAAAAGCGGCTGCGGCTGCGGCTGCGGCTGCGGCGCCATCATGCCGCGCACCGGGGTGGTGATCGAGCGTCGGGACGGGGTGGCGTGCTTGACGCAGGTAAAGGAGGAGGGCCGCAGGCCCGGGGGACACGGAGTCAAGCACGCCACCCCGGCCCGACGCGGTCGCACAGACCGACACACGCCAAACCACGCCAATCCCACCCACCGTCAAGCCACCCACCGGGCCGCGCCTGATCACACACACACCCGACGCTCCGAAGGACACCGACGGCCGCGATCACGCGCCCACCCGAGCCGCCGACCAGCGATCAGCCCAGCGTGTGCGCCAGCCAGGGCATCTTCGCCAGACGCTCGGCCTCGTAGGCCTTGATCTTGTCGGCATGGCGCAGGGTCAGGCCGATGTCGTCGAAGCCGTTGGTCAGGCAGTACTTGCGGAAGGCCTGGACATCGAACGGGATCTCGGTGCCGTCGCCCTGCACGATGACCTGACGCGGCAGGTCGATCGTCAGGCTGAAGCCCGGGAACGCATGCACGGCGTCGAACAACCGCGCCACCACCGACTCCGGCAACACGATCGGCAGCAGGCCGTTCTTGAAGCAGTTGTTGAAGAAGATGTCGGCGAAGCTCGGCGCGATGATGCAGCGGAAGCCGTACTGCTCCAGCGCCCACGGCGCGTGCTCACGGCTGGAGCCACAGCCGAAGTTGTCGCGCGCCAGCAGCACGCTCGCGCCCTGGTAGCGCGGCTGGTTCAGCACGAAGTCCGGATTGGGCTTGCGGTCGGCCGGGTTCTGGCCCGGCTCGCCCTTGTCCAGATAGCGCCACTCGTCGAACAGGTTCGGGCCGAAGCCCGAACGGTGGATGCTCTTGAGGAACTGCTTGGGGATGATCGCGTCGGTGTCGACGTTGGCGCGGTCCATCGGGGCCACCAGACCCCGGTGCACGGTGAAGGCTTGCATGTCGTGTGCTCCTCGGGTGTGACGTCAGGCGATGCGGCGGACATCGACGAAATGGCCGGCCAGCGCGGCAGCGGCAGCCATCGCCGGGCTCACCAGGTGGGTGCGGCCCCCATTGCCCTGACGCCCCTCGAAATTGCGGTTGCTGGTGCTGGCGCAGCGCTCACCCGGCTCCAGCCGGTCGGCGTTCATCGCCAGACACATGCTGCAGCCCGGCTCGCGCCACTCGAAGCCGGCGGCCTTGAACACCTCGTGCAGCCCTTCCGCCTCGGCCTGGGCCTTGACCTGGCCCGAACCCGGCACGGCCAGCGCCAGCTTGACGTTCGGCGCCACCTTGCCGCCGACGCGGCGGATCACGGCCGCAGCCTCGCGCATGTCCTCGATGCGGCTGTTGGTGCAGCTGCCGATGAACACCTTGTCGATGGTGATGTCGGTCAGCAGCTTGTTCGGCTGCAGGCCCATGTAGGTCAGCGCACGTTCGATGGCGCTGCGCTTGACGTCGTCCTTCTCCTGGTCCGGATCGGGCACGCGACCGTCGACCGGCAGCACCATCTCGGGGCTGGTGCCCCAGGTGACCTGCGGCAGGATCTGCGCGGCATCGAGCTCGACCAGACGGTCGAAGTGCGCGCCCTCGTCCGAGTGCAGCGTGCGCCAGTGGGCGACGGCCCGGTCCCACTCCGGACCGCCGACGAAGCGGCCGCTGGCCGCGTCGGTGCCGGGGGCGAAGGGGCGGCCCTTGACGTACTCCAGCGTGGTGTCGTCGACCGCCACCAGACCGGCGCGGGCACCGGCCTCGATGGCCATGTTGCACACCGTCATGCGGCCTTCCATGCTCAGTGCACGGATGGCGCTGCCGCCGAACTCGATCGTGTAGCCGGTGCCGCCGGCGGTGCCGATGCGGCCGATGATGGCCAGCACGATGTCCTTGGCCGTCACGCCGGGGGCCACGCGGCCCTCGACCTTGACCAGCATGTTCTTCGCCTTCTTGGCCAGCAGCGTCTGGGTGGCCATCACGTGCTCGACCTCGGAGGTGCCGATGCCGTGGGCCAGCGCGCCGAAGGCGCCGTGGGTCGAGGTGTGGCTGTCACCGCAGACCACCGTCATGCCCGGCAGCGTGGCGCCGTTCTCCGGGCCGATCACGTGGACGATGCCCTGGCGGCGGTCCATGAACGGGAAGTAGGCGGCGGCGCCGAAGGCCTTGATGTTGGCGTCCAGCGTGACGACCTGCTGCTTGCTGGTCGGATCGGTGATGCCGTCCAGGCCCAGCTCCCAGCCGGTGGTCGGCGTGTTGTGGTCGGCGGTGGCGACGATGGAGCTGACGCGCCAGACCTTGCGGCCGGCCAGGCGCAGGCCCTCGAAGGCCTGCGGGCTGGTCACCTCGTGCACCAGATGGCGGTCGATGTAGAGGACGGCGGTGCCGTCGTCCTCGGTGTGGACGACGTGGTCGTCCCAGAGCTTGTCGTAGAGCGTGCGGGCGGTCATGGGCTGGCCTTTCGACGGGGGCGGGAGGGTCGCGCCGCGGTGGCGGCGGGGGAAGTCGCCGACGCGCCGTGCCCGGGGCACAGCGCATCGAGGAAACGTTGGACGACGGCCGGCTGCGCGTCCTGGGCGCGCACGGCCAGCAGGTAGTCGCGGCGGGCCCAGGGCTCGTCGAGATCGAGCGGCTGCACCGCGAACACGCGGGCGAAGCGCCGGGCGACGACCTTGGGCAGCACGGCCACGCCGAGGCCGGCCTCGACCAGCTGGGCGATGGCGTCGAAGCCGCGCACCTGGACCCGCACGTTGAGCGTGCGGCCCGAGGCCTGCGCGCGCTCGCGCATCTGCTCGTGCACGGCCGCGCCCAGGTGCAGGCCGACGATGTCGTAGTCCAGCAGGGCGTCGAAGCGCACGCCGGACGGGCGGGGGCTGCTGGGGGTGTCGGTATCGGCGTCGTCGGCGTCGGCGTCGGCGTCGGGGGCCGCATCGCCCACGGCCGGGCCGGCGGCCGGCCGCGCCAGCGCATGGCCCAGCGGCACCAGCACCGCCAGCTCCCCCTGGCGGTAGGGCAGACCGTGCAGACGGCTGTCGTGCTGCGGCGGCACGAAGACGCCGACGTCGGCGCGGCCGTCGGCCACGGCGGCCTGCACCTCGGCGCTGGTCAGGTCTTCCAGGCTGATGCGGATGCCCTGGTGGGCACGGCTGAAATCGGCCAGATCGGCGGGCAGGCATTCGGCGATCGCGCTGGCGTTGGCGGCGATGCGCAGATGGCCCTTGATGCCGTGGGCGAACTCCATCACCTCGCTCTCGAGCGCGTGCAGGCCGGCATGCAGCGCACGCACATGGCGCACCAGGGCGCGGCCGGCCTCGGTCGGCTCCACACCGCGGGCGCGGCGCTCGAACAGGGCCACGCCCAGGCGGGTCTCCAGATCCGACAGGCGTTTGCTGGCGGCGGCCAGCGCCAGGTGCTCGCGCTCGGCGCCACGCGTGATCGACCGCGTCTGCGCGATCGCGAGCACGAGGTTGAGCGTGGTGAGGTCGAAGCGCATGGCGGCGGCGTGCGGTACCGGAACGCTCCGGCGGGCGGGTGACGCGGCGGACCGTTCGCCGCCACGGCGACGGCCGGCGGACGCGGCCCCGGCCGGCATGATGCACGAAGCCTGAGGCTGACGCATACCCGATGCGCCAATCCACTCTTCGCCCATCACGAAGGCTCTTGATGCGGACCCCGGCCGGTGATCGCCCACACCGCGCCGCGCCACGCTCAGCCGGCGTCCGGACCGCCGCCGCGAGGACGGTCCGTACACTGCCGGCCACGCGGAGCCCGTCGGCATCCGCCCTCGAGCGTTTGCCCATGGCCCTGTTTCCTCGCCGGACTCCCTCATCCCCCGCCGCACCGCGCACCGACGGCCCCCTGCCCCTGGGGCCCGAGGACGACGCCGACCTGCACAGGGTCTGGGACGCGCTGTGCTTCCTGCAGCATGCCGCCTATGTCGCCAAGCTGTCCGAGCTGCTCCAGGCCGGCAGCTGGCGCACGCAGCGCGGCACGGCCTTCAACCCGCAGACGGTGCGCGACCTGCTGCGCCAGCTGGAGCAGCGCGATCTCGTGCGCAGCGACGACCAGGGCCGCTGGCATCCGCAGCCGGCGCTGGCCTGGGCCCGCTTCACCGCCCTGGTGCTCGACGATGCGGCGCAGCGCCAGCGTTGGTGGGACGCCTGGCGCGCCCACCTGCGCTTCGAGCAGACCTGGCATCTGGAGGTGCTCAGCGATGCCGCGCTGGTCGGCGTGCTGCGCGTGGTGCTGCTGGCCGGCGGCCGCTGGCAGGATGCCGAGCGGCTGGAGCAGGTGCTGCGCCGGCCGGTGGTCGACGATCCGGTGCTGCTGAGCCATGCGCTGCTGCACCCGTTCGAGCCGGCCCTGATCGAGCGCATCGACCCGGAGCTGCGCCTGCGGCTGCTGCTGCGCCTGACCGGCCTGCCGATGGGCGACACCTCGCCGGTCACCGCGCCGCTGTGGGCCTGGTTGTCGCGCTGCGCGCTGCGCGACGGGCCGCACAGCCTGCACGATCCGCTGCGCCATGCGCTGGCCCTGCACGCGCTGCTGTGTGGCAGCGCCGACGTGGTGCCGGTGCTGCTCGACGGCCTGGACGACGGCGAGGCCACCGCCCTGCGCGCCGGCGCGGCCATCGTGCAGGGCCGGTGGGAGGATGGCGCGCCGGCCTTCGAGGCGGCGCTCAAGCAGCGCGCGACCGAGCTCGGCCGCCGCAAGGACCTGCTGCCCGACGCCCTGCTGTGGCTGCACGCGCTGGCCCAGCTCGCGCGGCAGGAGCCCGCCCAGTGGACGGCCACGCGCAAGTGGCTGGTGGCCACCAGCGGCAAGCGCCAGGCGGACCGTCACACGCTGTGGGGCCTGTGGCATCTGGCCTATGACCAGCGCCTGGGCGATGCGCCGCGTGAGGCCAGCGCCTTCAGCCTGGAGCCGCCGCCGGCCGGTGCGGTGATGCGCCTGCATGCGCTGATGCAGCTGTCGCACCTGCTGCTGGCGGCCTGGCTGGGCCACACGCCCGCCCGGCCGGAGGCCACCCGCGCCCTCGCCCAGGCGCTGGCCGCCAACTGGCAGGCGATCGGCCTGGACTGGCTGGCCGGGCTGGCCATGGCCACCTGCGCCCGGCTGCTGGGCGAACCGCTCCCGGTCGATGCACCGGCCCTGCCGCTGCCGGCCCCGGTCGAACGCTGGCGCGAGGCGCTGCAGGCCATCATCGCCCTCGGCGGCGGGGCCGGCGCGGCCAGCACCAGCAGCGCGCCGGAGGCCGCCCCGCGCCTGATCTGGACGCTGCAGACCTCGCCCGCCGGGCGCATCCTGGCCATCGAGGCCCAGGAGCAGAAGCCCGGCGCGCGCGGCTGGGGACGGCCCAAGCCGATCAGCCTGCTGGCCCTCAGCCGCCGGCAGGACCTGCCGCCGCGCGATCTGGCCGTCCTGCGCGCGATGCGCAAGCAGGCCTGGGGCGGCAAGCTGGAGCTGGACCTGCTGCAGGCCGCACCGGCGCTGATCGGCCATCCCCATGTGGTCTGGGACGACGCGCCGGAGACCTTCGTCCAGGTCCAGGAGGCGCTGCCGCGGCTGGAGGTGCTCACGCGGGACGGCCAGCTGCAGTTCCAGCTGATCGACGCCGTGCATCCGGACGACGCCCTGGCCCGCGAACAGGCGGCCCGGCGGCCGGCACGCCCGGCCGGCACCGGCACCGACAACGGCCCCGACGACCCCGCCGCCAGCCTGGCCACCGCGCTGGCCGACGCCCGCGCCCGGTACCCCGATCTGGCCCCGGACAAGCAGCTGGGGCTCGCCCACGCGCTGCTGGAGGTGCGCGCCGAACGCCGCGCCCTGCGCGAGGCCGCCACCGGCCGCGCACCCGCCCCGTCGGCGGTGACGGCGGACGGCGGCACCGCCCCGGCGCTCACCGCCGACGCCTGGGCCGTGCGCCTGCTGCGTGACGCCCCCGACCAGGCCCGTCTGCTGCGCATCAACGCCGCCCAGCTGCGCGTGGCCGAGCTGGTGCGCCAGGGCTGGCAGGTGCCGGCCGCCGCACGCGACGAGATCACCGCGGCCCTGCGGGTGCTGGCCGGCCATTTCCAGCTGGCCAGCGATGCCGATGCCGGCCAGCAGGTGCCGGCCAGCGCCGTGCTGCGCGCCAGCCTGAGCCCGCAGGCCGACGGCCTGCGCCTGACGCTGCGGGCCCTGCCCTTCGGCGACTTCGGCCCGCGCCTGTCGCCCGGCCGCGGCCGCCCACGCGTGACCACGGTGCACCAGGGCGCGACGCTGTCGACCGAACGTCTGCTGGACGCCGAGGCCGCCGCCCGCGACCGCCTGCTGCAGGCCTGCCCCTGGCTGGACGACGGCGCCGACGACGACTGGCCGCTGGACGATCCGGAACAGGCCCTGGCCACCGTGCAGGCGCTCGCCAGCCTGGCGCCCGAGGTGATCGCCGACTGGCCCCAGGGCCGGCCGATGACCGTGCGCGACGCCCGTGCCGACCAGCTGCGCCTGACGCTGGGCCGCCCGCGTGGCCACGGCGCCGCCCAGGACTGGCTGAGCCTGGACGGCGAGCTGGCCCTCGACGGCGCGGAAGTGCTGAAGCTGGAGCGGCTGCTGGCGCTGGTCGCCGGCCAGCGCAGCCGCTACCTGCCGCTGGGCGACGGCCAGTTCCTGGCGCTGACCGAGCAGCTGCGCCAGCAGCTGGCCGACCTGCAGGCACTGGCCCAGTCCGGCGGCCGTGGGGCGGCTGCCGGCAGCCTGCGCATCGCCCCGGCCGCCGCGCTGGCCTGGGCCGCCCAGCCGGGCGCCCCGGGCCTGGCCGGTGACACCGCCTGGCGCGAGCGCCTGGCCGCCTGGGATGCCGCCGCGCAATGGCAGCAGGCCGAGCCCCCGCACGGCCTGCAGGCCGAGCTGCGCGACTACCAGCGCGCCGGCTGGCGCTGGCTGATGCGGCTGAGCGCGGCCGGCTTCGGCGCCGTGCTGGCCGACGACATGGGCCTGGGCAAGACCCTGCAGACGCTGGGCGTGCTGCTGGCGCGCGCCAGCGCAGGCCCGGCCCTGGTGGTGGCGCCGACCTCGGTGTGCGGCAACTGGCTGGCCGAGGCCCGCCGCTTCGCGCCGGGGCTGCGCGTGGCCGTGTACGGCCTGCACGACGAGGCCGGCGACGAGAGCACGGCAGTCGAGACCGAGACCGAGACCGAGACTGACACCGAAGCCGACGCCGGCCCCGCGGCGGCCCCGTCCGCCGCCGAGGAGCCGGCACGCCGTGCGGGCCGCCGCGCCCAGCTGCAGTCGCTCGGCGCGGGCGACCTGCTGATCTGCTCCTACGGCCTGCTGCAGCGCGATGCCGAGCTGCTGCACGGCCTGCACTGGCACACCGTGGTGCTCGACGAGGCGCAGGCGATCAAGAACGCCGTCACCGCCCGGGCCCGCGCCGCCCAGGGCCTGATGGCCCATGCCCGCATCGCGCTCAGCGGCACGCCGATCGAGAACCGGCTGTCGGAGCTGTGGTCGATCATGGCCTGCGTCAACCCGGGCCTGCTGGGCCCGCTGGAGGTGTTCAACCAGCGGTTCGCCGGACCGATCGAGCGCGATGGCGACGCCACCGCCGGCCGCCGCCTGCGGCGCCTGATCAGCCCCTTCCTGCTGCGCCGCACCAAGGCCGAGGTGCTCGACGACCTGCCGCCGCGCACCGAGATCGTCCAGCGCATCGTGCCCGGCGCCCGTGAGCGCGCCCTGCACGAGGCCCTGCGGCGCGAGGCCGAGGCCGATCTGCAGGCCCTGATCGACGGGGGCCCGGCGCCGGCCGCCGCCGCGGGCCGCCGCGCACGCGGCGCCGCGGCACCCACGGCAGGCGCGAGCGCCGGCCAGGCGCAGATGCACATCCTGGCCGCGCTGACCCGGCTGCGCCGCGCGGCCTGCGATCCGCGCCTGGTGCTGCCCGAGGCCGGGCTGATCGGCGCCAAGGTGCAGGCCTTCGAGCAGCTGGCGCGCGAGCTGTCGGCCGGCCGCCACAAGACGCTGGTGTTCAGCCAGTTCACCGACTTCCTCGCCCTGCTGCGCGAGCGGCTGGAGGCGGCCGGCCTGGGCTACCAGTACCTGGACGGCAGCACGCCGGCAGCCCAACGCAGCGAACGCGTGGCCGCCTTCCAGGGCGGCGAGGGCGGCGACTTCTTCCTGATCAGCCTGAAGGCCGGCGGCTTCGGCCTGAACCTGACGATCGCCGACTACGTCGTCATCGCCGACCCCTGGTGGAACCCGGCGGCCGAGGACCAGGCCAGCGGCCGCGCCCACCGCATCGGCCAGACGCGGCCGGTCACCGTCTACCGCCTGGTCACCCAGGGCACGGTCGAGGACCGCATCGTCGCGCTGCACCAGCACAAGCGGGGCCTGGCCGAGAGCGTGCTCGACGGCCAGGACGGCGGCGGCGCGCTGGCCGCCGACGACCTGCTGGCGCTGCTGCGGGACACGCCCGAGGCGGAGGGGCCGGCCACCTGAAGGCCTGTTGGCAGGATGGGCACGATGGCCCGGCAGCCCCACGGCCTCACGGCCTGACAACCCGGCAGCCCCGCGGCCCGGCGCCGCCCCGGCCGTCGGACAGGGGGGCCTTGCACGCCTGCCGTGGCCCCTCACCTGCCGAGCCGGCACAATGCCGGGCCCCGCTTCCTCCCGCCAACGCCATCGCCCGCCAGGTCGCCGTCATGAGCCTTGCTGACACCGTGATCCCCCTGCACTCCGCCACCGCGGGCCAGCCGCCCGCCGTGCCCGCAGGCCTGTCCCAGGTCGAGCTGACCGAGCTCGTCGCCGCCGAACTGAAGGCCCGCGACGCGGTGCTGGTCGCCCACTACTACGTCGACGGCGCGCTGCAGGACCTGGCCCAGGCCACCGGCGGCTTCGTCGCCGACTCGCTGGAGATGGCCCGCTTCGGCCGCCGCCATGCCGCCAAGACCCTGGTCGTGGCCGGCGTGCGCTTCATGGGCGAGACGGCCAAGATCCTGTCGCCGGACAAGCGGGTGCTGATGCCCGAGCTGGAGGCCACCTGCTCGCTCGACATCGGCTGCCCGGCCGACGCGTTCTCGGCCTTCTGCGACGCCCATCCGGACCGCACCGTCGTCGTCTACGCCAACACCAGCGCGGCGGTGAAGGCCCGTGCCGACTGGATGGTGACCAGCGCCTGCGCGCTGCCCATCGTCAAGCACCTGAAGGACCAGGGCCGCAAGATCCTGTGGGCGCCCGACAAGCACCTGGGCGGCTACATCCAGGAGCAGACCGGCGCCGACATGCTGATGTGGGACGGCAGCTGCATCGTCCACGAGGAATTCAAGGCCACCGAGCTGGTGCTGATGCGCGAGCAGCACCCGCAGGCCAAGGTGCTGGTGCATCCGGAAAGCCCGGCCGGCGTGGTCGCGCTGGCCGACGTGGTGGGCTCGACCTCGGCGCTGCTCAAGGCCGTCACCGACGATCCGACGGGCACCTTCATCGTCGCCACCGACAACGGCATGATGCACCGCATGCGCCAGCTGGCGCCGCAGGCCGTGCTGCTGGAAGCGCCCACCTCGGGCCGCAGCGCCACCTGCAAGAGCTGCGCGCACTGCCCGTGGATGGCGATGAACGCGCTCGAAGGCGTGCTGCACTGCCTGCGCACCGGCAGCGGCGAGATCCAGGTCGACGAGACCGTGCGCGTGAAGGCACTCGGCTGCATCGAGCGCATGCTGGACTTCACCGCCGCCAGCGCGGCCAACGCCGCCGCCACCACGCCGCCGGCCTCCGGCTTCGTGCCGAACATCGGCGCGGCCTGAGCGCCACGGATCGGCCCCGAAAGCCCGCCAACACCCGCCACCGCCGGCCCCACCGCCCGCCCCCGCCGCGTGCCGCAGACCTTCCCCCAATGACCGCCTTCGCCTTCGAGAACCCGGGCCACAACGAGACGCTGGAACAGGCCCGCCAGCGCAACATCCGCGAGGCGCTGGCCGAGGACATCGGCCTGTGCGACTGGACCGCCCAGCTGGCCCCGGCCGGCCAGCGCGTGCGTGCCGCGCTGCGCGTGCGCGAGGTCGCCGTGCTGGCCGGCCGCGACTGGTTCGACGGCAGCGTGCGCGCGCTCGATCCATCGGCCCGCCTGCAATGGTCGGTCGCCGAGGGCGCCGAGATGAGCGCCGACACGGTGATCTGCGAGATCGAGGCCGATGGCCGCGCGCTGCTGTCGGCCGAACGCCCGGCGCTGAACTTCCTGCAGATGCTGTCGGCCACGGCCACCCGCACGCGGGCCCATGTGGCGGCCATCGAGGGCGCCTCGCCCAACCCGCGCGGCTGCGCGATCCTGGACACCCGCAAGACCATCCCCGGCCTGCGCCAGGCGCAGAAGTACGCGGTGCGCGTGGGCGGCGGCCAGAACCAGCGCCTGGCGCTGTGGCACGGCATCCTGATCAAGGAAAACCACATCGCCGCGGCCGGCGGCATCCCCCAGGTGCTGGCCGCCGCCCAGGCGCTGGCGGCCGGCGTGCCGGTGCAGATCGAGGTCGAGTCGATCGCGCAGCTGCGCCAGGCGCTGGCGGCCGGCGCCACCAGCGTGCTGCTGGACAACTTCGACTTCGCGATGATGCGCGAGGCGGTGGCGGTCAACGCCGGCCGCGCGCTGCTGGAAGTCTCGGGCGGCGTCACGCTGGCGGTGCTGCGCGAGATCGCCGCCACCGGCGTCGACCGCATCTCGATCGGCGCGCTGACCAAGGACGTCAAGGCCGTCGACTACTCGCTGCGGGTGCTGGGCCCGGTCTGAGCACGGGCCCGGGCCCCGGGCCTCAGTACAGCGTCTCGACCCCGATGTCGAAGCAGTAGCCGGCGCCGCGTTCGGTGACGATCAGCGTCGGATGGAAGGGATCGGGCTCGATCTTGCGGCGCAGGCGCAGCACCTGCACGTCGACCGCGCGGTCATAGACCTCGGCCTGGTGCAGGCGTGAGAGGCCGAGCAGCTGGTCGCGGCTGAGCACGCGCCGCGGCGCGCTGCAGAAGGCCGACAGCAGCGCGAACTCCAGATTGCCCAGCTCGATGCGCCGGCCATCGGCCGCATGCAGACGCCGCGTGCGCAGGTTCAGCTCCCAGCCGGAGAAGCGGTAGGCGCGCGGGCCCTCGTCCAGCGGGGCGGCGCCCGGCCGCGCGGCGGCGGCGGCCTGCGACGTGACCTGGTAGCGCCGCAGCACCGCGCGGATGCGCGCCAGCAGCTCGCGGTTGCTGAAGGGCTTGGTGACGTAGTCGTCGGCGCCCAGCTCCAGGCCCATCACCCGGTCGGCCTCCTCGGCCTTGCCGGTCAGCATGACGATGGGCACCTGCGGCGCGCGCTCGCGCAGCGCGCGGCCCAGCATCAGGCCGTCCTCGCCGGGCAGGCGGCGGTCCAGCAGCACGAGGTCGATCGCCTCGGCATCGAAGGCCGCGTGCATGGCCGCGCCGTCGGCCACCGCGGTCACGCGCAGCTCGTTGGCGCCGAGGTAGTCGGTCAGGAGCGCGCGCAGGCCGGGATCGTCGTCGACCACCAGCACGTGCGGCCAGGTCGGATCGCCGGCGGGCGAGCCGACGCCGCCCGTGGCCACGGCGGTCGCCGGAGCCACGGAGACAGCCACGGCATCGACCGCGGGGTGGGAGGGACCATCGGCAGGACGGTCGGCGGAGGCATCGGCGGGGACAGACACGGCGGGCGGCAACGGAGCAGGCGGCATGGCCGGCGCGCACGCACGGGCGCGGCGCCAGGATGACGACGGGCCCGACCGGCGATCCGGTCGGGCCCGTCATGCCCGCACACTGTAGCCGCCCCGGCCGGCAGCCCCGGCCGATGCGGGGGCTTGTCCGGCGTGGCAGGGCCACGGGCCCGCGGACCCGTGGCCACAGCGCGCTCAGCGCGCGTCGCTGGACCAGCTGTGCAGACGGGTGCTCACCGCCTGCACGCCGGGCACCGCGGCCGCGGTGCGGCCGGCCAGCTGCACGTCATCGGCATAGGCCACCCAGCCGCCGAGCTGCACCTGGCCCTGGCGCACGGCCACCGTCAGCGAGGACGCGTTCTCCTGGAACGGCGCCGTGCGGGCCAGGGCCGCGCGCACCTCGGCGCCCAGCGCCAGGTCGGCCGGGCTGCTGGCGACGATGGCCGGGGCCGGCGGCGCCACCGGCGTCAGCGGACGGGCGATGGCCTGGCTGCCGGTCGACCACAGGTGGACATCGGCATCGACCGCCTGCACGCCCGGCACCTGGGCGGCGGCCTCGATCGCGGCGGCCTCGACATCGGCGTTCGGCAGCCAGCCGTTCAGCTGGACGACGCCCTGATCGGCGCTGACCCACACGTCGGTCGCACCGCTGGCCACGGCCAGGTTGTGGCGCAGGGCGTGGGCGACGCGGTGGGCGGTGGCGCCGTCCGGCGTGCCGGCCACGGCCTGGGCGACACGGATGCGCGGCGCCAGCTCGGCGTCGACCGGTGCGGCGGCGGCCCGCACGCCGGTCTCGGTCGACCAGACACGCGGCTGGCCGACGGCGCGGTCGACGCCCGGCGTGGCGGCGGCGATGCGCTGGGCCAGCACCACGTCCTGCGGCTGGGCGACCCAGCCGGCGAGGCGGACCTCGCCGCCCTGCACGCTGATGCGCAGGTCGGTGGCGGCGGCGTTCAGCGCCGGGGCGGCCTGCAGCACGCCGGCCACGCGCTCGGCCAGCACCACGTCATCGGTCTGGGCGACGGTGACGGCGGCCTGTGCGGCCCCCAGGCCACCGATCAGGGCGGCGGCCACGGCCGACAGACGCAGGAAACGGGTGTTCAGGGAAGGGGTACGCATGATCAGGTCCTTTCGAGTCGTCGTTGCCTGTCGCTGTGGCATCCGGTGGAGGCCCTGCAGTGCAGGTCGATGGATGGATGTTCGGGGCCCGGGGTTACCCCAGGGCTGCACCGGCGGCGGCCCAGGTTTCATCCGCAACACGGACACGCGACGGGGCGGCCTCTCACGTACGCTCGGGCCGCCCGGAAGCGCCGCAGCCGGTCCACCCGGCCATCCGGCCCCGCCCTGCCCTGCCCTGCCCCGTCCCCGATCCGATGCCGCCGTCCGCCTCCTCCCCATCCGCCGCCCCGGATCCGACGCCCCCCGCACCGCCCGCCGCGACCGGCACCGCCACCGCCCGGCCGACACCGGACCGCGTGGCCACGCCCTGGCGCGACCGCGGCTTCCGCCGGGTACTGGCGATCGCGCTGGGCGCCGGCGCGGTGGTCGCGGCCGCGCTGTGGGGCCTGCGCATGCAGACGCTGGACCAGGAATGGCGCCTGCTGCGTGCGATGGTGGCCGCCCAGGCCGGCCAGGCCGATGCCTCGCTGACCACCGTCGTCAGCCTGCTGCGCAGCACCGCCGGCGAGCTGCGTCGCGGCACGCTGAAGCCAGGGTCCGACGACGCCCGCCGCCTGCTGCAGGCGCGGCTGGGCGCGCAGCCGGCGCTGCGCGGCTTCTGGCTGCTCGATGCCCAGGGCCGGGTGCTGACGCATGCCGTGCGCGACGGCGTGCAACTGCCCGAACGGCCGCCTGCGGCCTGGCTGCAGGGCCCCGAGCGGCTCGACGACGAGGGGCGCCCCCTGGTGGCCATCGCCACGCCGGCCGCCGCCCCGGGTGACGCGCCGCCGCTGCTCGGCCTGCGCCTGCCCTGGCGGCCGGAAGCCGTCGGCCCCCGGGAGGACGCCGGCCCGGCCGGCGGCACGCTGCTGGTGGTGGCCGACGCCCGGCTGCTGGACGGCGCCTTCACCCGCAGCCGGCCCGACAGCGACGTCACGCTCGGCATCTACCGCGAGGATGCCGCGCTGCTGTCCGACGGCCAGGGCAGCGGCCGCCGCTCCGGCGACGAGGGGGGCGACCACACCCTGCTGTCGACCGATCAGGTGCAGCTGCTGCAGCGCCTGTGCGATGCCGGCGGCCCCGGCGCCCAGACCGCCGAGCTGCAGCGCCACGGCGGCCCGAGCCGGCTGCTGGTGGCCCAGCGGCTGGAGCAGCATCCGCTGCTGGTCGTGGTCAGCCGGGAGCGTTCACAGGTGCTGGAGGCCTGGCGCCGGCTGGCCACCGGCATCGGGCTGTTCGCGCTGCTGGCGCTCGGCGCCAGCGTCTGGATGGCCTGGCGCCAGGCCGGTGAGGCGATCCGCCGCCGCGCCAGCGAGGCCGCGCTGGCGGCCGAGCAGGCACGCCAGCAGCGCGCCGGCAAGCTGGAGGCCCTGGGCACGCTGGCCGGCGGCGTCGCGCACGACTTCAACAACATCCTGGCGGTGGTCATCGGCCATGCCGAGCTGGCGCGCGATGCGGCGCCGGCCGGCTCGGCCCAGGCGCGCTGGCTCGACCAGATCCTGCAGGCCGGCGCCCGCGGCCGCGCCATCGTCGAGCGCATCCTGGCCTTCAGCCGCGGGGGCGCCGGCGCACCGGCGCGCCGCTTCGCGCTGCAGACGGTGGCCGCGCAGGTGCTGCCGCTGCAGCGCACGACCTGGCCGGCCAGCGTGCAGGTGCACACCGTGCTGCAGGCGCCACAGGCCGAGCTGCTGGGTGACCCCGCCTGGACCGCCGAGGCGCTGACCAATCTGTGCCAGAACGCCGTGCAGGCCATGCCCGGCGGCGGCACGCTGACGGTGGCGCTGCACCTGCGCCCGGTCGAGCGCGCGCTGACCATCGGCGACCGCCAGCTGGCGCCGGGCCCGCACGTCGAGCTCAGCGTGTCCGACACCGGCTGCGGCATGAGCGAGGCGGTGCAGGCCCGCATCTTCGAGCCCTTCTTCACCACCAAGGGCCCGCGCCAGGGCACGGGCCTGGGGCTGGCCGTGGTCCATGGCTGGGTCGAGGCGATGGGCGGCGCGATCCGGGTCGACAGCGCACCGGGCCGCGGCACCCGCTTCGTGCTGCTGCTGCCCTGCCGGCTGGCCGACGGCGCGGCGGCGACGGACCTGGACGCACCAGCGCCGGCCGCGGCGGCGCCGGCACCGTCATCGCCGCCAGCAACGGGCACGACGGGCACGACGGGCACGACGGTCGCGACGGATGCGACGGGCACGACAGGCGCCACGCGGGCATCGGCCGCGCCGTACGCACCGGCCACGGTCGCCGGCACACCGCCGCCCGGTGACCACCGCCGCACGGACGACGACGAGGACAGCCCGCGGCTGCGCGCGGCCGCCGGTCTGCCGCAGGGCGAAGGCCAGTGCATCCTGGTCGTCGACGACGAACCGGCGCTGGTCGAGATGACCGAGGAGCTGCTGGCCGGCCTCGGCTACGAGGCCTACGGCCTGAGCGATCCGGTCGAGGCGCTGACGCGGCTGCGTGCGGACCCGCAGCGCTTCGACCTGGTGCTGACCGACGAGCTGATGCCCGAGCTGTGCGGCACCGCGCTGGCCGCCGAGGTGCGGGCGCTGCGACCGGATCTGCCGGTGCTGATGGCCAGTGGCTGGGGCGGCGCGCAGCTCAACGAGCGCGCCTGCGGCGCCGGCGTGTGCCGGGTGCTGGCCAAGCCGCTGGATCTGGCGACGCTGGCGCAGGCGGTGCATGCCGCGCTGCGGCCGCAGGGGGACGCCGCCGGGACGGCACCGCAGCCACGCGCAGGCGGCTGAACCCGCTGTCCCGGTCATGGACGACGCGCAGGGCCCTGGCCGGCCCGCGCGCCCCGGACCTCAACCGCCGGCCTGGCGGCGGCCCGACAGCACGGTGGGCAGGGCCACCGGATGGGTCTGCGGCCAGTCGCGGCTGCAGTGCAGGCCGCGGCTCTCGCGGCGCTGCAGCGCGCTGCGCACGACCAGCTCGGCGCAGTCGACCAGATTGCGCAGCTCCAGCATCTCGCGCGTGACGTGGAAGCTGGCGTAGTACTCGTCGATCTCGTGGCGCAGCAGCGCGATGCGGGCCTGGGCCCGCTGCAGCCGCCGCGTGCTGCGCACGATGCCGACGTAGTTCCACATCAGCAGGCGCAGCTCGTCCCAGTTGTGGCTGACGACGACCTGCTCGTCGGCATCGGCGACCTGGCTGTCGTCCCAGGCTGGCAGGGCCGGCACGGCCGGTGCCACGTCGGCCAGCAGGTGCTCGGCACAGGCGCGGCCGGTGACCACGCATTCCAGCAGGCTGTTGCTGGCCAGACGGTTGGCGCCGTGCAGGCCGGTGCAGGCGGCCTCGCCGACCGCGTACAGGCCCTGCAGATCCGTGCGACCGGCCAGGTCGGCGACGATGCCGCCGCAGGTGTAGTGCGCCGCCGGCACGACGGGGATCGGCTGCCGCGCGATGTCGATGCCCAGCGCCAGGCAACGGGCATGGATGGTCGGGAAGTGCTCTTTCAGGAAGGCTTCGCCGAGATGGGTGGCATCGAGATAGACGCACTCGACGCCGTGGCGCTTCATCTCGGCGTCGATCGCGCGGGCGACGATGTCGCGCGGCGCCAGCTCGGCCCGGGCGTCGTGCTCGGGCATGAAGCGGTGGCCGCGCGGATCGGCGTCCGGGCCGCCCACGCCCTGCGGCAGGCGCAGCACGCCGCCCTCGCCGCGCAAGGCCTCGGTGATCAGGAAGCGGCGGTCCAGCGGGTGGTACAGGCAGGTCGGGTGGAACTGGATGAACTCCATGTTCGCCACCCGGCAGCCGGCGCGCCAGGCCATCGCGATGCCGTCGCCGGTCGAGGTGTCGGGATTGCTGGTGTAGCGGTAGACCTTGCCGACACCGCCGGTGGCCAGCACCACGGCGCTGGCCGGCTGGGCCTGCACCTGGCCGGTGGCCACGTCCAGCACGTAGACGCCCCAGACCCGGCCGCCGCCGATGGACGGCGACAGCGTGCGGCCCTGGGCATCGCTGTCGGCCAGCGAGCCGCGGCCCAGCGCCAGGTGGCGGTCGGTGATCAGGTCGACCGCCATCGCCTCGGTGCGCACCTGGATGCGCGGATGGTCGAGCACGCGGCGCAGCAGCGCGGCGTGGATGGCCGCGCCGGTGGCGTCGGCCGCGTGGGCGATGCGGCGCACGCCGTGGCCGCCCTCGCGCGTCAGGTGCAGGCCCAGCGGACCGCCGGCCTCGGGCGTGAAGGGCACGCCCTGCTGCTGCAGCCAGGCCACGGCCTGGGCGCTGGCCGCCGAGATGCCACGCGCGGCGGCCTCGTCGACCAGACCGGCGCCGGCCTCCATCGTGTCCTGCACATGGGCCTCGATGCTGTCGTCGGCGCCCAGCACGCCGACGATGCCGCCCTGGGCCCAGGCGGTGGCCGCCTCTTCCAGTGGCCGCTTGGCCAGCACGACGACCGGACGCTGGTCGGCCAGGTGCAGCGCGGTGGTCAGCCCGGCCAGGCCGGCACCGACGATGACCACCGGCCGGTCCGTGGCCGTCCGCAAGGCGGCCGTCTCGGACTGCGGATCGGCGCGGCGGGCGCCACGGGCGGAGGAGGACGGAGCGCGGGAGGACGTCATGGCACGGCGGGAGGCCGTCAACGGGCAAGGTCGGCGGACGGGGTCAGGGACGGTCGAGTTCGAGATTGTCGATCAGCCGGGTGCGTCCGAGCCGCGCCGCGGCCAGCACCACCCGTGCATCACCGTCCTGCGGGACTGCCAGATCGCGCTGGCGGCGGATGGCCACATAGTCCGGCGCCCAGCCCCGGGCGCGCAGCGTGGCCATCGCCTGCTGTTCCAGCGCGGCCAGCCGCGCGGCGTCGGCCTGCGGCGCCTCGGCCAGGGCCTGGGCAATGCGGCGCAGCTCGGCCTGCAGCGCCGGCGCCTCGGCCCGCTCCATCGGACTGAGGTAGCCGTTGCGCGAGGACAGCGCCAGGCCGTCGACATCGCGCGCGGTCTCGCCGGCCAGGATCTCCACGCCGAGCGACAGCTGGCGCGTCATGTGGCGGATCACCATCAGCTGCTGGTAGTCCTTCTTGCCGAAGACCGCCAGCTGCGGGCGCACGGCGCCGAACAGCTTGGTCACCACGGTGCACACGCCGGTGAAGAAGCCGGGGCGGAACGCGCCTTCGAGCACGCCGGCCAGCGCGGCCGGCGGCTGCACCAGCACGTCCTGCGGCTCGGGGTAGAGCTCGGTCTCGTCGGGCGCGTAGACTAGGTCGCAACCGGCCTCGGCCAGCAGCTCGCAGTCACGCTGCAGCGTGCGCGGATAGCTGTCGAAGTCCTCGTGCGGCGCGAACTGCAGGCGGTTGACGAAGATGCTGGCGACCACCGGCGCGCCACGGGCCGCGGCGGCCTCACGGGCCTGGCGCACCAGCGCGAGATGGCCGGTGTGCAGATTGCCCATGGTCGGCACGAAGGCCGGTGGCGGTCGGCCGGACAGCGCGCTGCGCAGTTCCGCGGTACGGTGAAGGACGTCCATGATGAGGATCTTCGGGTGGGGGCGGGATCGGCGGCGTGTCTGCCAGCGTCGCCGACGTCAATAACCGTGGACTTCGGGATCCGGGAAGCTGCCGTCGCGCACCGCCTGCCCGTAGCGGCGCACCGCCTCGGCGATGCCGCCACCGGCGGCGGCGGCATCGGCCATGAAGTCCCGCACGAAACGGGCCGGATGCGGGTTCAGGCCCAGCAGATCGTGCAGCACCAGCACCTGACCAGCGGTGTCAGGCCCGGCACCGATGCCGATCAGCGGCACCGGCACGTCGGCGGCCAGCTGGCGGCTCAGCGCGGTGGGCACCAGCTCGATGACGATCATCGCCACGCCGGCCTCGGCCAGCGCCAGCGCGTCGGCGCGCAGGCGGGCGGCGCCGTCCTCGTCGCGGCCCTGCACGCGCCAGCCGCCCAGCGCATGCACCGATTGCGGCGTCAGGCCCAGATGGCCGCAGACCGGGATGCCGCGTTCGACCAGTGCGCGCACCAGCGGCACCACCCAGGCCCCGCCCTCGACCTTGACCATCTGCGCGCCGGCACGCATCAGCGCCACCGCGCTGGCGATGCCCTGCTCCAGGCTGTCGTGGTAGCTGCCGAAGGGCATGTCGGCGATCAGGAAGGCGCTGGTGCGCGCCGTGGCCACGCAGCGCGTGTGATAGGCCATCTCGTCGAGCGTGACCGGCAGCGTGGTCTCGCGGCCCTGCAGCACGTTGCCGAGCGAATCACCGACCAGCAGCAGGTCCACGCCGGCCGCGTCCAGCACGCGGGCGAAGGTGGCGTCGTAGCAGGTCAGCATCACCAGCTTCTCGCCGGCCGCGGCCATCGCGCGCAACCGGGGCAGGGTCAGGGGCTTTCGAGCATTCATCGTGCGTGGCGGGCCGGGCCGTGGCCGCAGGCCCCGGGGGGACGACTCGGGGGGACGAACTGTAGCAGCGGGTCCGGCGCGCTGCCCGGGACGGCCGGGGGAAACATCACCGGGCGGCGGGCTGCCGACCGGAGGCGCTGGACGCGCTGGGCGGCCCGGGCAGCGCCCCGGACATCACGCCCGGCAGCCAGACCGGCAGCCGCGACAGGCCGCGGTAGAGCGGGCCGTCGATCCAGGCCGGGCCGTCGTGCAGGGCACGGTCGGCCGCGCCCGCCACGGCCGGCGCGGGTACCCCCGCCGCATCGGCGGGCCGGTCATGCGGATCGTGCCGGCCGGGCCGGTGCGACGCCCCGGCCGGCCCCGCCACGCGCGGCGCCTGCGGCCAGCGCTGCAGCAGCACGCGCAGCACGGTCTCGGCCTCGATCTGCGTCAGCGCCGCCCCCAGGCAGACATGGGCACCGCTGCCGAAGGCCAGCGCCCAGCCGCTGCCGCGCTGCGGTCGCCAGTCCAGCGGCGCGTCGAACTGCCGCGGATCGCGCAGCGCCGACGACAGCAGCACCAGCAGCGGCTGGCCGCGGCGCAGGCGCTGGCCGTCCCATTCGAAGTCGCAGGCCACGCGCCGGGCCGTGTAGCGCACCGGGCAGTCGCGGCGCAGCGCCTCGCGCACGACGGCGGCCAGCGCGGCGCGGCCGGTGGCGGGGCCGTCGGCCGCCACGGCGCGGCCCAGCGCCTGCCAGCGCGCGGGATCCCGCCACAGCGTCAGCAGCAAGGAGCCCAGCAGGTGGCGCGTGGTCTCGTAGCCGGCGAACAGCAGCATGACCAGCTGGGCCAGCAGCTCCTGGCGGTCGTGCAGACGGCCGTCGTCGAGCGCGGCCTGCAGGCGCCCGGGCAGGCTGTCGGGCCGCTCGCGGGCGACACGCTCCAGCGGCTCGACCATCGCCAGCAGCGCACGCTGCGCCCGCAGCGCCAGCGCGCGCGACGGCTCGGGCGCGGCCAGGAACTGCGCCAGCTCCTCCGACCAGGCGAGGAACTCGGGGCCGTCACAGTCGCAGCCCACCAGCCCCAGACAGCGGCCGATCACGCGCGCCGGCAGCGGGCGCGTCAGCGTGGCCACCAGGTCGACGGGCGGATCCGCGTCGCCACCGGCCGGCAGCGCATCGAGCAGCGCCTGCACATCGGCCTCGATGCCGGCGGCCAGCGCCTGCAGCGCGGCCGGCGCGAAGGCCGGCGCCAGCAGCGCGCGCAGGCGGCCGTGGTCAGGCGCATCGACGAACAGCAGCGCACGCGCCATCAGCCCCTGCAGGCCGCGCAGCTGCTGGCGCGCGGCGTCGTCGCTCATCACCCAGGCGCCGGTGCGGCGCACCGACAGGCGCGGATCGCGCAGCGCGGCCTGGGCCTGCGCGTGGCGGGTGACGACCCAGGCGCCGCCGAAGAACTCGGGCCGCCAGACCAGCGCGCCCTCCTCCCGCCAGGCCTCGAAGGTCTGGCCCCAGGCATCGCCGCGGGCCAGCAGGCGGTCGTCGGTCCAGGGCTCGCGCGGGGCGTTCATGCGGCGGGGGCGGCCGCGGCCGCGTCCACGGCGGGGGCGGCAACCGGCACCCCGTCCCCCGACCAGACCGCGCCGCGCAGGGCCGCCTGCAGCGCCGCGGCATCGATGGCCGCCGCCGCGCGCACCGGGGCCTCGGGCGTGGCGTCATGCGGCAGCAGGCCCCAGCAGGCGGCGCCGAAACGGCGCTGCAGCCAGTGGCCGAGCGTGGCGACATTGGCCGCCTCGTGCGCCATGGGCTCGGCCAGCGGCCGGTTGGCGACCCAGCCGGCCAGGCGCAGGCCACGGGCGGTGATCGCCTCGGCCGTCAGCAGCGCATGGCTCAGGCAGCCCAGCCGCAGGCCGACCACCAGCACCACCGGCAGGCCGAGGGCTGCGGCCAGATCGGCGGTGTCCCAGGCCGGGGCATCGTCATCGGACAGCGGCACGACGAAGCCGCCGACGCCTTCGACCAGCAGCGCACGCGGCGCGGCGGAACCGCCGGCCGCCATCGCCTGCCAGGCCCGTCCGATGCCGGCCATCACCCGCTGCGGCGTGATGCGCTCGCCCACCAGGCGCGCCGCCACATGCGGCGCACAGGGCTCCGGCCAGCCGCAGGGCCCGACCAGGGCCGGATCGCGCAGCGCCTGGCCGTGGGCGGCCAGCAGCGCGACGTCCTCGTTGATGCCGTGGCCACCACCGGGCAAGGGCGGCAGGCCGGCGGCCAGCGGCTTCAGCCCGCCGGCCTGCCAGCCGGCGGCCGCCAGCGCGCGCAGCAGCGTGGCCGTCACGTGGCTCTTGCCGACACCCGTGTCGGTGCCGGTGATGAACAGGCCGTGCAGGGGCGCGGGCGCAGACGCAGGTCCGGGCGCGGCGGTGGCCGGGGAAGGCGAGCGGGGATTCAGCACGGTGACGGACCGCAGGCGGTGGACGGAACGGGGACGTCGAGGGGCTCGACCGGATCAACCGGGTCGATCGGATCGCGAGGCTCGACCGACGCCGACGCCTGCGCCGCCAGCACATCGAGGGCCGCCAGCAGGCGCGCGACATCGGCCTCGCCATGGGCGGCGCTCAGCGAGATGCGCAGCCGCGCCGTGCCCTCGGGCACCGTCGGCGGCCGGATGGCCGGCACCCACAGCCCCTGCGCCCGCAGCGCGGCCGCCAGCGACAGGGCCTGCAGATTGCCGCCGACGATCAGCGGCTGGATCGCGGTGCGGCTGTCGACCAGCTGCCAGCCGGTGTGCGGATGGCGCGCCAGCAGCGCCTGCAGGCCGGCGCGCAGCTGCGCGATGCGCGCCGCCAGCGCCGCCCGGCGCGCATCGCCCTCGGGCCCGGCGATGCGCTGCAGGCTGCCGAGCGTGGCATGGGCCAGTGCGGGCGAGCCGGCGGTGCTGTAGATGTGCGGCCGCGCGGTCTGGTGCAGCCAGCGCGCGATCGTCGGCTCGGCGGCGACGAAGGCGCCGGAGGTGCCGAGGGCCTTGCCCAGCGTGCCCATCAGGATCAGGCGCGGGCTGCACAGCCCGGCCTCGGCCAGGCTGCCGCGGCCCTGCGGACCGAGCACGCCCAGGCCGTGGGCATCGTCGACCACCAGCCAGGCGTCATGGGCCTCGGCCAGCGCCAGCAGGCCGGCCAGCGGCGCCAGATCGCCGTCCATGCTGAAGACCGCATCGGTGACGATCAGGCGCGGCGCCAGCGGCGCGCTGGCCTGCGCCTCGGCCAGCAGCGCCTGCACCCGGGACAGATCGTTGTGCGGATAACGCCGCACCTGCGCCCGCGCCAGCTGCGCGCCATCGATCAGCGAGGCATGGTTGAGCCTGTCGGTCAGCAGCACCGTCTCGCGCAGGTCGCCGAGGGCGGCCATCAGCGCCACGTTGGCCTGGAAGCCGCTCGGAAACAGCAGCACCTGCGCCTGCGGGATCACCGGCTGCAGCCATTGCGCCAGCGCGTGCTCCAGCGCCGCATGGGCGCTGCGCTGGCCGCAGACCATCGGCGAGGCGCCCGCACCCACGCCGTGCAGGCGTGCGCCCTCGGCCAGCGCCTCGGCCAGCTGCGCATCGCCGGCCAGGCCGAGGTAGTCGTTGCTGGCGAAGGCCAGGTGGTCGGCGGGCGGGCGGGCCGCGCCTTCAGGGGATGCGCGGCCTTCGGGGCCTGCGGCGGCATCCACCGGCCCCGTCGCGATGCGGGTGTGGTCGCGCCCGGCGACGACCGGCGGGCAACGCGTCAGGCCGGCGGCCTCACGCTCACGCAACCGGTGGTTCAGGAGTTCGATCAGCATGGTCGGGGCTCGCGGCGCCGCGCGGTGCGGCCAGGACATCGGAAGCAGGAGGAGACGCCGCTGCAGCGCCCGGGACACGGGCCGCGGCCGTGGCCGCCAGCACGTCCTGCACGGTGGCCTGCACGCGGCCGGCCAGCTCGTGCGCCAGCGCCTCATCCAGCAGGTAAGGCGGCATCAGGTAGACGGTGCCGCCGATCGGGCGGATCAGCAGCCCGTGCCGACGGCCGGCCAGGTGCATGCGCTCGGCGAAGCGCTCGCCGGCCGCCGCCGGTGCGATGTCCATCGCCCAGATCTGGCCGAGCTGGCGCACGTGGGCCGCGCGGCCGTCGGCCACCCACGGCGCGGCCACCTCGGCCATCGCCGCGCCCAGCCAGCCGGCGCGCCGCGCGTTGTCGGCCAGCAGCGGCGTGTCGGCGAAGCGCCGCAGCACCTCGCGCGCGGCCGCGCAGGCCAGCGGATTGCCGGTGTACGAGTGCGAGTGCAGGAAGCCGCGCGCGATGTCGTCGGGCGACCAGAAGGCGCGATGGATGTCGTCGGTGGTCAGCACCAGCGACAGCGGCACCCAGCCCCCGCTGATGCCCTTGGACAGGCAGATGAAGTCGGGCCAGATCGGCGGCAGGCCCGGCTGCGCCCCTGCGTGCGCATGCTCGAACGCGAAGAACGGGCCGGTGCGGCCGCAACCCACCGCGATCTCGTCGGCGATCAGGTGCACCTCGTAGGCATCGCACAGCGCGCGCACGCCGCGCAGGAAGGCCGCGTCGTGCATGGCCATGCCGGCCGCGCACTGCACCATGGGCTCCAGGATGACGGCGGCGACGGCATCGGCCTCGCGCACCAGCACGGCCTGCAGGTCGTCGAGCGCGCGCTGGGCAACGTCGGCCGCGCTCTCGCCGGGCGCGGCCTGGCGCGCGTCGGGCGACATCACGGCCTGCGAGCGCAGCAGCAGCGGGTCGTAGGCATCGCGGAAGACCTGCACGTCGGTCACGTGCAGCGCGCCCAGCGTCTCGCCGTGGTAGCCCTGGCGCAGGCTGACGAAGCCGCGCTTGGCCACCCGGCCGCGGTTGCGCCAGGCGTGGAAGCTCATCTTCAGCGCGATCTCGATGGCCGAGGCCCCGTCGCTGGCGAAGAAGACATGGCCGAGCGCACCTCCGGTGCGCGCCGACAGCGCCTCGGCCAGTTCGACCGCCGGCGCGTGGGTGCAGCCGGCCAGCAGCGTGTGCGGCAGGGTGTGCAGCTGCGCGCCGATGGCCGCGCGCAGGCCGGCATCGCTGTGGCCGAACAGGTTGACCCACCAGCTGCTGAAACTGTCGAAATGGGCGGCCCCGTCGGCGTCGTACAGCCAGGGGCCGTCACCGCGGACGATGGCCAGCGGCGGCACGGCATCGAGCCGGGCCATCTGCGTGCACGGGTGCCAGACGGCGGTGCGGCTGCGCGCGGCCCAGTCGGCGGCCGTGCCCGCGGGCGCGGAACTGTGGGAACTCATCGGGCGATTGTCTCCGGCGGCCGCGGGCTGCCACGGCAGGCCGCTGCGGGCCGTTCAGCCCAGCGCCGCGATGACGTCCTCAGGGGCCTGCACCAGCTCGATCAGCACCCCCTCGCCACCGAGCGGGAACTGCTCGTTGCCCTTGGGATGGATGAAGCAGATGTCGTGGCCGGCCGCGCCCTTGCGGATGCCGCCCGGCGCGAAGCGCACGCCGTGGGCCGTCATCCACTCGACGGCCAGCGGCAGGTCGTCGACCCACAGGCCGACATGGTTCAGCGGCGTGGTGTGCACCGCAGGCTTGCGGTCAGGATCCAGCGGCTGCATCAGGTCGACCTCGACTGCATGCGGGCCCTCGCCCAGCGCACAGATGTCCTCGTCGACGTTCTCGCGTTCGCTGACGAAGGTGGACTTGACGCTCAGGCCCAGCATGTCGACCCACAGCGCCTTCAGGCGTTGCTTGTCGGCGCCGCCGATGGCGATCTGCTGGAGGCCGAGGATGCGGAAAGGCTTGTTCATGGTGCGGCCGCCGGACGCGGATCCGGCATGTGGAGCCGGCCGGCCGTTCAGGCCGTGCCGGCGGGTTCGGACAGGGGCGCCGGGCCGGAGCCCGGCCGGGCCACCGGCAGGTCCAGACGCGCCATCAGCGCGCGGTCGCCGTCGGCCTCGGGGTTGCCGGTGACCAGCAGCTTGTCGCCGTAGAAGATCGAGTTGGCACCGGCCAGGAAGCACAGCGCCTGGATGCCGTCGCCCAGCTCGCGCCGGCCGGCCGACAGACGCACGCGCGAACGCGGCATCAGGATGCGCGCGGCGGCCACCACGCGCACGACCTCGAACGGGTCGACCGGCTCGGCCCCGGCCAGCGGCGTGCCCTCGACGCGCACCAGCTGGTTGATCGGCACCGATTCCGGCGGCGGGTTCAGGTTGGCCAGCTCGACCAGCAGGCCGGCGCGCTGCTCACGCGTCTCGCCCATGCCGACGATGCCGCCGCAGCACACCGAGATGCCGGCCTCGCGCACGTTGGACAGGGTGTCGAGCCGGTCCTGGTAGGTGCGCGTGCCGATGATCTCGTTGTAGAAGTCGGGCGCGCTGTCGAGGTTGTGGTTGTAGTAGTCGAGACCGGCCTCGCGCAGCGCCCGGGCCTGGTGCTTCTCCAGCATGCCGAGGGTCACGCAGGTCTGCAGGCCCAGGTCCTTCACGCCCTTGACGAGCGCGGCCACCTTCTCGATGTCACGGTCCTTGGGCGCACGCCAGGCCGCGCCCATGCAGAAGCGCGCGGCACCGGCGGCCTGGGCCGTGCGGGCGGCCTCCAGCACGCTGTCGAGCTCCATCAGCTTGCCGGCCTCGACGCCGGTGTCGTGATGGGCGCTCTGCGGGCAGTAGCCGCAGTCCTCCGGGCAGCCGCCGGTCTTGACCGACAGCAGCGAGGCCAGCTCGACATCGCCCTGCGGCCAGTGCTCGGCATGCACGGCCTGCGCACGCGCGACCAGCTGCATGAAGGGCATGGCCATCAGCTCGGCCACCGCCTGCACCGACCAGGGGCCGGCGGCCGGGGCGTGGGCCTGGGGCCGCGGCATCAGGCGCAGCGGCTGCTCGGCAGCGGGGGCGGGAGCGGCAGCGGGACGGGTCAGACAGTCGGACATGCGGGTAACGGCTTCACTCAAACGCGATGATGGGCTGGTCGACCGCCAGGCTTTCGCCTTGGCCGGCGCGGATCTCCTTGACCACGCCATCCTGGGATGCGACCAGGATATTTTCCATCTTCATCGCCTCGATCACCGCGAGGCGCTCACCGGCCAGCACCTTCTGTCCGACGCTGACGGCCACCTGCACCAGCAGACCCGGCATCGGCGAGAGCAGGAACTTGCTCAGATCGGGCGGCGCCTTGTAGGGCATCAGGCGGTGCAGCTCGGCCGCGCGCGGCAGCAGCACCAGCGTGTCGATGGCCGTGCCGCCCTGCGAGACGCGCAACGCCAGCGGCTGGCGCGCCGAGCCGGATTCGATCTGCGCGTGGAAGGGCCGGCCGTTGACGGTGCCGCTCATGCGCAGCTCGCCCAGGCGCGAGTCGCTGGCGATCGCGTAGCGGCGCCCGCCGACCGTCACCGCCAGCGTGCCGGCGGCCGCGTCGAACTCGCCCAGCGACACCGGATGATGGACGTGCTCGCCCAGCTTGCCGAGCTGCACGACGACCAGCTCGTTGCGGTGCGCGACCTCATGGCCCGGCAGCTGGCCGCTGATGCCGGCCGCCCGCTCGCGCGCCTTGCGCCGCACGAAGGCGGCCAGCGCGACCAGGAACAGGGGATCCTCATGCGGCACGTCAGCCGCATCGAAGCCCTGGCCGTAGTGCTCGGCGATGAAGCCGGTGTTGAAGGCGCCGCTGACGAACATCGGATGCGCGAGCAGCGCGGCCTGGAAGGGGATGTTCGAGCTGATGCCGCGGATCACGAAGGCATCGAGCGCCGCGCGCATCTTCGCGATCGCCTCGGCACGGTCACGGCCGTGCACGATCAGCTTGGCGATCATCGAGTCGTAGAACATCGGGATCTCGCCGCCCTCGGCCACGCCGGTGTCCACCCGCACGCCGCCGAAGCGGCCGTCGGCATAGGCCTCGCCCTGCAGCGTGGGCACGCCCTGCGCCAGATCGGCGGCCGGCGGCTGGTACTTCACCAGCCGGCCGGTGGACGGCAGGAAGTTGCGGAACGGGTCTTCCGCGTTGATGCGGCACTCGATCGCCCAGCCCTGGCGCGGGATCTGCGCCTGCGTGAAGCCCAGCTTCTCGCCGGCGGCCACGCGGATCATCTGCTCGACCAGATCGAGCCCGGTGATGCACTCGGTGACCGGGTGCTCGACCTGCAGCCGCGTGTTCATCTCCAGGAAGTAGAAGTCCTGGTCCTTGCCGACGACGAACTCCACCGTGCCGGCCGACTGGTACTTCACCGCCTGGGCCAGCGCCACCGCCTGCTCGCCCATCGCCTGGCGGGTGGCGTCGCTGATGAAGGGGCTCGGCGCCTCCTCGATCACCTTCTGGTGGCGGCGCTGGATCGAGCATTCGCGCTCGTGCAGGTAGACCACGTTGCCGTGGGCGTCGCCCAGGATCTGGATCTCGATGTGGCGCGGCTGCTCGACGAACTTCTCGATGAAGACGCGGTCGTCACCGAAGCTGTTGCGCGCCTCGTTGCGGCAGGAGGCGAAGCCCTCGAAGGCCTCCTTGTCGTTGAAGGCCACGCGCAGGCCCTTGCCGCCACCGCCGGCACTCGCCTTGATCATCACCGGGTAGCCGATGTCGCGTGCGATCTCGACCGCGCGCTCCGGCGATTCGATGGCGTCGTTCCAGCCCGGGATGGTGCTGACCTTGGCCTCGTTGGCCAGCTTCTTCGAGGCGATCTTGTCGCCCATGGCCGCGATGCTGTGGTGCTTGGGGCCGATGAAGACGATGCCTTCGGCCTCGCAGCGGCGGGCGAAGTCCTCGTTCTCGGACAGGAAGCCGTAGCCCGGGTGCAGCGCCTCGGCGCCGGTGGCCTTGGCGGCGGCGATGATCTTGTCGGCGACCAGATAACTCTCACGGCTGGGGGCCGGGCCCAGCAGCACGGCCTCGTCGGCCAGCGCGACATGGCGCGCATCCTTGTCGGCCTCCGAATACACCGCCACGGTGGCGATGCCCATCTTCTTGGCGGTGGCGATGACCCGGCAGGCGATCTCGCCCCGGTTCGCGATCAGGATCTTCTTGAACATGTCTCTTCGTCCTCGGCGCGCCAACGCGCCATCGAAGGGGAATTCAACCGAGCAGTCGCCGTGGAACCGGCTCCGCCGGGCCACTGGCGACGCCCCCTTGAGGGGGAGCGGCCTGGGCCGCTACGGGGGTGGGCTCACAACGGAATGTTGCCGTGCTTGCGCCAGGGGTTGTCGAGCTTCTTGTCCTTGAGCATCACCAGCGAGCGGCAGATGCGCTTGCGCGTCTCGTGCGGCTGGATCACGTCGTCGATGAAGCCGCGCGCGCCGGCCACGAAGGGGTTGGCGAAGCGGGCCTTGTACTCGGCCTCCCTGGCGGCCAGCTTGGCCGGATCACCCTTGTCCTCGCGGAAGATGATCTCGACCGCGCCCTTGGCCCCCATCACCGCGATCTCGGCGTTGGGCCAGGCGAAGTTGACGTCGCCGCGCAGGTGCTTGGAGCTCATCACGTCATAGGCGCCGCCATAGGCCTTGCGGGTGATGACGGTGATCTTGGGCACCGTGCACTCGGCATACGCGTACAGCAGCTTGGCGCCGTGCTTGATGATGCCGCCGTACTCCTGCGCGGTGCCGGGCATGAAGCCGGGCACGTCGACGAAGGTGATCACCGGGATGTTGAAGGCATCGCAGAAACGCACGAAGCGCGCGGCCTTGATCGAGCTCTTGATGTCCAGGCAGCCGGCCAGCACCAGCGGGTTGTTGGCGACGATGCCCACCGAGCGGCCTTCCATGCGCGCCATGCCGATGACGATGTTGGCCGCGTAGTCGGGCTGCAGCTCGAAGAAGTCGCCGTCGTCGACCACCTTGACGATCAGCTCCTTGATGTCATAGGGCTTGTTCGGGTTCTCCGGCACCAGCGTGTCCAGCGAGCGGTCCAGGCGCGCGGCCGGATCGCCCGAGGGCCGCACCGGCGGCTGATCGCGGTTGTTCAGCGGCAGGTAGTTGAAGAAGCGGCGCAGCATCAGCAGCGCCTCGACGTCGTTCTCGAAGGCCCGGTCGGCCACGCCGCTCTTGCTGGTGTGGGTGGAGGCGCCGCCGAGCTCCTCGGCGGTGACCTCCTCGTGCGTCACCGTCTTCACCACCTCGGGACCGGTGACGAACATGTAGCTGGAGTCCTTCACCATGAAGATGAAGTCGGTCATCGACGGCGAGTAGACCGCGCCGCCGGCGCACGGGCCCATGATCATCGAGATCTGCGGCACCACGCCCGAGGCCATCACGTTGCGCTGGAACACCTCGGCATAGCCGCCGAGCGACGCGACGCCTTCCTGGATGCGGGCACCGCCCGAGTCGTTCAGGCCGATGACCGGCGCACCGACCTTCATCGCCTGGTCCATCACCTTGCAGATCTTCTCGGCATGGGCCTCGGACAGCGCGCCACCGAAGACGGTGAAGTCCTGGCTGAAGGCGAAGGCGAGCCGCCCGTTGATCATGCCGTAGCCGGTGACCACGCCGTCGCCGGGGATCTTGGTGTCGGGCATGCCGAAGTCGGCACAGCGGTGCTCGACGAACATGTCCCACTCTTCGAAGGTGCCCTCGTCGAACAGCAGCTCCAGCCGCTCGCGGGCGGTCAGCTTGCCCTTGCTGTGCTGCGCGTCGATGCGCTTCTGGCCACCGCCCAGACGCGCCTTGGCGCGCTTGTCTTCGAGCTGCTGAAGGATGTCTTGCATGATCGGATCGGCTCCTGAGGATGAGCGTTCGGGTCGTCGTTCGTCGTCGGGATCCGCGGCAGGGCCCTCACCACCGCGGATCCGCTGGAAGGCGGCTGTGCGTCGTTCAGCCGTAGAGATCGAGCAGGCGGCGCGCGGCCACCGAGGCCGCCATGCGGCCTTCGCGCACCGCGCGGGCGTGGTCGGGCAGCGCGTCGCGCACCGCGGCCTGCGCCCGGAAGCGCTGCTTGAGGCCGGCGTCGATGCGTTCCCACATCCACGCCAGATCCTGCTGCTGGCGTCGGGCGGCGAGCTGGCCGTTGGCCCGCTGCGTCTGCTGGAAGCGGCGGACGACGGACCAGAAGTCCGTCAGCCCAGCCCCCTTGAGCGCGGACAGCTGCAGCACCTGGGGCTGCCACAGCGCGTCGAGCGGCGGCGTGGCCGTCGTGTCCTCGTCGCCGCGGTCGGGCGCGCGGGCCCGGCCGTGCAGGCCGATCAGGCGCAGCGCGCTGGTGATGTGGGCGCGGGCGCGGGTGGCGGCCGCCTCGTCGAGGTCGGCCTTGTTGATGACCACCAGGTCGGCCAGCTCCATCACGCCCTTCTTGATCGCCTGCAGGTCGTCGCCGGCGTTGGGCAGTTGCAGCAGGCAGAACAGGTCGCACATGCCGGCCACCGCGGTCTCGCTCTGGCCCACGCCGACCGTCTCGACCAGCACGATGTCGTGGCCGGCGGCCTCGCACACCAGCAGCGACTCGCGGGTCTTCTCGGCCACGCCGCCCAGCGTGCCGCTGGACGGGCTGGGCCGGATGTAGGCCTGGGGGTGGACCGACAGCTGCTCCATGCGGGTCTTGTCGCCCAGGATGGAGCCGCCGGAGACGGTCGAGGACGGGTCGACGGCCAGCACCGCGACCCGGTGGCCCAGGCCGCACAGATACAGGCCGAGGGCCTCGATGAAGGTGGACTTGCCGACGCCGGGCACGCCGCTGATGCCCAGGCGCAGGCTGCGGCCGGCGTGCGGCAGCAGCGCGTCGAGCAGCGCGTCGGCGCGCAGCCGGTGGTCGGCGCGCGTGCTCTCCAGCAGCGTGATGGTCTTGGCCACCGCGCGCCGCTGGGCCGGGCCCGGCGGGCCCAGCACGGCATCGCGCAAGGCGGCCTCGGCGGCCGGCAGCGGCGGGTGGACGACCGCGGCGGGATCAGCCGCCGGCAGCGCTCCGGCGCGGTTCATCGTCCGCCTCCGCAGCGGCGACCGGCGCCGCCAGCGCCCGTGGCGGCCGCCGGTAATGCAGGTCCCAGCCATCGTCGTGCCGCAGCTCGAAGCCGTGGCGACGCCAGAACTGGTCGGCCTCGCTGAGCTTGAGCGCCGAGACCTCGACGGGCAGCCCGTGCGCATCGGCCTCGGCCAGCACCTGGCGCATCACCCAGGCCCCGATGCCCATGCGCTGGGCGGACGGAGCGATGTAGAGATGGTCGAGCACCAGATGCCCGTCCTTGGGCAGCACCACGACCAGCCCCACCCGCTCGCCGGCACAGACGATGTGGCGCGTATGCGACGGCTCGAAGGCCCGGCTGAGCCGCTCGCGCGCGCGCTGCGGGTCGTAGCTGCCCAGCCGCTGCAGGCTTTCGCTCATCGCGGCGAGCCGCAGCGACAGCAGTGCCTCGAAGTCGTCGTCGCAGGCCGGCTGCAGGCTGAGGTCGGGCGGCGGGGGCAGATCGTGGCGTGCGGACATCGCGTGGGCGGACTGGCTGGACTGACGACGGGAACGGCAGCTCCGCCGCGACCACCGCCGCGTCGGCGCAGGTCCCATTCTCGTCGCGTGTCACCCCTGCCGGGGCATGGGCCACGACGGGAGAGGGTAAAGACGGAGTCAGCCGAGTGTGCATGATCGTCCGGCCACCCCGGCCGGCGGACCACCGGCGGGTGCCGGCGGCCACGCGGACCGTGGGGGCCCTGGGTGGGCAATGTCGTGAAGCGTCCGGGGACAAGCGCTGCGCCAGGCCGTGCAGATCGGGCGTCAGGCCGGCCGGGCCGGCGGGGCGACGACGGCCGCGTCGGTCAGGCCCTGGGCCTGGCGGATCTGCTCCAGCACGTCCTTGGCGCTGGCCGGAATCGGCGTGCCCGGGCCGTAGACGCCCTTGACGCCGGCCTCGAACAGGAAGCCGTAGTCCTGCTGCGGGATCACGCCGCCGACGAAGACGATGATGTCGTCGGCGCCCTGGCGCCGGAGCTCGGCGATGATGGCCGGCACCAGGGTCTTGTGGCCGGCGGCCAGGGTCGACACGCCCACCGCGTGCACGTCGTTCTCGATCGCCTGTCGCGCGCATTCCTCGGGCGTCTGGAACAGCGGGCCCATGTCGACGTCGAAGCCCAGATCGGCGAAGGCCGTGGCCACCACCTTGGCGCCGCGGTCATGGCCGTCCTGGCCCAGCTTGGCGATCATCACCCGAGGCCGACGGCCGGCGGCCTCGGCGAAGGCGGCGATCTCGGCCTGCAGCCTGGACCAGCCCTCGGCACTGTCATAGGCGGCGGCGTACACACCGGTCACCTTCTGGATGTCGGCGCGGTGGCGGCCGTAGACCGCCTCCAGCGCGTCGCTGACCTCGCCCACCGTGGCCCGCAGGCGGATGGCCTGGATGCTCAGGTCCAGCAGATTGCCCTGGCCGGACGTCGCCGCCTCGGTCAGCGCGGTGAGTGCGGCCCGCACCTGGCCGGCATCGCGCGTGGCCTTGATGCGCTGCAGGCGCTCGATCTGGGCCTCGCGCACCCGGACGTTGTCGACCTCCAGGATCTCCACCGGATCCTCCTTGGCCAGCTTGTACTTGTTGACGCCGACGATCACGTCCTTGCCGCTGTCGATGCGGGCCTGCTTCTCGGCCGCGCTGGCCTCGATCTTGAGCTTGGCCCAGCCCGAATCCACGGCCTGGGTCATGCCGCCCATGGCCTCGACCTCCTCGATGATGGCCCAGGCCTGGTCGGCCATCTGCTGGGTCAGCGTCTCCATCATGTAGCTGCCGGCCCAGGGGTCGACCACGTTCGTGATGTGGGTCTCTTCCTGGATGATCAGCTGGGTGTTGCGGGCGATGCGGGCGCTGAACTCGGTGGGCAGGGCGATCGCCTCATCCAGCGAGTTGGTGTGCAGGCTCTGCGTGCCGCCGAAGACCGCGGCCATGGCCTCGATCGTGGTGCGCACCACGTTGTTGTACGGGTCCTGCTCGGTCAGGCTCCAGCCCGAGGTCTGGCAGTGGGTGCGCAGCATCAGGCTCTTCGGGTTCTTCGCGTCGAAGCCCTTCATGATCCGGCACCACAGCAGGCGCGCGGCCCGCATCTTGGCGATCTCCAGATAGAAGTTCATCCCGATCGCCCAGAAGAAGCTCAGGCGACCGGCGAAGGCGTCGACGTCCAGGCCCTTGGCGATCGCCGTCTTCACGTACTCCTTGCCGTCGGCCAGCGTGAAGGCCAGCTCGAGGGCCTGGTTGGCGCCCGCTTCCTGCATGTGATAGCCGGAGATGCTGATCGAGTTGAACTTCGGCATCTTCTGCGCCGTGTACTCGATGATGTCGCCGATGATCTTCATCGACGGCGCCGGCGGGTAGATGTAGGTGTTGCGGACCATGAACTCCTTGAGGATGTCGTTCTGGATGGTCCCGCTGAGCTGCTCCTGGCGGACGCCCTGCTCCTCGGCCGCGACGACATAACCGGCCAGCACCGGCAACACCGCGCCGTTCATCGTCATCGACACGCTGACCTTGTCCAGCGGGATGCCGTCGAACAGGATCTTCATGTCCTCGACCGAGTCGATGGCCACGCCGGCCTTGCCGACGTCGCCGGTCACGCGCGGATGGTCCGAGTCATAGCCGCGGTGGGTGGCCAGGTCGAAGGCCACGCTGACGCCCTGCCCGCCGGCGGCCAGCGCCTTGCGGTAGAAGGCGTTGGACTCCTCGGCGGTCGAGAAGCCGGCGTACTGGCGGATGGTCCAGGGCCGCACCGCGTACATCGTGGCCTGGGGGCCGCGGATGAAGGGCTCGAAGCCCGGCAGCGTGTCGGCGTGGGGCAGGCCCGCGGTGTCGGCCGCGGTGTACAGCGGCTTGACCGTGAGGCCCTCGGGCGTCACCCAGTCCAGCGCCCGCAGGTCGCCGCCGGGGGCAGACTTGGCGGCGGCCTTGGCCCATTGCTCGAGGCTGGCCGGGGTGAAGGAATCAGGCTGCGACATCGACGGCTTCCAGGGGGAGACGAGGAGAGGAGTCCGCGGCACACGCTGCGGGTGGACAGCGGTGCGGCGCGGTCGCGGCGCCGGTCACGGAACCGGCACGGCGGCGATTGGAATTCATAATTATGAATAACGGACCTGACGTCAAGCTTGAATCAGGGCCATGCCGGTACGCGGTGGCGGGTCTTCTTCGCCCCCTGCGCTTCGGGCGCCATAATTATGAATTCATGATGCGTGGGTTGCCAAGCCCGTCACCCCGCCCCGAGAACCGCCACCGATGCCCCCGGAGACCTCCGCCACCGACCGCCCGGCCACCGCGCCGAAGCTCACGCCCCGCGCCCTGTACCAGGACGTGGCCGAGCGCCTGCGCGAGCAGATCTTCGCCCGCGAGCTGGAGCCCGGCAGCTGGATCGACGAGCAGAAGATCGCCGCCGACTACGGCATCAGCCGCACCCCGCTGCGCGAGGCGCTGAAGGTGCTGGCCGTCGAGGGCCTGGTGACGATGAAGCTGCGCCGCGGCGCCTACGTCACCGAGATGTCGCGCACCGACGTCGAGCAGGTCTACCACCTGATGGCGCTGCTGGAGAGCGATGCCGCCGCCCAGGTCGCGCGTCAGGCCGGCGCCGACGAGATCACCGAGCTGCAGGCCCTGCACGCCCGGCTGGAAAGCCAGTCCGGACAGCGCGACGCCTTCTTCGCCACCAACGAGCAGTTCCACCTGCGCCTGCTGGAGATCGCCGGCAACCGCTGGGCGCTGCAGTTCGTGCAGGACCTGCGCAAGGTGATGAAGCTCAACCGCCACCTGTCGCTGTTCAAGCAGGGCCGGCTGGCCGACGCACTGGCCGAGCACCGCGCGGTGATGGCGGCCATCGCCGCACGTGACGCGGCCGGTGCCGCCGAGCACATGCGCCGCCACTTCGAGAACGGCCTGGCCGCGACGACTCAGTGAAAACCCTCTCCCACGGATCGATGCACGGCCGCGACCACCGCGGCTGACGTTCAGCCCTCGGTCAGCCACGCCCCTTACCTTGCGCGCCGGATGCGCGACGCGGACACCCGGCGCGCCCGCCCGGCCCGTGCACCCACCGGCCGCGACGCCCCCATCCGGCCCCGCGCCACCTCCCCTCGTCATCCCACTGAAGGAGCCTCCCTTGAAGATCCACGAGTACCAGGGCAAAGAGATCCTGCGCCAGTTCAACGTGCCCGTGCCGCGCGGCATTCCCGCGTTCACCGTGCAAGAGGCCGTCGAGGCGGCGCAGAAGCTGGGCGGC
>NZ_JBBUTF010000016.1:0-177201 GCF_038066575.1 Pseudaquabacterium rugosum | reverse complement strand
TGTCGACCGTCACGCCGCAGAAGCTGGCCTACATCGAGGCCATGCTCAACGACCGGCCGCGCAAGATCCTCGACTTCCGGACCCCGCGCGAGGTCTATATGGAAATCGTCGAGGCGGAGTTGCTCAAACGGGGGCAACGGCAAACTCAAGGTGTTGCACTTCAAGGTTGACACCGCCGACTGCCACGGTCTACCGAGCCGAATGGGGACACAAAGATGTTTATAAACCCCAGGAGCGAGGATCCATTCGCGCTAATGATCATGGATCTCAAGGATTTTCTTTTCTACTCTCAAGCATCCCCTACTGAAAAACCACGAGACTTTTCGCGAGTCGAGTCAACTCTTGAAATTTTGCAACTTAACTCAAGAGACTCACTCATTCACGGTCGCCGATCTGCATTTGGATCATTCAAGCGAATATTGATCGAATACTGCACAGCAAAAACCACCACAAACGCTGAGGAGCTAATAAACGCATTAGCCGGCGATCCTGAAATTGATACAAACAAGGACTTTGAATCCGAGAAATCAAGAGTTCTGAAGGGACTGGCGGATGCAATCAAGAAATCACCGCACATTACTGTATGGCTGGAAATACTGCGACAACCCGGCAATTTGCCGTCAAAAATATCAGAACTACTAAAAAAATCCCCTGAGACGAAAGATTGGGTTAAAATTATTTGAGGCAGTCGGGCATGCACCCAAAGCGATTGCATTAGCCCACAGCCGGATCCTGTGGTTGAAGCGCTGAGCACGGCGTCAGGCCGAACAGTACGTATTCACCCCTCCCCCCAGGGCACTTCCCGAAACCCGTCCCGACGCTCTGAGACCGCCCAGAGCCGACCGTGACAGGCCCGCACATGCCCGCCGCAGCCGCCCGCAGCGCCTCACCGCCCCGTCCGCAGCCCGCGAACAAGCCCCGGCGCCCCTCACACCGCCCTCGCAGGCGGACTTCCGCTCTTGACCAGCCACGCCAGCCGCCGCGCGTTGTACGCCACGCACGCCAGCGTGATGCTCAACGCGTTGCGCGCCAGACTCATCGCCCGTACGCACTTGCCGCCCTGCTGGTGCAGCGCCGCGAAGACGTGCTCGACCCGCGCCCGTGTCCGGCTGATCGTCTTGTTGCGCTGCTTGAGCCTCACCTTGGCCGTCTGGCCCGGCCGTGCCCGTCGCGCGATGCCATCGCACAGCCCGTGCTGTCGCAGCGCCTGGCGATTGGCTTCGCTGTCGTAGGCGCGATCGGCCCACAAGCGGCCGCGTGTGTTGGCCGTCTGCAGCACCTTGGGCAGCTGGCGACCGTCATCGGCGTTGGCCGCCGTGATCGCGATGCGTCGGATCAGCTTGTAGCGTGCGTCCACGTTGCCGTGCAGCTTGTAGCCGTAGTACGACTTGCCGTGCTTCTGCGTCCAACGCGCATCCTGATCGGTATGCGCCAGCCGCTTCTTGCTTCAGCCTGCAGGGTCCTCGCCCTTGTTCAGCGTCTTGCGCTCCTGCGTGGTGGCCTGCGTGATCGGCGCCTGCACGATGCTCGCATCGACGATCTGCCCGCCCCGCGGGATGTAGCCATGACGCTGCAACTGCTGGCTCAGCGTCTCGAAGATCGCCTGGGCCCCCAGTCCGCCGTGGGCCAAGCGCTGTCGGAACGACCACAGCGTGCGCGCATCCGGAATGTGCAGTGCGCCATCGAGCCGACAGAAGCGCTGGAAGCTCAGACGGTCGAGCACCTGGTGCTCGCACTGCTCGTCCGACAGGTTGTACAGGCCCTGCAGGAAGACCATGCGCACCAGTACCTCGGTGGCGTACGGCGGGCGGCCGCCCTTGCTGCGGTCGGGCCGGGGGCAGGCCCGATCCACGGCCGCAGCCATCGCCCCGAAGTCGATCAGCTCGTCCATCGCCGCCAGGCTCTGCACATAACCTTCGAGCTTGGCCTTGCGCTGGCGCACCAGGAACAGATCGTCGGGCGCCTCCTCGGGGAAGAACGCGGAGGGCTTGATGCGCGGGCTGATCATGAGGGGCGATGTTGCCGCAGGTCGGCGCGGGGTGGGGGCGTCAGGCGCGGGGTTTCAGGAAGTGCCCCCCAGCGACCCCCCAGCACAACCCCAGCAGGCTGCCAAGCCTGACGATCAAGCGGTTGCCAATGGCTGATGTGACGATGAAACTGGCCACATGGCAGACCAACCTCGTACGTATTCACCCTCCCCCCAGCACAACCCCCACAGGCTGCCAAGCCTGACGAACAAGCGGTTGTCAGCGGCTGATGCGACGGCGAGACTGATCCCATGGCAGACCAACCCCAGGTGAGCGAAGCATCGCAGGCCGCCGACGAGGCCCCGCCGATGCCGGCCACCGTGGAGCAATGCCATGTGGTGATCGGTCAGCTGACGGACGAGTTGAAGGCCATGCGCCTGGCGATCGAGGCGCTCACCGAACGGGTGTCGTTGAACTCGCGCAACTCGTCGAAGCCGCCGTCATCGGACGGCCCTGGCCGAGGCGGTCGCAGTGCCCGCAGCAGCGGCACGGGCCGCAAGCGAGGAGCGCAGAAGGGCCACACCGGGACCTTTCGGGCTTTGCTGCCCGAGTCTCAGGTCGACCGCGTCCAGGACTGCAAACCGCCCGAGCGATGTGCGTGCGGCGGTACCGTCGAGGTCACCGGTCAGGCACGGCGCCACCAGGTGTTCGACCTGCCGCCGGTGATCAAGCCAGTGGTCAATGAGTACCGGCTCTACACCGGGGTGTGCCGCGGCTGCCGGCGCGCGCATGCAGCGCAGCTGCCGGCCGGCGTGCCCAGTGGCCAGATCGGGCCGCGGGCGCTGGGTCTGGTGGGGATGCTGGGCACGCGCTTCCAGATGCCGCAGATGAAGATCCGCGACCTGATGGCCCAACTGCTGGGCATCGACTTCAGCGTCGGGGCGATCTCGCAGGCCCAGGGCAAGCTGGCACAAGCGCTGGATGCACCGGTGCATGCGGCGATGGCCGAGGCCCGAAAGGCGGGCGCGGTGCATGTGGACGAGACGCCTTACCCGGGCGAGAGCAGCAAGGGCAACTGGGCGTGGTCGGTGGTGCTGCCCCAGGCTGCGCTCTACACCGTGTTGCCTTCACGAGCACGTTATGTGTTCACCAGCCTGCTGGGCGATCGACCGGCAGGCGTGGTGATCACCGACCGCTACAGCGCCTACGCCCATCTGCCCAGCGAGCGTCGGCAAGTGTGCTGGGCGCACCTGTTGCGCGACTTCAGGCGCATCGCCGAGCGCAGTGGTGCTGCCGGTGAGGTGGGTCGGCGGCTGCTGGGCTTGGGCTACGTGATGTTCCGACGGCGCCATCGTCTGTCCGAAGCCGATGTCCCGTCGTGCCGCACCGACCTGGCAGGCGTGCGCGTGAGGGTGCGCCAAGCGCTGGAGCGTGGCGCAGCGCTGCTCGGCTGCCCGCGCACCGCCGCCACCTGCGCGAACCTGCTGAAGATCGAGCCCGCGCTGTGGACCTTCACGACCCACGCCGAAGTGCCGCCCACCAACAACAGTGCCGAGCAGGCCCTGCGCCCGGTGGTGCTCAAGCGCAAGATCAGCGGTCCGACCCGCAGCCGCCGCGGCGCGAACTTCATCGCCCGAGGCTTCAGCGTGGCCGAGACCTGCCGGCGCCAGGGCCGCGACCTGCTGGACTACCTGCAGCGCTCGGTGTGCGCCTGGATCGACAAGACGGAGCCGCCGCTGTTGCTCAAGCAAGTGCTGGCCTGAGGCTGAGGTTGGATGCGTGGGCCTGTGGTGAAGGCTGCGCTACGGGTGGGGGGTGAATACGTACGTCATCATCACCCCGCCCCCCCCCTGAACGGCCCGTCAGCCCACGCTGACGGGCCGTTCCGCTTCCGGAGACCGCAGGGGATGCACCCCCGATTTCAGGGGGCACGGAAATCACGCAAAAGTTCACGGCGTGAGCTCCCGCACCGGTCCGGCCAGCGGGCTCGGGCAACATCACGCCGGCTGACCTGCGGGACGGGGGGCCGTTCATCGCCTGCCGCAGCCCGCACGTTCCACTCCACCGTCGCTCCTGATCCGCCGTGCCCACGTTGTTCAAACCTCACACTGCCCTGCTGCCGCTGCTGATCGCCCTTGCCCTGACCGGCTGCGGCAACGATGAACGCCAGGGCATCGCGGACATCAAGACCCGCATCGCCAAGAGCGACGTCACCGGGACCACGGCCGCCCTGCGGTCATTGATCAAGAAGTTTCCGGAGTCGGGCGAAGCGCGCTTCATGCTGGGTGAGCATCTGCTGCACCTGGGCGAAGTGAAGGAGGCCCTGGCCGAACTGGAACGCGCCCGCAAGTTGAAGTTCAACGGCACGGGATGGCTGCCGACCTATGCGCGGGCGCTGCTGCTCAACGGCAAGGTCAGCGAGATCATCGATCTGGCGGTCAAGGAGCCCTCGGGCAGCGGGGCCAGCCAGGACGACTTTCTCGTGGTGCTGGCCCAGGCCTACCGCAGCCAGGGCAACCGCGAGCTCGCCCTGCAGACGGTGGACAAGGTGCTGACGGTCACGCCCGAACACGTGGCGGCCAGGCTGGTCCGCATCCGGCTGGCGCTCGACGAGCGGCAGTTGCAGCTGGCCGAGCGGGAGTTGGAATCCCTGACCCGAGACCATGCCGGCAATGCCGAGGTCTGGTACGTGCGCAGCGAACTGCTGTCGACTCAGCCTGATGGGGACGGCGCCTCCCTCGACGCGCTGCGCAAGGCCCTGAGCCTCGATGGGCTGCACCTGCAGGCCCGCATGGCGCTGATCAGCCAGCTGATCGGCCACGGCAAGCTGCCCGAGGCCACGCAGGAGATGAACCTGCTGCGCAAGCATGCGCCCACGCTGTTCGGCACCGGCCTGCTGGACGGCCATCTGGCCCTGGCCAAGGGCGAGCTGACGCGGGCCCGCAGCATTTTCCAGAGCCTGCTCAAGAACGCGCCCGACAGCCCGACCCTGCTGCAGGGCGCGGCCGAGACCGAACTGCGGCTGGACGGCCTCGAACAGGCCGAGACCCTGGCCAACCGGTTGCTCAAGCTGCAGCCGGACAACCCGGTGGCGCCGCGCCTGCTGGCGCGCGTCTACATGCGCAAGGGCCAGGGTGACCGGGCCTCGCAGGTGATGGCCGCACGGGTCGGTGCGCGTGACGCCAGCGCGACCGACCTCGCCCTGGCCGCCCAGGCCGCCGAACTGGCCGGCGACCGCTCGGCCTCGCAAGCGCTCTACAAGCGTCTGGCCCTGACCAAGCCGACCGAGCCGGTGCTGCGCACCCTGGTGGCCACCACCGTCACCGGCAGCGCCGAGGCACTGGGCCAGCAGCTCAACGCGATCTCGCAGGATGACGCCGGCGTCACCGCCGATCTCGGCCTGCTCGCTCTGCATCTGCGGGAGAACCGGCTGGACGCCGCACTGGAGACGGTGGCGACGCTGGAGCGCAAGATGCCCGGCCGGGCACTGCCCTTCCAGTTCAAGGCCCAGGTGCTGCAGCAGAAAGGTGACCGCGCGGGCGCCCGTGCGGCACTGGAGGCCGGCCTGGCGCGACAGGCCGGCCATCCTGGCAGCGTGATGGCGCTGGCCCAGATGGACCTGCTCGACGGCCAGGTCGAACGGGCCCGCCAACGCTATGCCGACCTCATCAAGACGCGGCCCCATGACAGCTCGCTGCTGCTGGCCCTGGCGGACCTGAACCTGCGCTCCGGCGCGCCCGACGATCTGGTGCGCAAGCCGCTGGAGGCCGCGGTCAAGCTCAACCCGCAGGATCCGACGATCCGGCGCACCATCGTCACCCGCTACCTGGACCATGGCGACAGGGCCGCCGCCCTGAATGCGGCCAACGCGGCCGCGGCGGCCCTGCCCAACGACGTCAGCATCCAGGACATGCTGGGCCAGGTGCAGCTGGCCGCCAGCGAGTTCGACCAGGCCATCTCGACCTTCGGTCGCCTGGCCACCGAGCAGCCGAACAGCGTGATCGGTCCGCTGGGCATGGCCCGCAGCCATCTGCTGAAGAACGAGCCCACGCAGGCGCTGCGCAATGCCCAGCGCGCCCTCGAGCGCGAGCCGCAGAACCTCGATGCCCTGGCCGTGCTGGCCGGTGCCCACACCGGCCTGAAGCAGTACGACGCCGCGATCAAGGCCGCGCGCCAGGCCCGGGAAGCCCACCCGCTGGAAGCCCGGCCGATTCTGGTCGAGGCCGAGGTCCACATCGCGCAACAGCAGTGGGAGCCGGCCATCGCACTGCTGGAGCAGGCGCTGGAGAAGACCGGACCTGGCACCGCACACCACCGCCTGCACGGTCTGCTGTTGAAGACCGGCAAGACCGCCGCCGCCGACAAGCTGGCCGACCAGTGGCTGCGCGCCCACCCGCAGGACGCCCGCTTCATCGCCTACCTGGCCCAGCAGAGCGACGCGATGGGCCGTGTCGACGTCGCCGAGCGCCTGTACCGCCAGCTGCTGACCCTGGCCCCCACCCATGCGGCGGCCATGAACAACCTGGCCATGCTGCTGCTGCGCCAGAACAAGCCGGGCGCCCAGGAGCTGGTCGAGCGTGCGCTGCAGCTCTCCCCGCGCGACCCGAACTACCTGGACACCCTGGCCGCCAGCCATGCCACGCGCAAGGCCTGGGCGCAGGCGATCGAGGTTCAGGCCAAGGCGCTGAGCCTGGCGCCGCGGTCGGTGCCGATGCAGCTGAGCCTGGCGCGCTACCAGATCGAGGCGGGCGACAAGCTGGAGGCACGCACGCAACTGCGCAAGCTGGCCGGCGCGGAGCTGCCGATGAGCGACGCCCAGCAGCAGGAGCTCAAGACCCTGCAGGCGCGTCTGCTGCAGTGAGCTGACACCCACCCGGTGCGGCCACGGACGTCGTGGCACCGGGTGGGTGTGGTCCGGCCACGAGGACCGGACGCGGACGCGGACTCGAACTCGGCCCGAATGAAAAAGGGCGTCCCGAAGGACGCCCCGCGAGCTTCAGTCAGTACCGCGCGGCGACAGCCGCCGCGGTACTGCCGCACTCATCAGGCCTTGCGGCGACGGGCAGCGACGGCCACGCCAGCCAGGGCCAAGCCGACCAGGGCCAGCGAGCCCGGTTCCGGAACGGCCTGCACCGGCACGTCGTAGCTGACGCCGAAGGTGTCGATGGCCAGATCCCAGCCCGAAGCGCCGTTCAGCTCCAGACCCAGGGTGCCGCCGGCCGACAGCGTGGCCCACTCGGAGCTGGTCAGCGAGAACGACAGGCCTGCGCCGACGGTGTTGCCAGGGATCGTGAACGAGCTCAGGGCGGCGCCGTTCAGCGTGAAGTCCAGCGAGGTCGGGTTGCCGTCCGACTCCAGCACTTGCAGGAAGAAGCCGATGTTGGTGGCGTTGGACGGCAGCGACAGGGCGCCCAGGGTCCACGACAGGTTGACGGTCGAATCCTGACCAACGCGGTTCGAGACTTCCAGCGCGCTGCCGGTGCTCGAGGTGGAGCCGATGTCCAGCGACGAGGTGCTGGCCGTGGCGTTGACGGTCACGGTACGGACGGCGTCGGTGCTGGTGAACGAACCGGTGTTCGACACGCCCGGGGTGTCGAAACCGTCGATGGTGACGACAGCAGCTTGAGCGCCGGCGACTGCAACCAGGGCAGCCAGGGAAACGAGGGCCTTCTTCATGTTCACTCCAGTTTTTCAGACAGATGCGTGGTCTCACGACGCACACCACTTACATGAGCAAACCCTGGGCCACCCCCGAGAAAACCCGATTTCATCAATCAAATCAATCAGTTGAACCGATGTCCGTTAGTGACCGCAAACAAACTGTAAGGACGATCGACACTTATCCGGCAATTTGTCACGAGTCGCAACCCCCGGCTTTCTGGGGAGCCCCTCAGTCCAGTTCAGGCGCGATGGCCTCGGCCCAGTCGTAGAGCTCGGCCAGCAGTTCCTGGCCCCGCTCGTCGGCCTGTTCGCTCAGTGCGTCGATGCGCTCGAGGAAGCGCGAGACGCTCAGGCCACCGCCCGCACCGCCGTGCAGGCGCTCGATGCGCAGCGCCTGCCAGCGTTGCTGCTCCGCCTCGCCGAGGGCCTGCGGCCAGTTGCGGGCGCGGTAGCGGAACAGCAGCTCCTCGAGCCGTCCGTCCTCGAAGGCCGGGCGGCGGGCGGCCAGTGCCGCGCCGTCCAGGCCCCGCAGCTGTTCGAGCTGGCGCCGATCGCCCGGCGGCACGAAGCCGCCGTAGAGGTCCTCGTCGACATCGACGACGGCGTCCGACGGCGGCCGGCGGAAGACCTCGGCCCAGGGGCCCGCGGCCAGCGCCGCGGCCTGGGCACGCGCCAGCTCGGCATGGCGCATCACCTGATCCAGGTCGAGGCCGACGTCCTGCGCGCGCTGTGCCGGCAGCGTCTTGAGCGCGCTGATGATCACCGGGCTCTTGTTGACGTGCAGCGTCTTCAGGGGCAGCCGGGTCACGCCCTCGGGCAGTTCGTCGCTGCGGGTGTAGAGCCGCTCGCGCATGGTCTGGGCGTCGAGCGCCAGCAGTTCCTGCGGGTCGTGGGCCAGATCCCAGACGATGAGCTCATTGCGGTTGGTCGGATGCGGGGCCACCGGCCAGACCACGGCCATGCAGCCGCGCTCGGTGCCGTACATGCCGCTGATGTGCAGCAGCGGCCGCGCCTGGGGCGTGCCGATCTGGCCGCCGATCTCGGCCCAGACCGCGTCCTTGCGGTGCAGCTTCAGGCAGAAGTCGTAGAGCCGGGGCTGGCGCTGGCGGATGAGCCGCGCCAGGCCGATGGTCGCGCGCACGTCCGACAGGGCGTCGTGGGCGGCCTCGTGCGCGAGGCCGTTGGCCGCGCTCAGGTGTTCGAGCTTGAACGAAGGGCGGCCGTCCTCGTGGCGCGGCCATTCGATGCCTTCGGGCCGCAGCGCCCAGGCGGTGCGCACCAGGTCCAGGATGTCCCAGCGGCCGCAGCCGTTCTGCCACTCGCGGGCATAGGGATCGATCAGGTTGCGCCAGAACAGGTGGCGGGTGACCTCGTCGTCGAAGCGCAGCGTGTTGTAGCCGACGCCCACCGTGCCGGGCTGCGACAGTGCCTCGGCGATGCGCGCGGCGAAGGCGTGCTCGGGCAGGCCGTGGCGCTGGCAGTGCTGCGGCGTGATGCCGGTCAGCAGGCAGCTCTCGGGGTCGGGCAGCGTGTCGAGCGGCGGCTGGCAGTAGACCATCAGCGGCTCGCCGATCTCGTTGAGCTCGGCATCGGTGCGCACGCCGGCGAACTGGGCCGGGCGGTCGCGCCGCGGCACACGGCCGAAGGTCTCGTAGTCGTGCCAGAAGAAGGTGGGGCTGACGCTCATGCGGGGCCGCGCCGGAACGCGGTCAGGACGGAGGGGGGACGGAACGGCACCGGTGCGGCATCGCACCGCGCAGCGGCACCCGGAACGGGGCGGGACAGGCGGCGGGCACCGTGCGGCGCGCACGATACCCGAAGCCCACGGCCCGGGGCCGATCGATCGCCGCGGCCTAGCCCGGCGGACGCACGCGCAGGAAGCTGGCGTGGCGCGGCACCCCGGCGGCCGTCCGCCCGCGGTGGGTGTAGGTGACGCGGCTGCCCGGTGGCGGTGGATCGGCACGCTGGGCATCGCTCAGGCCGGTGCCGATGGCGAACACCACACCGTCATCGCCACGCACCTGCAACGCCCCCAGCAGGCCCTGGAGACGGCCCTGCCCGGGCAGATGGGCGATGACGGTGGCCTCGGCGTCATGCAGGGGCTTGTGCTTCCACAGCCCGGCATGGCGGCCGGTGGCCACCGGGGCGTCGGCATGGTGCAGCATCACGCCCTCGCCGCCGAGCACCAGCACGTCGTCCAGGCAGCGCTGCAGGCCGGCACGGTCCTGCACCGGCCGTTGGGTGACGGCCACCAGGTGCTCCAGCCCCGCATCCGCGCACAGCTGCTGCAGCTGCGCGGCCCGCTCGACATAGCGGCCACCACCGGCCGGCAGCTCGAAAACCTGGAAGCGGATGCGGCGCCAGGCCGCCGCATCGGGACGCGCCGCACGCACCGTCGCGCTGGCCTCCTCGAAGCGGCCGCGGCCGGCCCACAGCTCGCCGTCCAGCGGCAGGGGCGGCAGGTCACGGGTGAACCCGTCGGGCGCCAGCACCAGCGCCCCACTGCGCAGGCGCAGGCGCTCGCCATCCCACAGCGCGCGCAGACCGTCGAACTTCTCGCTGACCAGATGGCCGGCCGGATCGGCATCGGCCGGCCACTCGCGGGCCAGCATCAGGGGCAGGGGTGCGGCGGCCTGCGCCGCCCGGGTCAGCAACAGACCCAGACCGGCCCCGAGCAGACGCCGCCGCAGCGGGCAGACCAGCCAGGGCGAGGCCTGAGCCGTCGAGGAGATGACCCGCAGGCGGCCGCGGCCGTCGGGCCGGTCATCGGGCCGGTCATCGGGCGGGGAAGCGGACAGGGGCTCGGACAGGGGCTCGGACACGGGATCGGGCAGGGGATCGGGCATGATCTGGCCTTCAGCGAACGGTGCACGACGACCCGGGACCGCGCGGACGGCATGCACGAGATCCGGGTGGACGAGCGACAGCGTAGCGACTGCCCGCCACGCTGGCGAGGCCACCGGGGGAAGGCCCCCGGTCGGGGGAGATCACCGGGCACGCGGCCCCCCCGCGGCGGTGGCGGATGCGCGGCGTCCAGTCCCCGTCCAGCCGGCGCCGCGATACTGCGGCCATGCATGCCCCCGCGCCCGCCAGCCGTCCCGAGCCCCCCGCCGCCGCTGCCGACGACGACGGCGGCCCGCCGACCTTGACCTGCGCCGCCGACGGCCGATGCGCCACGCTGCAGCTCAACCGGCCGCGGCAGCACAACCGACTGTCGCTGCAGGACCTGCTGCAGCTGCAGCGGCTGATCGACGAGGCCGCGGCGCTGCCGGGCCTGCGCGTGCTGGTGCTGCGGGCCGAAGGCCGCAGCTTCAGCGCCGGCTTCCACCTGGGCGACCTGGATGCGGGCGACGCCGAGGCCGCGACCCGGGGGCCACGGCTGTTCGAGCAGACGGTCGATCGGCTGGAGGATCTGGCGGTGCCGACGATCGCACGGCTGCAAGGCGGCCTGTACGGCGGGGCGATCGATCTGGCGCTGGCCTGCGACTTCCGCGTCGGCCTGCGCGACATGCCGCTGCGCATGCCGGCCGCACGGCTGGGCCTGCACTACTACCCGAGCGGGCTGCGGCGCTATGTCAGCCGGCTGGGCCTGCAGGCAGCCAAGCGGCTGTTCCTGCTGGCGCCGACGCTCGACGGCGAGGCCCTGCGCCAACTGGGCCTGCTCGACACGCTGGCCGACGACGAGGTCGGGCTGGACGCGGCCGTCGACGCGCTGGTGGAGGCGCTCGTCGCCGGTGCACCGCTGGCGGTCCAGGGCATGAAGGCCTCGCTCAACGAGATCGCGCGCGGCGAGGTCGACCTGGCGCGGCTGCGCGCGCGGGAGGCCCGCTGCGCCGCCAGCGATGACCTGCGCGAAGGCACGGCAGCGCAGGCCGAGCGGCGCATGCCACGCTTCGAGGGCCGCTGAGGCCACGCCGCCCGGCCGCCGCGGCCGGGGGGGGCACGCCCCGCCGCGCTGATCAGCGCCGATCAGCGCCCGCTGCGGCGCGCGAGATCCGCGGCGTCCCAGCCCACGCTGACACCGCCATCGGGCCAGTCGATGACCGGGCGCTTGATGACGCTGGGCTGGGCCAGCATCAGCGCGCGGGCGCCGGCGTCGTCGGTGACGGCCGCCTGCTGCGCCGGGTCCAGCTGGCGCCAGGTGGTGCCCTGGCGGTTGACCAGCTTCGCCCAGCCGACCGCAGCGATCCAGGCGTCGAGCCGGTCGGCCGGCACGCCGGACTTCTTGAAGTCATGGAAGACCACGGCCAGGCCCTCGGTGGCGAACCACTCGCGGGCCTTCTTGACGCTGCCGCAGTTGGGGATGCCGTGCAGCACCGGCACGGCCGCGGAGGAAGGAGATGCGCTCATGCGGTGATCATCGCATCCGCGACCTCCGGGCCGGCGGACGCCCCGTCGCTCAGGCCCATCACTCAGGCCCGTCGCTCAGGCCCGTCGCTCAGGCCCGCTGCAGCTGGGCCCGCAGCGCGGCCCGCAGCGTCTCGGCGCAGTCGCGCAGATGGGCCCGGGTGGTGGCGTCGCGGCCCGCCACGCGGGCGGCCGCCTCCAGCCGTGCCGCCAGCGCCTGGGCCTGGCCGCGCACCGCCGCACGGGTGTCGGCGCGGCTCAGCAAGGCCGGCCGCTGCACCAGCAGGGCCAGGCGGGCGACATGGCCACGCTGCAGCTCGCGGCGGTCCAGCCCGATGGCGACCGACCGGCCCCCGACGGGGTCGGCCGCCAGCTCCGGCCAGATCGCCGACTGCAAGCGGGCGGCGACCTCGGCCGGGGCCAGGCCACGCGCCGGCTCGTCCAGCCGGCCCAGGTTGTCCAGCAGGCGGGCCGACAGCGCGTCCCCCATCAGACGATCGAGCACCGCGGCCTGCATGTCGCGCAGCTGCGCGGCCACGGAATACTCGGTGCCGACCCGCCCGGGCTGCTCGCCGCGCGCCTGGTAGTCCGGCGCCAGCCGGCGCTGCAGCGCCGGGCTGATCTCGAAGGCGTCCGGATGCAGCACGGTCCGCAGCACCAGATCGAGCGCGGCGCGCTGCTGCGCCGCGGGCACCGGCTGCATCGGATCGCGGCCGCTGCCGGGGAAGTCGCGCAGCGTGCGCAGGCCGCCGATCTGGCGCAGCAGCACACCGGCCGCGCGGCCGGCGTCGCGCAGCGCGTAGTCCAGGCTGCGGCGCAGGATCGCGTAGTCCTGGTCGGGCGGCAGCTCACGCCTCGCCTGGCGGGCGAAGGCGTCCGCGGCGATCGCGAAGCGACGCTGCGCGAAGGCCAGCGGATCGGCCCCGAGGTCGAACTGCAGCGACTCCGGATCCAGCCCCAGCAGATTGTCCTCGTCGGTGCCGTAGGCCAGACCCGGCTCGGCCGAGCGTGCGGCGATGGCCTTGAGCGCCGTGGCCTCCTCGTCGGCCGCCAGCGGCCTGTACGCGTACTCGATGGCCCAGTAGTCGTAGGGGCCGAGCGTGCCGATGAAGGGACGTGGCGCCGGCCGGCCCGGGCTGGGCAGGTTGATCGCCGCATAGTCCATCACCGAGCCGACGTGGGCCTGCGCCTGCGAGAACGCCGGATCGACGACCTGCGCATCCGGCACCGCGGCCGAGGCGCGGAAGTTGTGGCGCAGGCCGAGGGTGTGGCCGACCTCGTGCATCACCGTCTCGCGCAGGTACTGCTGGACGAAGGCCTCGGCCTGCGGGCTGTCGGGATCGAGCTCGCCGGCCGGTGCGGCCAGCGTGATCGCATAACCGAGCTGTTCGGCGGCCAGATCGGCCTGCTGGCAGGCGATGGCCGACAGGGCCGCACCGCGCGCACCGGCCAGCGAGGCCGGCGCACCGATCTGCATCAGGCGCGCCCAGGCGGCGCTGCGGGCCTGGTCTCGCGCGGCCTGGGCCTGCAGCGCCGCCGCATCGCCGAGCGCGAGCGCGGCCGCATCGGGCGCCGGCAGACCGGACTCGGCGGCCGCGCGCATCGCGTCCGACGGCAGCAGACGGCTGCGCACATAACGCCAGCTGCGCGCGCTCAGGCTCTCGATGCCGATGTCGGCATCCAGGATCTCGCCGCTGCGCGGATCGACGTGGGTCGGGCCGATGGCGCCGAAGCCCGGCGCATGGCTGCTCATCCAGCGGATCGAGGCGACATCGGCATCGAGCGTGTCGAAGTCGGCGTCGTCCTCCTGCTGGCGCACGACGATGGCGTCCTGGAAGCCGATGCGCTCGAAGGCCTTGTTCCACTCCAGCACCGCGTCGCGGATGGTGTCGCGGTACTTCAGCGGCACGTTGCGGTCCAGCCAGTAGGTGATCGGCTTGACCGGCGGCGACAGCGCGGCCTGCGGGTCCTGCTTCTCCAGCCGCCAGCGGTTGATGTAGCGCAGCCGCGGTGTGCGCGACAGATCGTCGCTGTAGTCGTCGACCGACTGCGTGAAGTGGCCGATGCGTGGATCGGCGGCACGGCGGACCATCAGGTCCTTGGGCAGGCGCATCAGGCTGTAGTGCACCTTGAGGAACAGGCTGCGCGGATCGGGCACGAAATCGGGGGTCGACGGCCCGGGGCCGCTCACCGGCATGCCCGGCAGCAGCACCTGGATCTGCTGCGCGTAGTAGTGCAGATTGGCCTCGACCACCAGCAGATCGGGCTTGCCGCGCACCTGCGTCAGCGCGGAGTTGCGGCCGTCGAGCTGATAGCCCTGGCGGTAGCTGCGCTGCAGAGAGGCCCCCAGGCCCAGCATCTCGCCGATGAACAGGCCGTTGGCCTCGACCAGCACGCTCTTGCGGATCGGGTGCGGCTGGCTGGCCACCGGCATCGCCCCCAGCAGGCTGACGCTGGTGGCAGCCTCGACCGCACGCGCCTCGGGCGTGCCGGCCCGCGCCACCTGATCGTCATTGAGCGCGACCAGCTGCACCAGGTTGTTCAGCCGCCGCAGCATCACCAGGCGCGGCACGCCGTAGGCCATCAGGCCGCCGGTCAGGCCGGCCTCGCCGATGCCGCCGGCCAGCTTGGGGGACAGGAAGAAGGGGCGGTCGAAGTCCTCGGGCTGGATCTCCAGCCAGAGCTTGTCGTCCTTCTGCCAGGCCGCGAAGAAGCCGTCGGTCTTCTTCGTGTCCTTGATCAGCTGGGCGAAGGGCGGCGGGGTGCCGGGCGCCGGTGCGGGCGCGGCCACCGGTGCCGCGGCGGCGGCCGGGCGCGCCGGCGCCTGGGCGGCGGCTGCGGGGGCGGATGGGGCAGCCGATGCAGCACCGGCGGCAGGAGACCCACCGGCCGCACCGGCGGGCAGCGGCGCTGAAGCCGCACCAGCCGCCCCGGCCGCCCCTGACGCTTCAGCGACCGGCGCGCCCGCCACCACCACACGGATGGCCGCCGGACCGGGCCCGGCACAGCCGGCGACCAGCAGTGCCGCCGCACCGACGAGCGCAAGACGCCCGGGCCACGGCCTGTCCCCCGCGCACGACCGTGCACGCGGCGGCCAGGCGCAGGACGGGGAGCGGACGACCGCTGGCAGGAACTTCGATCGCTTCAGGCGCATGACGGACGCAACGGGAGTGAGGACGACGGACAGCGGAATGAGCCGATGCCGCGCTGCATTGTGGATCGCCGCATGGTGGTCAGAGACCGGGCCGGCCGCCGAGTTCCGGGGGCGGGCGCGGCGACGCCCGGCGCTGTGGCAGCATAGCCGCCCGATATCCGAGCCCGCATGCTGCACCTGCACCTGTCGAACCGGGCCGAGCGCCTGCAGGACGCGTTGATCGCGCGTCTGGACGGCCCACGCACCGACCCGCTGCGCCCCGAAGCGCTGATCGTGCCCAGCGCCGCCGTGCAGCGCGCGCTGACGCTGGCCCTGGCGCGCAGCCATGGCGTGTGCGCGGGCGTGGGCTTCAGCTACCTCGCCCCCTGGCTGTGGCAACAGGCCCGCGCCCTGCGGCCCGAACTGCCCGAGGACTCGCCGCTGGCCGCCGACGCCCTGCCCTGGCGGCTGTGGCAGCTGTTCCAGCAGGTGCCGGCCGACGGACAGGCAACGGCCGAGGGCCGCCGGGGTCCGTCGGACGGCATGCCCGCGGACGACCTCGCCGCCGAGGCCGGTGCGCACCCCCGGTTGCGACGTTATCTGCAGCAGGCCGATGCGTCGATGCGGCTCGATCTGGCCCAGCGCCTGGCCCGGCTCTACGACCAGTACGGCGCCTTCCGGCCCGAATGGCTGGAGGACTGGGCCGTCGGCCGCCAACCACCCGAACTGCGCGGTGAACCCGATGCCGACTGGCAGGCCGCGCTGTACCGGGCGCTGCTGGCCCAGGCCCTGCCGCAGGCCCGCCCGCCCGCCGCCGACCGGACCGGTCCGGGCCGCGACACCGGATCCGGCGCGGCTGGCACCGGCATCCCCGCCTGGGACGACAGCGCCGCCTGGTGCAGCGCCCCCAGCCGCCACCAGGCGCTGGCCCGCCTGACGGCCGCCCTGCGGGGCATGGACGACGCCACGCTGCGCCGCCGGCTGGCCACGGCCCAGCTGCCCGCCACCGTGCACCTGCACCTGCTGCCGGCCATCCCACCGCTGCATCTGGCGCTGCTGCAGCAGCTGGCACGTGGCATCGACATCCACCTCGACCTGCTCAACCCCTGCGAGGCCGAGTGGTTCGATCTGGTCGACGAACAGCGCCTGATGCGCCTGCTGCAGCGCGGCGCGGCCGACCATGCCGAGACCGGCCACGGCCTGCTGACCGCGTGGGGCCGCAGCGCCCAGGGTCAGCTGCGCAGCCTGCTGTTCGATCTGGCGCCCGGACAGGCCGTCGAGACCGAGGATTACGCACCGCTGGACGAGCCCACGCTGCTGGCCGGCCTGCACGACAGCGTGCTGCGGCTGCAGGACCTGGTGCCGGGCAGCCTGCAGCTGCGACCGGGCGACCGCAGCATCGAGCTGCACGACGCCCATTCGCTGTCGCGCCAGCTCGAGGTGCTGCAGGAACGGCTGCTCGGTCTGCTGGGCGAGCCGGACGCGCCACCACTGGACCGCATCGTCGTGCTGCTGCCCGATCTGCAGGCCGCCACGCCGCTGATCGACGCCGTCTTCGGCACCGCGCCGCCCGAGCGCTTCCTGCCCTACACGATCACCGGCCGCGCGCTGTCGAGCGTCAACGCGCCGGCACGCGCGCTGATGGACGCGCTGGCGCTGGTGGACTCGCGCTGGCCGGCCAGCGCGCTGATGGCGCTGCTGCAGCAGCCGGTGGTCGCGCGCCGCCACGGCCTGGACACCGAGGACCTGGCCGTGCTGCACGACGCGCTGCGCGAGGCCGGCGCCCACTGGGGCCTGGATGCCGAGCAGCAACGCGCCCTCGGCCTGCCCGGCGAGGCCCGCCACACCCTGGGCCGCGCGCTGGAGCGGCTGTTCCTCGGCCATGCGCTGCCGCGGCTGGCCGGCGCGCCCCTGGCCGGCCTGCTGCCGGCCGGCGATGCGGAGAGCGGCCGGGCCCACGCGCTCGGCGCCTTGTGGCGCTGCGTGCAGCTGCTGTCGCGCCTGCGCCAGCGCTGCAGCCGCCCGCTGAGCGCCGCCCGCTGGCACGCCCTGCTCGGCGAGCTGCTGGAGGCGCTGGTCGAGCCCGATCCGCAACAGCCCGGCGAGCTCGACGCCCTGCGCGAGCTGCAGCAGCTGCTGGCCGATCTGGCCGCGCAGTGGCAACGCGCCGGTCTGCAGGCGAAGCTGCCGCTGCCGGTGGTGCGCCAGGCGCTGCAGGGCCTGCTGGACGCCGCCGTGCGCGGTGGCGTGCCCACCGGCACCTTGACCTTCTCGGCCTACAGCAGCCTGCGCGGCCTGCCCTGCGACGTGCTGTGCATGCTCGGTCTGGACGACGGCGTGTTCCCGGCCAATCCACGACCTGAGGAGTTCGATCTGCTGGCCCATGCGCCGCGTGCCGGCGACCGCGTGCGCCGCGACGATGACCGCCAGCTCTTCCTCGACCTGATCCTGTCGGCACGCCGCGTGCTGCACCTGAGCCACACCGGCCGCAGTCTGCGCGACAACGCACCGCTGCCCCCCTCGGTGCTGGTGACCGAGCTGATGGAGGCGCTGGCCACCGGTCTGGGCGACCGCCAGGCCGCCGCGCGGCTGACGCTGCGCCACCCGCTGCAGGCCTTCGATCCCTCGCTGTTCGACCCCGCGAGCGATCCGCGGCTGCGCAGCCACCGGGCCGATCTGGCCGCGGCACTCGACCAGGCCGAGGCCGCACGGCGGGCCCTGCAGGCGGCGGCGGTGTCCTCGGCCGCCGCCGGGCCGGTCACCGCCACCGCGCCCGATGCGCCCGATGGCGATGGCGACGCCGACACGGCCGACGAGGACCCGCCGCCGGCCGCGGGCCTGCCGCCGTTCTTCAGCGCCCCACTGCCCGCCCCCGAGCCGGCCTGGCACCAGATCAGCCTGGGCCAGCTGGTCGAGTTCGCGCGCAACCCGGCACGCACGCTGTTGCGCCGCCGCCTGGGCCTGTCCCTGCCCGATGCCGACGAGGAGCTGGCAGACGACGAGCCCTTCGTGCCCGACAGCCGCGCGCGCAACGCGCTGGCGCGCCGCCTGCTGCCGGCCCTGCTCGACGGCCGCGAGGGCCCGGCCCTGCAGCAGCTGGCCGAGGCCGGCATCGAGCTGCCCGCCGGCAGCCTGGGTGCGGAGGCCCTGGAAGCCGAACTGCGGGGCCTGGAACAGATGGCCGCCGAGCTGCGGACCTGGCGTGCCGAACCCGCCGCCCCGCCCGCCACGCTGCGGCTGGACGTGGCGCAGGACGCGCAGGTCTGGCGTCTGGAGGGCGACCTCGGCGATCTGCGTCCGTCGGGCCTGCTGCGCCACCGCAGCGGCCGCCTGGGCGCCGCCGACCGGGTCGAGGCCTGGCTGCACCATCTGGTGCTGTGCGCCGCCGCGCCCGTGGGCGTGCAGCCCGGGACGCGCTGGCTGGGCCGCGGCGGCGAAGCCCGCTTCGCCCCCTGCCCGCCCGAGCAGGCCCGCGCCCATCTGGCGACCTGGGTCCTGCTGTACGCGCAAGGCCTGCGCGCACCGGTGCCCTGGCTGCCGCGCAGCGCCTGGGCCTGGGCCCAGCCACCGCGGCAGTTCAGCCGGGCGCGGGCCGTCTGGTGCGGCCGCACCGGCATCACCGGTGAACGCGACGATCCCTGGAACGCACTGGTCTGGCGCGGCCTGCCCGATCCCTGCACCGAGGACACCCTCACCTTCGAGACCCTGTCGGCCCGGCTGCTCGACCCGCTGCTCGACCACCTGATCGGCGACCTGCCATGACCGCCCCTGACCTGCGCCCGGACGCCGCCCCACCCCAGGCCCGGCCCCTCGACCTGATCGACGGCCCGCTCGCGGGCGTGCAGCTGATCGAGGCCTCGGCCGGCACCGGCAAGACCTGGGCGATCTGCGGCCTGGTGCTGCGACTGGTCGTCGAGCAGGGCCTGAGCGTCGACCAGGTGCTGGTCGTGACCTTCACCAAGGCCGCCACGGCCGAGCTGCGCACCCGCATCCGCGCCCGTCTGGCCGAGGCACTGGCCACCGTGCCGCGCCTGATCCACGGCGAGCCGGTGGACGACAAGTTCCTCGGCCCCTGGCTGATCGGCCTGATCGAGAGCGGGCGCATCGAGCCCGCCACCCTGCTGCTGCGCCTGCATGCCGCGCTGCAGTGCTTCGACGAGGCCGCGATCCACACCATCCACGGCTATTGCCAGCGCGCCCTGGCCGAAGCCGCCTTCAGCGCCCGCCTGCCGCTGGAGCAGACCCTGAGCACCGACGACCACGCCCTGCACCTGCAGCTGGCCGCTGATTTCTGGCGTCATGCCGTGGCGCAGGCCGCCCTGCCGCCGGGCCTGGCCGGCCATCTGCTGGCCCGCGGCGACAGCCCCGAGCGCTGGGCCACGCTGGTGCGCCGCCAACTGGCCCTGCCGCTGGCCCACAGCCGCTGGCCGGAGGCCCTCGATCTGGACGAAGCCACGCTCGGCGCCGACGCCGCCCGCAGCGCGCAGGCCACCGGCGCGGCCCAGCAGGATCTGCAGACCCCCCACGCCCGGCTGCAGACGCTGCACAGGACGGCGCACGCGCTCTGGCTGCGCGACGGCCGCGACCTGCTGCAGGCCCTGCAGGATGTGGCCCCCACGCTGCTGAACGCCCGCAGCGTGAATGCCGAGCGGCTGCAGGCCGCCGCCGACGCCTGGGACGCCTGGTTCGCCGCCGACGATCCGCTGGCACCGCTCGGCGAGCGCATGCCGCTGCTGACGGCCGACGCGCTGCGCGCCGCGCTCAAGGGTGCGGCGGCCAAGGCCGTGGCCGCCGGAGAGTCACCGCCCGCCCCGCTGGACCACGCCTTCCTGACCGCCAGCGCGGCCCTGCTGCACGCCCAGGCCGAAGACACCGCCCGGCTCGAACGCGAGCGCCTGCGCCTGCTGCGCCGCCTGCTGGACGCGGCCCCGCAGGCGATGGCCGCCCTCAAGCGCGAGCGCCGTCTGCTGGCCTTCGACGACCTGCTGGGCCAGCTGCACCAGCGCCTGCACGACGACGAGGGCGGGCCGGCCCTGCTGCGCCGCCTGCGCCAGCGCTACCCGGCGGCCCTGATCGACGAATTCCAGGACACCGATCCGCTGCAGTGGGCGATCTTCTGGCGCCTGTACGGCCCGGAGGGCGATCGCCTCGCGGCCGAGGGCCGGATGAGCGGCGCGGAGGTCCCGGCGCCACACGCGCACGAAGGCGCCGTCGACGACGTCCACGGCGGACCGGCCGCGGCACCCGCGGTCGACGGCCTCGCGCCGGAGCGGCCGCTGTTCCTGGTCGGCGATCCCAAGCAGGCGATCTACAGCTTCCGTGGCGCTGACCTGCCGACCTATCTGCGGGCCCGCGGACAGGCCGCCGCGGTGTGGACGCTGGCCGACAACCAGCGCTCGGTCGGCCCGCTGATCACGGCGATGAACACGCTGTGGCGCCGCCACGACCGCCCGTTCATGCAGGACGGCCTGCACTACCAGCCGGTGGGCCTGGGCGAGAAACCGCGCACCCCGCTGATCGACCGCAGCCCGCAGGCCGACCCCGCCGCCACCGCCGCGCTGCAGCTGTGGACCTGGCCGGCCGGCACCGACGGCGACCCCTGGCCGCTGCGCGCACAGGTGCTGCCACTGCTGCTGCAGGCCACCGCCGGCGAGATCGCCCGCCTGCTGCGCGCCGCCCGCACCCCGCTGGACCCGGCCACGCCCGGCGGCCCCACACAGCTGATGCTGGGCACGCGGGCGCTGGCCGCCGGCGACATCGCGGTGCTGGTGCGCAGCCACCGCCAGGCGGCGCAGGTGCGGCAGGCGCTGGCCGCGCTCGGCATCGGCGCGGTCGAGCTGTCGGCCGCCAGCATCTGGTCCAGCCCCGATGCCGCTGATGTCGAGCGTCTGCTGGCCGCCGTGCTGGAGCCCACGCGCGAGCCCCTGCTGCGCGCGGCCCTCGCCACCCCGCTGCTGGGCGCCGATGCCGCTCAGCTGCAGGCCTGGGCCGAGGACGAGAGCGGCTGGCTCGCGCAGATGCAGCGCTTTGCCGACTGGCGCACGCTGTGGCTGCGCCAGGGCGTGGGCGTGCTGCTGCGGCGTCTGCTGGCGGACGCCGCCCTGTGCGCCCGGCTGCTGGCACGGCCCGATGGCGAGCGCCGCATGACCAACCTGCTGCACCTGGCCGAGGCCCTGCACGAGGCGGCCGACAGCCTGCCCTCGCCCGAGGCCCTGCTGCGCTGGTTGCAGAGCCGGCGCGCCGAGCCGGCCGCCAGCGGCGACGAGCGCACCCAGCTGCGCCTGGAATCGGATCGCCACCTGGTGCAGATCGTCACCATCCACCGCAGCAAGGGCCTGGAGTACCCGCTGGTGTTCTGCCCGTTCCTGGGCCTGGGCGCCGCCGCCCCGCCCGAGGCCCCGGCCTGCGACGGCACGGTCTGGCGCGATCCCGAGGACCCCACGGGTCGTCTGGTGGTCGACTGGCGCACCCAGGTCGATCCGAAGGACGGCCGCCTGCGCCGCCTGTCGCAGATGTCGACCGCGCTGGCCGCCGACCGCGCCGCCGAGGAGCTGCGCCTGATCTACGTCGCACTGACCCGCGCCGTGCACCGCTGCCACCTGCCGGTGGGCGGCTACCGCGTGGCCAGCGGCCGCGGCTTCTCGGCCCGGCAGGCCGGCCATGGCCTGCTGAACTGGCTGGCCGCCGGCAGCGCGGAGATCGAGCCGGCCACCGCCTGGCTGACACGGGACATCAAGGCGCCGCAGCAAGCGGCGATCGACACCGCCTGGGCGACGCTGGCGGCGGCCGTGACGGCACCGTCGGCCCCGTCGACCCCTCAGGTCGACACCCCGACCCGCGACCCGATGGACGCTCAGGTCGACGGTCAGACCGCCATCGCCGTGCGCGCCCTGCCCTTCCCGCCGGCCCTGCCGCTGGACCTGACGGACGGTGGGCGGCCGATCGCCCACGTGGCCCTGCCCACCCCGGAGCGCCTGCCGCGGGGCTGGCGCATCGGCAGCTACAGCGCGCTGCTGCGCGGCGCCACGCACGAGCTGTCCGCACGCGACCACGATGCGCATGCCGCCCCCGGTCCGGAGCCGGGCCACACCGCGCCCACCCCGGCCCGGAACACACCGGCCACGCCCGCGGCGAACCCGGCCCCACCCCTACCCACGCCACAGCCCCCGGATCCGGCCACGCTGCCGGCCGATGATCCGCTGCGTTATCCACGCGGCGCCGAGGCCGGCGACAGCCTGCACCAGGCGCTCGAACGCGCCGACTTCGGGGACCCGTCGGGCTGGCCGCAGGCCGCCGCCGCGGCGCTCGACGCCTACCCGGCGCTGCTCGGTCAGGCCCTGCGCGACGCCCGTGCGGCCCAGGCCGCACCGCCCTCACCCTCCGCCGGGCCCCGGCCGCCGGCTGCGCCGACCGACCCCGCCAGCCTGCGCGCCGCGCTGCACGCCGGCCTGCTGCGGGTGCTGGACCACACGCTGCACACGCCACTGCCGCTGGCCGGCCATGCCCGGCCGCTGCGTCTGGCGGACGTGCCGGCCCCGCAGCGCCGCGCCGAGTTCGAGTTCCACCTGCCGGTCGACACCCTCGACGGCGGCCGGCTCAACGCGCTGCTGGCACGTCACCAGGTGCCGATGCCGGCCCTCGACGCACGGCGCCCGCTGCACGGCTACCTCAAGGGCTACATCGATCTGGTGTTCTGCCACGAAGGCCGCTGGTGGCTGCTGGACTGGAAGAGCAACCACCTGGGCCTGCAGGCCGCCGACTACGACCGCCCCGGTCTGGACGCCGCGATGGCCCGCGAGGGCTACCATCTCCAGCACCTGCTCTACACGGTGGCGCTGCAGCGCTGGCTGGCGCGCCGCATCGCGGACTGGGATCCGCAGCGCCATTTCGGCGGCGTGATCTACCTGTTCCTGCGTGGGCTGCGGCCGGGCTGGATCCAGCGCCATGCCGATACCGCGCTGCCCGCCGGCCAGCCCTGCGGCCTGTGGCAGCAGCACACCGACCCGCGCCTGATCGCCGAACTCTCGGCGCTGTTCCCCTCCCCCGACCGCCGATGAGCCGCGCCCCCCGCCGCCCCGCCCCCGATCCGGCCCTGCAACCCGACCTGTTCGGCGGCCCGCCTGCGGATGAGGCCGCCGCGGCGGCCAGCGCCGGCGGCGGTGCGCCGGATGGTGCCGCCGGTGCGCCCGCGCCCATATCAGCGCCCGGGCCAATGCCCGGGCCAGGGGCGGACACCGCGGACCGGCCGTGCCCGTCCGGCGACGGTGGCACTGCGGCCGCGACCACGGCCGCGACGTCCAAGGGCGCGCGCGCCGGATCCCCCCGGCGACGGGCCCCGCGCCGCGAAGCGACCGCCCCCTCCGCCACCGGCCCCGACCGGACCGGGCCGACGCCGGATCTGTGGAGCCAGGCGACGCCAGGCGATCCGGTCACGGTCGCGCCTCTGCCTCTGCCTCTGCCTCCACCACCGTCCCCGCCCTCACCCGGTGCCGCGGCCAGCCCTGCCACCACAGCCGCCATCCGGCCCGCGACGCAGGCCTCACGCACCGGCACGGACGCGGAGAGGACGGACACGATGAACGGTGCCCGCGCGCACGCGGCCGACACCCACACGGCCACGGACCGCACGCGACACGACGCCATCGACGCTGCCTCGCCCGCCCCTCTGGCCGCCCATCTGGCCGCCGACCTGCCCGTCGACCTGGACTGGCCGCCCCGCCCGCGCGATGACCACGACGCCCTGACCGATGCCGGTGCCGAGGACGATCTGTCCTGGGCATCCCTGATGGACGAGGCCGACGGCCGAGGCCCGCTGCACCACGGCGACCCCTTCGACGACGGCCCGCCGCCGGACGACGAAGGCTGGGCCGACCACGCCGCCATGAACGCCATGTCCGGCGCGGACGACCGCCTCCGCGACGACGACGACGACACCGCCGACCGGCAGGCCGACGCCAGCCCAGGCCCCGACCAGGATGCGGACGCCACCCCGGCGGATGACCCGTTCGACGCCCTGCTCGACGGCCAGGGCGGTGGCCGCGGCCGCGCCCCAGCCGGCGCTGCCGACGCCGACCCGCCCCGCGACGCAGCGGATGCCGGCAGCGGCTGGCCGGTCCGCGGACCGCAGGCATCAACGCCCGGCCCCGGCCACCTCCCCCCCGCGCAGGACCCCGCAGCCCCCCGCCGCGCAGCATCCGCCGGGACCACCGACGAGGACGACGACGACGACAGCCCGCTGCTGGGCCCCGCGCTGGCCGGCCACGGCCCGGCCCTCGGCGCCGAGGCGCTGGCCATCGGCCTGGGCTGGCACCTGCGCCAGTGGTCCCTGGCGGCCGGAGCGGACGCGCGCAGCGCCCAGGCCGCGGCACAGGCCGGCCGGCGCCTGTCGCGCGCCCTGGCCGACGGCCATGTCTGTCTGCAGCTCGACCGCCTGCCGCCGCTGCCCGATGGCGCGCACTGGCGCGACCACCTGCTGGCCAGCCGCGTCTGCGGGCGGCCGCAGGATGCCGCCACCCAAGGCCTGCCGCTGGTGCTCGACGACGCGCAGCGCCTCTACCTGCAGCGCCAGTTCGACCAGGAGCAGCGCCTGGCGACGCGCCTGATGGCCGCCAGCCGGGCCCCGGCGCTGGCCGTGCCCGACGCGGTCGCCCACCAGCTGCGCGCGCTGTTCGCGCCCGCGCCCGGCCGCACGGCCCCGGTGCCCGACTGGCAGCAGGTGGCGGCCGCGCTGGCGCTGCGCCAGCGCATCGTCGTCGTCTCCGGCGGCCCGGGCACCGGCAAGACCACGACCGTGGTCAACCTGCTGGCCTGCGTGCTGACCCAGCAACCCGATGCCCGCGTGGCCCTGGCCGCGCCCACCGGCAAGGCGGCCGCCCGCATGACCGAGGCCGTACGCCAGCGCGCCAGCGGCCTGCCCGAGCACCTGAGGGCCCTGCTGCCGACCGACAGCTACACCATCCATCGCCTGCTGGGCGTCAATCCGATGGCCGACGGCGGCTTCACCCACCATGCCGGCCACCGCCTGCCGCTCGATCTGCTGGTCATCGACGAAGCCAGCATGCTGGACCTGTCGCTGGCCACGCGGCTGCTGGAAGCGGTGCCCGAGAGCGCCCGCGTGATCCTGCTCGGCGACAAGGACCAGCTGGCCGCGGTCGACAGCGGCGCGGTCTTCGCCGAGCTCAGCGCCAGCCCGCACCTGGGCGCGGCCACCACCACGGCCCTGGACGCACTGTGCGGCCTGGCACCGGGCACGATCCGCGCACCGTCCGCCACGACCGACAGCCCGCTGCAGGACATGGCCGTGTGGTTCACGCAGAACTTCCGCTTCGCGGCCGACAGCGGCATCGGCCGTATCGCGCGCGAGATGCGCGACGGCCAGGCCGATGCGCTGGTCGACGGCCTGCGCAGCGGTGCCGACCCGTCGGTGCGCTGGATCGAGGACGCCCAGCCGCAGCCTGCGGCCGCGGTCTGGCAGGCGATCGAGGACGGACTGGCGCCGCTGTTCGCCCTGGCCGCGACCCGCACCCCGGATCCCCAGGCCCTGACCGCGCAGTTCGACCGTTTCCGTGTGCTGTGCGCGGTGCGCGAGGGCGAACGCGGCATGGCCGCCGTCAACGCCCGCATGACGCGCCTGGCGCGCGAGCGCCTGGGCGCGGCCGACCGCCAGCCGCAGCAGGCCTGGTATCCGGGACGGCCGGTGATGGTGCTGCGCAACGACCCGGTGCTGCGCCTGTTCAACGGCGACACCGGCCTGTGCGCACCGGACGCCGACGGCCAGCTGATGGTGTGGTTCCCGCGCGCCGACGGCCAGGGGCTGCGCGCCGTGCCGCCCCTGCGGCTGCCCGAACACCAGAGCGCCTACGCGATGACGGTGCACAAGAGCCAGGGCAGCGAATTCGACGCGGTGCTGGTGCTGCTGCCCGAACGGCCGACCCGGGTGCTCAGCCGCGAGCTGGTCTACACCGCGGTCACGCGCGCCAAGCGCGCGGTCTGCCTGGCCGGACCGGAAGCGGTGTTGCGCGCGGCCGTGGCCAGCCCGACGCGCCGGCACAGCGGCCTGCTGGCACGCCTGCGTGAGCAGGTGCTCATCGGCAGGCCGGAATGAAAAACGGGTCAGTCCCGTGAGGAACTGACCCGTTTCAAGTTGGTGCGGCTGGCAGGATTCGAACCCACGACCCCTTGGTTCGTAGCCAAGTACTCTATCCAACTGAGCTACAGCCGCCTGTCGCGAGACCGCCTGGGGCGATCCGCTGACCTTCATCTTCCACGTCGCGTCACATCGGTGAGCACATCCCTGACTTCAGGTACCGCCACCGGAACCGGTGATGGCGCTTGAAGCAGTTGGTGCGGCTGGCAGGATTCGAACCCACGACCCCTTGGTTCGTAGCCAAGTACTCTATCCAACTGAGCTACAGCCGCGCTGTGGAAGCCTCGCAGTATAGGACGGTTTCTCGGAACTGCGCAAGCCCCCTCGCGAAATTTCTTCAACAGCCCTCAATCGATGGCGGCTGCCGCGCGATCGCAGTCGCTGGCCCGCGCCTCGTCACCCTGCTCACGGGCCAGCAGGGCCAGGGCCCGCCAGGCGGCACGGCGGGCGCGCGGCTGCAGCGCCAGGTCGCGGGCGGCCAGCTCCAGCGGCCGGCGCGCCTTGCCCCAGAGCTGACGCTCGATGAAGGCGGTACCGACCACCCCCTGCACGGCCGATTCGGTCGGCCAGGCCCGCTGGGCGGACTCCAGCCGCGGCAGCCAGTCGCTGCCCAGGCCGGCCATGCAGTCGCCCAGTGCGGCGGCCAGCTCGGCCCGGCCCTCGGCATCGAGCGTGTCCAGCCGGTCCCACAAGGGACGCAGCCACAGGCGGCCGTCCTCGGCACTGCCGAGCGTGGCGGCACGGCGCGCGGCGCGGGCGACGACATACGGGTCGCGCTGATCGGCGGCATCCAGCTGCAGCCAGGTGCGGCGCAACTGCTCGACATCGTGTGCGGCGTCCAGCGCCTCGAAGGCCAGCGAGCGCAGCAGGCCGGTGGCCGCCGCACTGCTGAAGGCCTGATGGTTGGCCAGCAGACGTGCGGTGTGCAGCGCCTGCAACGGCCGGCGCTGCAGGCGGGCGGCCTGCAGCCGCAGCCGCAGGGCCTGGGTGCGGCGGGCGACACCCGGCGGCAGCTCGGACAGCAGCGTGTCGGCACGCGTGCCGTCGCGGTCGTCGAGTGCCCATTCGGCGGCCAGCAGGCGTGCGCCCTCGTCCATCGCCGTGCCCGGCGCGGCGCGGTCGGCGGCCAGCAGGCGCTCGATCAGCTCGTCACGGCGTTTGCGGTCCTGCAGCCGGTGCAGGCTGCCGGCGGCCAGCAGCAGCGCCAGCGACTGGAAGGGCCGATCGCCGGCCAGCACCGGCACCTCGTCACGCATCGCGATCGCGCGCTGGGCGGCCTTGTGGGCCCGGCTGTAGCGGCCGCCGAAGTACTCGGTCAGCGCCTCGCGCAGGGCGGCCTGGGCCGCCCGCTCCAGCCGGAGCGTGCGCCACTCACGGGCGCGCTGGGGCAGGCCGGTCAAGGCGCCGAGCGCCTGCACGGCCGTGTGCAGGCCCAGGCCCAGCAGCACCAGCGCCAGCAGGAAGAAGTTCAGCGACAGGTCGACACGCCAGGACGACCAGTAGAACGACACCAGACCGCTGTTGTCGCCGAGCACCAGCGCGGCCACGACGGCGCCCACCGCCAGGACGATGAACCAGACGACGCTGCGCATCAGCGGCCCGCCTGCACGGCGGCGATCGCCGCCAGGGTCTCGTCCGGACGCGGCAGGCTGATCTGCCGCGCCTGCTGGGCGACCTGCTGCAGCAGCTCACGGCTCACGGCCACGCGCCGGGTCCGGCCATCGAAGTAGCGGTCCAGCGTGGTCAGGGCCTCGCGCATGTCGCTCTGCACGGTGTCGAACTGGCGTGCCAGCAAGGCCAGCCGGGCGTTGAGCAGGCGCAGCTTCAGGTTCTCGCGCAGGAACCAGCCCTGCTCGGGCGCGACCAGCGCAGCCTCGGGGTTGGCGATGCGGGTCACGCGCAGCAGACCCCGCAGCTCGTCGCCGACCTGGGTCAGCAGCTGGTCGCCCTGGGCGGACGTCCAGCGCCAGCCCCGCACCAGCCAGTCGCCGATGCCGTCCGACGCGGCCTGACCCGCCGCCGTGGCACTGGCGGCCCGGCCGCGCGAGGCCACCGCGGCCGGCGCCTGGGCGGAGGCCGCGGCGGCGGCCATCGCGGTGCCGCGCGGCAGCGGCTGGGCCAGCAGCGGCAGCTCGTCGACGCTGCGCACCGCCTCGTCGAGGCGGATCACCAGCGCCGACAGATCGGAGACGCTGACCGCGCGCACGCGGTCGATGTCGCGCGCCAGCGCACGGCGCACGCGCTCCAGCCGCGGCTGGTTCAGGCGCGCCAGACGGTCGTCGGCCTGGCGCAGCGCGGCGGCCAGCGGCTCCAGGCTGCCGGTCAGTGCGCTCTGCTGCTGGGCCACGCGCAGCGCGGCATCGACGTCGGCCAGCACGTTCTCGTCGCGCGAGCGCGACAGCTGCAGGATCAGCTCCTCCAGCTGGCTGCGCTGCAGGGCGGATTCGGCCAGCCGGGCTTCCAGCAGGCCCAGGCGCGAATCGAGCGCACGGGCGGTGTCCTGGGCCTGCTGGGCCAGGGTGCGGGCCTCGACGGCCTGGCCCTGGCTGTCCTGCTGGCGGCGCACCAGTTCCTGCTCCAGGGCCTTGACCCGCTGCTGGCCGTAGACGGCCAGCGTGATGGCGGCGACGCTCAAGGCGCCGGCCAGCGCGGCCCCGACGAGCCAGACCGGACCGGACAGGCTGGTGCGGGCGACCTGGGCGCCGAGCGTCGACGCCGTAGCACCGCCGCCGGCCACGGACGCGGACGCCGACGGGGGCAGCGGAGCACCCGCGGCAGGCGGCAGAGGCTGCGGCGTGCCCTCCGGCGCCCACGGGGCTGCACCCTGCGCCGCGGCGGCGACGGGCGCCACAGGAGCCACAGGAGCCGCGGGGGCCGCAGAGGCCTCCGGGACGCGGCCCGCAGGGTCGGAACGCGAACCGGCCGCAGCCGGGCCAGGGGCGGAGGCCGGCGCGGACGCGGCATCCGGCGGCAGGGGGGTGTCGGGCGGATTCACGATCCGATCGATTCTATAGACCGTGGCCCGGCCGATCGCTGCCGCGTGCGGCAGACGTCAGGCCTCAGGGGCCTCAGGAGCTTCAGAGTTGCCGCCAGGCCTCGGCCACGGCCTGCGGATCGGGCCGCACCAGGCGGACGCGGCCGAAGCCGAGGGCCCGCGCCGCCTCGGCGATGCGCGGATGGCTGGCCAGCGCGGCGGCGGCCGACCAGTCGGCCCCGGGCGCCAGCGTGCGCAGATGGCCGGCGGCCTCGCTGCTGCTGAAGACCCAGGTGGACCGCGCCGCGGCGTCGGCCAGATCCTGCAGGCGCTGGCGCAGCGCGGCATCGGCCTGCGGCGGCCGGCGGCGGTAGGCGGCGATGAAGCGCACCTGGCCGCCCTCGGCGCGCAAGGTGTCGGCCAGCCAGTCGCGGCCGTCCTCGCCACGGACGATCCAGGACGTCGCGCCGGCCCAGCCGCCGAGCGGGCGCAGCAGCGTCCACAGCACCTCGCTGTCGAGCCGCGGCGCGTCCGGCGCCGGGCTGACGATCTGCGCGACCGGCACACCGGCCTCGCGCAGCGCGCGCTCGGTGCCGGGCCCGGTGCTGCCGGCCAGCACACCGGCCGGCCAGCGGTGGGCCGACGGCTGCGCACCGCCGCGGCCGGCGCTGAAGAAGCGGTCCACCGCCGCCGGGCTGACGAACATCAGCAGGCGCGGCGGGGTGGCATCGGGGGCGGCGTCCAGCTCAACGCCCGTGTCCGCGTCGTCAGGGCCGGGGCCGGGGCCGGCATCAGCCCCCCCACCGCTGGCGTCACGGGCACCGCCATGGCGGAGGCAAGGGGCGTCCAGCGCCGCCCAGGCCCGGGCGATGGCCGCGCCCGCGTCGGCCGGCGGGCCGATCTCCAGCAGCGGCAGGGCCTCGGCCGGCACGTCGAGCGCGCGCAGCGCGCGCACCCAGGCATCGGCCTGCGGCTGCGGCCGGGTGATGACCAGACGGGCTTGCGGCGCCGGCACGGGGCTCACGGACATGGGGCTGCTCGCGGAGGGTGGCAGGCCGGCGCCCGGACCGGCTCAGGCCGGATCGGGCTGCGGCAGCCGGGCCAGGTAGGCGTCGCCGCCCTGGGACAGCAGCGCCCGGGCGACGGCCACGCCGAGCGCGTCGGCGGCGGCGGCGTCCGCGGGCTGGCCGTCGGCGTAGGCACGCAGCAGCGGCTCGGCCGGGCGCGAGGCGTCGCCGAGGGCGGCCGACAGCTGCAGCCGGCCGTCCTGCCAGACGGCGTGGGCGGCCAGCGGCATGCTGCAGGAGCCGCCCAGCGTGCGCGAGACCGCACGCTCGGCATGCACGGCCAGCCAGGTCGGCGTGTCGGTCAGGGTGGCCAGCTGTTCGACCAGCGCGCGGCGCTCGGCCCGCACCTCGATGCCGAGCGCGCCCTGGCCGGCGGCCGGCAGCATCTGCTCGGGCGTGAACACGGCGCGGATGCGCTGGGCCAAACCCAGGCGCTTGAGGCCGGCGGCCGCCAGCACGATGGCGTCGTAGCCGCCATCGTCGAGCTTGCGCAGCCGGGTGTCGAGGTTGCCGCGCAGCGGCTCGATGCGCAGGTCCGGCCGCAGCGCCAGCAGCTGCACCACGCGGCGCAGGCTGCTGGTGCCGACCACCGCGCCCTCGGGCAGCGCCATCACGTCGGCGTGGTGGTTGCTGACGAAGGCGTCGCGCGGGTCCTCACGCTCCAGCACGGCGGCCAGCACGAAGCCCTCGGGCAGCGACATCGGCACGTCCTTGAGCGAGTGCACGGCCAGCTGGGCACGGTCCTCCTCGAGCGCGACCTCCAGCTCCTTGACGAACAGGCCCTTGCCGCCGACCTTGCTCAGCGTGCGGTCCAGGATCTGGTCGCCGCGGGTGGTCATGCCCAGCAGCTCGACGTTCAGGCCGAACTGGCGCGTCAGCAGGTGCCGCACGTGCTCGGCCTGCCACAGCGCGAGACGGCTTTCGCGGGTGGCGATCTTCAGGGAGGTGCTCATTTCGGGGAGGTGCTCATCGTGGGCGCGATTATGGCCAGCCGGCCGGCGCCGACGACCGGCGCCGACCTGTCCTGGATCAAGTGCAGGGCCCGTGACCCCGCCCGGTGCGCCCCCGCGATGCCCACGAACGGCGCGACACGCACCACCACCGCGCAGCCAACCGTCGGACACGGCGCCCGGCAGCGGCACCGGCCCGGCCGGACGGGCCGGCACAGGTCGTGCTGGCCTTTGCCCGCGGCCGCTGGTAGAGTGCCCGTCGACACCGGATTGGTAACCGGGTTACACCAACAGGAGATGTTTCGTGCCCAGTTCACGTACCCGCCGCGCCGCCACGGCGACGCCCCCGGCCTCTGCAGCGGAAGACGCCGCCAGCAAGAACAAGCCGCTGATGGAGGATATCCGGTTACTCGGACGCATCCTGGGCGATGTGATCCGTGAGCAGGAAGGGCACGAGGCCTTCGAGCTGATCGAGCGGGTGCGCCAGCTCAGCGTCGCCTACCGCCTGAAGAACGATGCCTCGGCCGGTCGCGTGCTGGACCGGGTGCTGAAGAACCTGAGCGCCGACCAGGCCGTCAGCGTGATCCGCGCCTTCAGCTACTTCAGCCACCTGGCCAACATCGCCGAGGACCGCCACCACGTGCGCCGGCGCCAGGTGCACCAGGCCCAGGGCCATCTGCAGGAAGGCTCGCTGGCGCTGACCTTCGAGCGCCTGCACGATGCCGACGTGCGCGCGGCCGACGTCGCCGCCATGCTCAAGGGCGCCTACATCTCGCCGGTGCTCACCGCCCACCCGACCGAGGTGCAGCGCAAGTCCATCCTGGACGCCGAGCGCGCGGTGGCCGAGCTGGTCGGCCAGCGCGACGAGCTGCGCACCGAGGCCGAGCGCGAGGACAACGAGGCGCTGCTGCGCGCCCGCGTCACCCAGCTGTGGCAGACGCGCATGCTGCGCTACACCAAGCTGACGGTGGCCGACGAGATCGAGAACGCGCTCAGCTACTACCAGAGCACCTTCCTGCGCCAGATCCCGCGCGTCTACCGCGAGCTGGAGCAGCAGCTCAAGGGCCACGAGGTGGCCAACTTCCTGCGCATGGGCCAGTGGATCGGTGGCGACCGTGACGGCAACCCGAACGTCACCGCGCCCACCCTGCGCATGGCGCTGTCGCGCCAGAGCGAGGTGGCGCTGCGCTTCTACCTGACCGAGGTACACGAGCTGGGCGCCGAGCTGTCGGTCAGCGCGATGCTGGCCGGCGTGACGCCCGAGCTCAAGGCGCTGGCCGACGGCTCGCCGGACCGCAACCCGCACCGCGAGGACGAGCCCTACCGCCGCGCGCTGATCGGCATGTACGCCCGCCTGGCCGCCACGCTGCACGCGCTGACCGGCACCGAGGCGCTGCGCCACGCCGTGCCGCCCCAGAACGCCTACGAGACGCCGGGGCAGTTCCTGGCCGATCTGCGCACCATCGAGTCCAGCCTGGCCGCCCACCATGCCCAGGCGCTGACCGCCCCGCGCCTGAAGCCGCTGATCCGCGCGGTGCAGGTCTTCGGCTTCCACCTGGCCACGGTCGACCTGCGCCAGAGCAGCGACAAGCACGAGGAGGTGGTGGCCGAGCTGCTGGCCACCGCCCGCGTGCACGCCGACTACTCGTCGCTGGACGAGGCGGCCAAGCGCGAGCTGCTGCTGGGCCTGCTGCGCGAGGCCCGCCCGCTGCGCGTGCGCGGCCACCGCTACAGCGAGCATGCGGAGAGCGAGCTGGCGATCTTCGAGACCGCGCGCGAGATGCTCTCGCGCTACGGCCGCGAGGCGCTGCGCCACTACATCATCAGCCACACCGAGAGCGTCTCCGACCTGCTGGAGGTGCTGCTGCTGCAGAAGGAGACCGGCCTGCTGACCGGCCCCAACCTGGGCGTGCTGGGCGAGGCCGGCACGCGCACGCCGCTGATCGTGGTGCCGCTGTTCGAGACCATCGGCGACCTGCGCCTGGCACCGACCATCATGGCCGAGTTCTACGCCCTGCCCGGCATCACCGAGCTGGTGATCGCCTCCGGCGGCGAGCAGGACGTGATGCTGGGCTACAGCGACAGCAACAAGGACGGCGGCTTCTTCACCAGCAACTGGGAGCTCTACCAGGCCGAGCTGGAACTGGTGGCGATGTTCAACCCGCTGCGCAAGGCGCACGGCATCACGCTGCGCCTGTTCCACGGCCGCGGCGGCACGGTGGGCCGTGGCGGCGGCCCGAGCTACCAGGCCATCCTGGCCCAGCCCCCGGGCACGGTCAACGGCCAGATCCGGCTGACCGAGCAGGGCGAGGTCATCGGCTCGAAGTACGCGCACCCGGAGATCGGCCGCCGCAACCTGGAGACGCTGGTGGCCGCCACGCTGGAGGCCACGCTGCTGCACACCGGCGGCAAGTCGGCCGCGCCCAAGGCCTTCCTGGAGGCCGCCGCGCGGATCAGCGACGCCAGCTTCGCCGCCTACCGTGACCTGGTCTACGAGACCGACGGCTTCACCGACTACTTCTTCTCGGCCACGCCGATCCGCGAGATCGCCGAGCTCAACATCGGCTCGCGCCCGGCCAGCCGCAAGGCCACCCGCGCGATCGAGGACCTGCGCGCCATCCCCTGGGGCTTCAGCTGGGGCCAGTGCCGGGTGGCGCTGCCGGGCTGGTGCGGCTTCGGCTCGGCCATCGAGCGCTTCCTGGCCGGCGACGGCAGCGAGGGCGCGGACGGTGCGGGCGGCCGCGACACGCGCCTGAAGCTGCTGCAGAAGATGCACAAGCAGTGGCCGTTCTTCCGCACCCTGCTGTCCAACCTGGACATGGTGCTGGCCAAGAGCGATCTGCGCATCGCCCAGCGCTATGTCGAGCTGGTCGAGGACAAGCGGCTGGGCAAGCGCATCTTCGCGCTCGTCAAGGCCGAGTGGGAACGCACGAACGAGGCGCTGTCGCTGATCACCGGCGAGGCCGACCGTCTGGCGGCCAACCCGGCGCTGGCGCGCTCGATCGAGCACCGCTTCCCCTACCTGGATCCGCTGAACCACCTGCAGGTCGAGCTGATGCGCCGCTACCGCGCCCGCAAGGACGGCGACCCGGACAACGAGCGGGTGCAGCGCGGCATCCACATCTCGATCAACGGCGTGGCCGCCGGCCTGCGCAACACGGGCTGAGGCCGGGCCGGGAGGGCCGGCAGCCGCGGCCTGGGCCTGCGGCCCGGGTTCACGGCCTGGGCACGCAGCCTGGACACGCGGCCCGGGCCCAAGGGCGGCCCACCCGCGGCCCACCCGCGGCCTGGGCCCCGGCCGGCCCTGCCGGCTCAGCCGCGCAGGGCCTCGCGCACGGCCGCCAGCTGGCGGCGCGCGACCGGCAGCGTGCGGCCATCGGCCATGCGCAGCACCCAGCCCTCGGTGGTGGGTGCGGCGGGTGCGGTGGGTGCACCGGGTGCGGCCGGGCGGGCCGGCGCGGCCGGATCGGCCGTGACCGGGGCGACCGGCTCGCCAGCCCCTGCGCGGACCTCTCGGACCTCCCGGGACAGCGGAGCGCGCTCCAGCGCCCGCACCGCCGCGGGCGCCACCAGCACGGCCCGGTGCACGCGCAGCAGGCGGCCGGCGGCCCGCTGCTCGATGTCGGCCAGGCTGTCGTCGACCCAATGGCGGCCGTGGCGGGTGACGAGGCAGACGTACTTGTCCTCGGCCCGGCCGTACAGCAGCTCGTCGAGCGGCAGGCGCAGCAGGCGGCCGCCGTCGTGGCAGACCAGCAGGTCGGGCGCGGCCATCCTGGCGCCCGCCACGGCGTCTGCAGCAGCACCGGCGGTGCCGGTGCCGGTGCCGGTGCCGGTGCCGGTGCCGGTGCCGGTGCCGACTCCGACTTCGGCTGTGGCCCCGCCTTCGGCTCCGGCAGCAGGGCCGGCCCCGCCGACTCCGGCCTCCCTCCCGGACGCAGACCCGGCAACGGCGGCGGCGGCCGCATCCGCCACCGTCCCCCCGGCCCCCTCGGCACCGGCCAGCGCCTCCCCGCCGGCCGTGGCGTCCGGCCCGCGCCGCCGCAGCGCCCGTGTCAGCGCCTGCTGCAGGCGCTCGGCGCGCACCGGCTTGGGCAGATAGTCCAGCGCCTCCAGCGCGAAGGCCTGCAGGGCGTGCTCGGTGTGGGCGGTGACGAAGACCACCGCCGGCGACCGCGGCAGCGCCTGCAGCGCACGCGCCCATTGCAGGCCGTCGAGGCCGGGCATCGCGATGTCCAGCAACAGCAGCTCGCAGTCCGGATGCTGGTCCAGGGCCTGCCGGGCAGCCGCAGCATGGCCGGCTTCGGCCAGCACCACGCTGGGCGGCAGCTCCGGCCGGGCCAGCAGCTGGCGCAGGCGCAGGCGGGCCAGCGGCTCGTCATCGACCAGGATCAGGCGCAGCGGCGTCGGCGTCGGCGGGGGCATCGGCATCGGCATCGGCATCGGCATCGGCAGCAGGGTCAACCCAGTGGCACCTCGATGAGGGCCAGATGCCGCTCGCCGTTGCGCTCGGTGTGCAGGCGGCCGGCCAGATCGTGCATCAGGCGCAGGCGCTCGCGCACATTGGCCAGGGCCAGGCCGCTGCCGGGCGGCCCGGGCTCGGGCGGCAGCGTGTTGATGACCTCGATGCGGACGATGCCGCCCCAGCAGCGGGTGCGCACCCGCAGCTCACCGCCGGTGGCCGAGGGCTCGATGCCGTGACGCACCGCGTTCTCGACCAGCGGCTGCAGCACCAGCGGGGGCAGGCGGGCGCGGGCGGCCTTGGGGTCCAGGTCCCAGCTCAGCACCAGCCGTTCGCCGAAGCGCATCTGCTCGATGGCCAGGTAGCGCCGGGCCAGATCCAGCTCGTCGGCCAGCGTGACCGCGCTGCCGCTCTCGGCCAAGGCGACCTGGAACAGGGCGGCCAGATCCTCCAGCACGGTCTCGGCCTGGCGCGGTCGGGCCGGCACCAGGGCCAGCGCGGTGTTCAGGGCATTGAAGAGGAAATGCGGCCGGATGCGTGACTGCAGCTCGGCCAGGCGGGCCCGGGCATCGGCCGGACGGTGCCGCGCCTGCCGCAGCCGCAGCCCGCGGTCCAGCCCCAGGCCGAGCGCGGCGCCGACCAGCAGATGACCGGCCAGCGGCCACAGGCCCGGTCGCACCAGACCGAACAGCTGCAACAGGCCCCAGCCCGGCACGGTCACCAGGGCGCCCAGCAAGGACGGCAGCAGCCGGGTCAGCCAGGCCGTGCGGTGGCGTGGCCAGCGTGGCCGGACATGACGGCACCACAGGCACAGCACGGCCATCCAGGGCGGCAGCCCGGCCAGCAGCACGCACAGCAGCACCGAGCTGCGGGCCAGCCAGTCGTGCGGGCCGTCACTGCCCGGCCAGGCCAGCAGCAGCGTGGTGACGCTGCCCCACAGCAGCAGGCGCAGCACCAGACCCGGCTCGCACAGAGGGCCCCAGGCGGCGGCGCGCTCCGGCGGTGCGCCATCGTCCTGGCGCGGGTCGAAGGTGCCGATGGCCTCCAGCTCGACGTGGCTGTCCAGCCGGGTGTCCGGCGCCTCGTGCAGGGCCTGTGGCCAGATGCTGGTGTCCGGCGCCAGCGCGTCGGCCGCATCGTGCGGCGCCGACGAGGCCGCGCCGACCCCATCGGCGGGGCCGGCGGCAGGGCGGGGCCGGGGCGAGGTCAGAGGCATGACAGGCGGGAACGCAGGGGCGCGGGGACGGACCGCGCAGCACGGCGCGTCAGACCGGCCGGGCCGGCCAGGCCGCCCCGGCGCGGGATAATACGGGGCTTTGCCCGCGCTCCCCAAGCGTGCCGGCGGCCGCACCGTCACCCCGACCCCCCGGTCCGGGGCGCGGGCCCGGCCCCGCGCCGCCTGCAGGGGCGCCTCGCCGCCCCGGCCGGCTCCACGGGGTCGCGGTCCCTTTCGTGCAGCCTCTGCCCCGCAGCGCCATGTCCGGCAACCAACTCGACAAGAAATCCCAGGCCTGGTCGGCCCTGTTCTCCGAGCCGATGAGCGAGCTCGTCAAGCGCTACACGGCCAGCGTCGACTTCGACAAACGCCTGTGGCGCGCCGACATCCAGGGCAGCCTGGCCCACGCCGGCATGCTGGCCGCGCAAGGCATCATCGGCGCCCAGGATCTGGCCGACATCCAGCGCGGCATGGCCCAGATCACGGCCGAGATCGAAGCCGGCCAGTTCGAGTGGAAGCTCGACCTGGAGGACGTGCACCTGAACATCGAGGCCCGCCTGACCACGCTGGTGGGCGACGCCGGCAAGCGCCTGCACACCGGCCGCAGCCGCAACGACCAGGTGGCCACCGACGTGCGCCTGTGGCTGCGCGGCGAGATTGACGCGCTGAGCGGCCTGCTGGTCGACATGCAGCGCGCGCTGGTCGACGTGGCCGAGAAGAACACCGAGACGGTGATGCCCGGCTTCACCCACCTGCAGGTGGCCCAGCCGGTCAGCTTCGCCCACCACCTGCTGGCCTATGTCGAGATGTTCGCGCGCGACGCCGAGCGCCTGGCCGACGTGCGCAAGCGCCTGAACCGCCTGCCGCTGGGCGCCGCCGCGCTGGCCGGCACCAGCTATCCGCTGGACCGCGAGGCGGTGGCCGCCGCGCTGGGCTTCGACGCCGTCTGCGAGAACAGCCTGGACGCCGTCAGCGACCGCGACTTCGCGATGGAATTCCTGGCCTGGGCCGCGATCACCATGGTGCACGTCTCGCGCATGGCCGAGGAGATCGTGCTGTGGATGAGCCAGAACTTCGGCTTCATCGACCTGTCCGACCGCTACTGCACCGGCTCGTCGATCATGCCGCAGAAGCGCAATCCGGACGTGGCCGAGCTGGCCCGCGGCAAGAGCGGCCGCGTCATCGGCCACCTGATGGGCCTGATCACGCTGATGAAGGGCCAGCCCCTGGCCTACAACAAGGACAACCAGGAAGACAAGGAGCCGCTGTTCGACACCGTCGACACGCTGGCCGGCACGCTGCGCATCATGGCCGAGATGGTGGCGGGCATCACCGTCAAGCCGCAGGCGATGGAGGCCGCGGCGCGCAAGGGTTATGCCACGGCCACCGATCTGGCGGACTACCTGGTCAAGAAGGGCCTGCCCTTCCGTGACGCGCACGAGGTGGTGGCCCATGCCGTCAAGCTCGGCCTGCAACGGGGGGTGGATCTGGCCGAGCTGTCGCTCGACGAACTCAAGGCCCTGCACCCGCTGGTGGGCGACGACGCCCCCGGCGTGCTGACCCTGACCGGCAGCCTGAACGCCCGCAACGTGCGGGGCGGCACGGCACCGGTCCAGGCCCGCGCCCAGGTCGCACGCCACCGCGCCCGTCTGGGCTGAGCCCGGGGGGCCGCAAGCCCCCGGCGCCCGGTGCGCCCGGTGCGCCCCGGAGGCCCACCCCGCGGGGGCGCTGACCCCGACGGTGCGCGGCCATCGGCCGCCCGCCCGCGGCCCCGCACCCACCCTGCCCGCCCCACGGCCCGGCAGTCCTCACGGACTGACCGGGCCGTGTCGCATCTCACGCCACTTTGCCGCGCTTTTCGGGCCATCGCCCGAAGGGGCCGCATGGAACGATGCGCCCAGCGCGTCGTGGTGTGACCAGCCTGTCCATGCCACGTGCCGACCGTCGCCGATGCGCCGGTCGGGCTGACGCCGTGGTGCAGGCTGCGAGATCGGGGTCACGGTGTTCCACTTCCGCCAAACGTCCATGCTGCCGGGCTGGGTGGCCTGCGTGCCGCAAGGCCGTCAGGCGCAGTTCGCCTGCGTGCAGTCGCGCGACGAGGACCGCCCGCTGGTGCAGTGGGTGGCCAGCGAGGACTGGACCTGGCCCACGCGCACGCTGCGTCAGGTCGGCCACCGCCATGCACTGGCCCGCCACCGGCGGGTGCTGATGCTGAGCCCGACGCAGTACCGCCTGGCCACGCTGGACGTGCCCAACGATCTGCCACGCCCCGACTGGCCGCAGGCCATGCGCTGGCAGATGAAGGACCTGGTCGATTTCCCCGTCGATGACGCGGCCATCGACGTGCTGGCCGTGCCCGACGGCGCCAGCTACCGCGCCCGCTCGCAGCTGATCGCGGTGGCCGCCGGCGCGCAGATGCTGCGGCCACAGGTCGAGGCCGCGCACCAGGTCAAGCTGCAGTGGACGGCCATCGACATCGAGGAGACCGCGCTGCGCAACCTGTGCGCGCTGGCCGCGCCGCCCGAGCGCTCGCAGGCGCTGCTGCATGTGCAGGCCACGCACGCGACGCTGGTGGTGACCTTCCGCGGCGAGCTGCTGTGGTCGCGCCAGATCGACCTCACGCTGGGCCATCTCGGCCAGAGCGATGACGCACCGCGCCAGCAGGCGCTGGACCAGGCCGGGCTGGAGCTGCAGCGCTCGCTCGACGGCATCGAACGCAGCTTCGGTCAGGTCGCGCTGGCGGGCCTGCTGATCACGCCGATGCCCGAGCAGCAGCTGCTGTGCGAGCACCTGCGCCCGCTGCTGTACGTGCCGGTCACCCCCTACGAGCCGACCCGCCACCTGGACCTGACCGGCCTGCCCGGTCTGGCCCGCGACCCGCTGATGCTCAACCGCATGTTGTGCGCGATCGGCGCCGCCCTGCGCAGCGATTGATCCGACCGCCGCCCCAGACCCGGGACTCCGTCACCATGCCCCAGCAGCTCAACCTCCAGGACCTGCGCTTCGTGCCGCGGCCGCTGCCCTGCTCGGCCCGCCAGGTCGCGCTCGGCGCGGCCCTGTTCCTGCTGACGCTGGGCGTCAGCGGTCAGCTGCTGCGCCTGGGTGCCAGCCGTGACGAGGCGCAGGCACGCGACATCGCCACCAAGCTCGAACCGATGCGCCAGCAGATCGCCGCCCTCGGCCGGGCCGTGGCCCCGCCCCCGGCGGCCAGCGCCACGGCCGCGGCCGCCCCCTCGCCGGCCTTGAACTCGCTGCAGACGCGCGAGCAGGCGCAGCAGCGGGTGCTGCAGCTGCTGCGCTCGGGCATCGCCGGGCAGGGGGACGGCCACGCCGAAACCCTGGCCGCGCTGGCTCGCCAGGCCAACGCCCATGTCTGGATCACCGGCCTGCACGTGGGCGAGGACGGCGGCGAGGTCGAGCTGCGCGGCAACATGACCGAGACCGCCCGTTTCGCGGATTATCTGAAGCGGCTCAATGCCGAACCCCGCTTCCGCGGGCGTCCGTTCAGCCAGCTGCGCATGAGCGCACAGGCCGGGGACGCCACGGCCGCCGAAAGCCAGGCCCGCAGCGCGCCCGAGGCCGCCCCCGGACTGACCGTGTTCACGCTGACCTCGACCCAGCGCGCACGCATCACCCCCCCGGCGGCCGAGCTGCCGGTCCACAAGGCCACGGCGCCCGCGACCCAGGCGGCCTCGGCTGCGGCACGGGCCGGTGGCATCGCGGCGGCGGTGGCCCCGGACACGACCACGGCGGACCCGGTGAAGGTCGCCCTGCGCCCGGCGGGCCGCCCCGCCGGCACGCCGGTGGCCGACCGGGTGGACGCGGCACGCCGCCCCGGCCAGCGCCGCCACGAGCTGCAGGAGACCGTCCCGCCGCACGAGCTGCAGCGTCTGCAGCAGCAGGCCCTGCTGGCGCGCGTCACGCAGACGCAGACGCCGGGACAGTCGCCCGTGCAGACACCCGGACAGGCCCCGGCCGCCGCCGCGGCACCCGCCCCCGAGATCCGCCGACTGGCCCAGGCCGGACCGGCCGATGCGCGCCGAGGAGACCAGCCATGAGCCCCGACCACGCGCCCCCCGAGCTGACGCTGACCGCGCGCGCCGAGGACCTGCCGCCGCCCGTGTCCGGCGACACCACGGCGGCGCTGGCGGGCGGCACGCTGGCGACGCCACGCACCCGTGGCCCGTCCGGCCCCGGCACCCTGTCGGGCGCCCGCCGCGGGCTCGGCACGGGCGGCAGCGCGGCCGCGGCCTCCGGCCCTGCGCCGGGCGCCCTGGCCGGTGCCTCGCCGTCGCCGGCCGGCAACGCCGCCCCCCGCCCCCTGTCGGCCGGCAGCCGGCCGGGCACGGCCACGGCCCGCGGCCCGGCCGGTGACACGATGCCGGCCGGCAGCCCCGGCAGCGCCGGCGGTGCGCCGGGCACGGCCGCACCCGGCGCCGCCGGCAGCGCCGTGCCGCCGGCCGCGGTCGCGGCAGCGGCCACCCGGCTGGAGCTGCCACCCGGCCTGCAGCGCCTGATGCGTCAGTTCGACGCCCGTCCGCTGCGCGAGCGCGTGCTGATGGCCGTCGCCGGCATGGCCGTCTGCGGCGCGCTGACCGACGCGCTGTGGCTGCGGCCCACGCTGCAGCGCTGGCAGCAGGCCCGCACCGAATTGAGCGAGGCGCAGACGCTGGAATCGCGCCTGCTCGGCGATCTGCGCCAGCTGGCCGACCACAACGCACGGCGCCAGCGCATGGACGCCGACGAGCTGGCCGGCTGGCAGGCCCGCGTGCGGGACGGCGAGCACGAGCTGCTGCGCTACGAGCGCGCACTGGTCAGCCCCACGCAGATGCCCCGGCTGCTGGAATCGATGCTGGCCGCCCGCGGCCAGCTGCGCCTGCGCGAGCTGCAGACCATGGCCCCGGTCGACCTGAGCCAGCCCGACGCGGTGGCGCGTGCCGCGGCCGCCGCCTCGGCCCCGCTGGGCTCGCCGGCCGCCGCCGCCGCCCGTCTGGCGGCCGCGCAGGCGGCCACCCGGCCCGGCCCGGCAGCGGCACCGTCCACCCGGGAGGCCACCCACGGCGCCGCACCGCAACTGCTCGACGGACTGGGTGAGCGTCTGCTCGGCGCCCGGCCCGCCGCGGGTGCGGCCAGCGCGGGGGCTGCGGCAGGGGCGGCGCCCGATCGGGCCGCCGCTGCGGCACCGGCGCTCTACCGCCACGGCGTGGAGCTGGTGGTCGAAGGCCCGTTCGGCGATCTGCTGGGCTGGCTGCGCGCGCTCGAGCAGATGCCCCAGCGCGTGCTGTGGGGCGAGCTGTCGCTCGACGCCTCCCGCTACCCGACCAATGTGCTGACGCTGCGCGTCTACACACTGAGCCGCGACCGCAACTGGATGGAGATCTGATGATGGCCCGTCCTCACCGTTCTCCGGCCGGGGCCGCACCGCCGCCCGACGGGCCGGCACTCGACCGCCGGGCCTGGCTGCTGTCGGCCCTGGCCCTGTTGCTGGCGGTGACCGGCGCGGTGGCCGCCCTGCAGCCCTCGACCGTGCAGGCCGCCGGGGCCGATCCGACCCGCCCGCCCGAGGCCGTGCTGCGCCAGCAGGCCAGCGCCAGCGCACGCACCGGCCAGGGCCCGGCGGCCACGCGCCCGGCCACGGGCCTCCTGCCGCCCCCGCTGGCGCCGGCCGCCGGCCGTGCCGGCCCGGTGCCGGCCGCCCTGCCCTCGCCGGCCGGCAGCGCCGCGGCGGCGGCCAGTGCGGCCAGTGCGGCCAGCGCCGCCGAGACCACGCCGCAGCTGCAGGGCGTCCAGCTCAGCAGCCGCAACGCACCGACCGCGCTGATCGACGGCCGCCTGGTGCTGACCGGCGATCAGCTCGGGGCCTGGCGCGTGCAATCGATCGACGGCGAGGGCGTCACGCTGCGCCACCCGCAGCGCGGCCCGCTGCGGCTGAACCTGCTGCAGACGGCGGCCAAGCTGCCGGCCGGCAGCCTGACCGTCAGCCGCGGCACCGCGCTGCGCAACGAACGCCCGGCACGCTACAGCCACGGCGAGCCCGATCCCCCGGCCTCGGCCCCCGTGTCCGATCCGACCCGCAGCGCGGCGCCGCCGCCCACCGACAGCCGCAGCCCGAGGAGCTCCCCATGATGTCGCGCCCTTCCGTCCCCCGCCCGCCCCGCCCGGCGGCCCTGAACCCGGTGCTGGCCGCGGCCCTGCTGCTGCCGGCGCTGTGGCTGGGCGCCAGCGCACCGGCCGCGGCACAGAGCCCGGCGACGGCGGCCGGCGCCCCGGCGAGCCCGGCCGAGCCGCGCTTCGACCTCGCCGTCAGCAACGCGCCCGCGGCCCAGGTCTTCCTGCAACTGGCCCAGGGCTCGGGCTACAACATGCTGGTGGCGCCGGAGGTCAGCGGCTCGCTGTCGATCACGCTCAAGGACACCACCGTGCCCGAGGCGCTGGAGACGCTGCGCGAGCTGTTCGGCTATGACTTCCGCATCGCCGGCAAGCGGGTCTTCATCTACCCGAACACGGTGCAGACGCGGCTCTACCGCATCAACTACCTGCCCGGCCGACGCCAGGGTTCGAGCGACCTGCGGGTGACCTCGGGCAGCATCTCGACGGCCGGCGCCGGGGGCGCGACGGCCCAGGCGGCCAACGGCGCGGCCGGTGGCAACACCGGCGGCGACGGCAATGGCGGCAGCGCCGACAACGCCAAGGTGCGCACCACCTCGGATGCCGACTTCTGGCGCGAGGTCCAGGCGGCGCTGACCACCATGGTTGGCGAGAAGGAAGGCCGCAACGTGGTGATGAACCCGGCGGCCGGCGTCATCGTGATCAAGGCCTCGCCGACCGAGCTGCGCCAGGTCGAGGCCTATCTGCGCGCGGTGCAGCTGTCGATCGAGCGCCAGGTGATGCTGGAGGCCAAGATCATCGAGGTGCAGCTGAGCAAGGAGCAGCAGACCGGCATCAACTGGTCGGGCTTCGGCAAGATCCTGGGCGACAAGGTCTCGACCACCATCGGCGTGGCCGCGCCGGGCTCGGTGCTGGGCACCAGCGGCAACCTGAGCACCAGCGACGCCACCTCCATCGCCTCCGGCGTCAGCCTGGCGGCGGGCGCGGTCGGCAAGGGCTTCTACGGCCTGGCCTTCCAGGCCTCGAACTTCGCCGGCCTGCTCAACTTCCTGGAGACGCAGGGCGACGTGCAGGTGCTGTCGAGCCCGCGCATCGCGACGCTGAACAACCAGAAGGCGGTGCTCAAGGTCGGCTCCGACGAGCTGTACGTGACCGGCGTGTCCAGCAGCCAGACCTCGACCAGCACCAGCACCAGCACCATGCCCACGGTGGTGCTGCAGCCCTTCTTCAGCGGCATCTCGCTGGACGTGACGCCGCAGATCGACGACGAGGGCAACGTGATCCTGCACGTGCACCCGACGATCTCGACCGTGACCGAGAAGAGCAAGAACCTCAACCTCGGCTCGCTGGGTTCCTACACGCTGCCGCTGGCCACCAGCGCGGTCAACGAGACCGATTCCATCGTGCGCGTGCGCGACGGCCAGATCGTGGCCATCGGCGGCCTGATGAAGGCCTCGTCCAGCGACGACCGCAGCGGCGTCTCGGGCCTGCAGAACACGCCCATCCTGGGCGCGCTGTTCCGCCAGACCGCCACCGTGCAGACCAAGCGCGAGCTGGTGATCCTGCTCAAGCCCACCGTGATCCGCGAGGAACAGCGCTGGCCCGACATGCAGGTGCCGCAGACCCCGCGCACCGACGCCATCGTCCAGGCCCGCAGCGTGCGCGAGCTCGATGCGCCGGCGACGGCGCCGGCCGTGCCGCACGAGATCACGTCGCCCGGCCGCGCCGTCCCGGGCCTGCCCGCGGCCGGCCGCAGCGCGCTGCCGTCCAGCCTGGGCCGCTGAACCCGGACCGGCCCCCCCGCGCCACGCACGACCATGGCCCGCCCGCAACGCTTTCGCCTCGGTGACCTGCTGATCCAGCAGGGCCTGATCACGCCCGCGCAGCTGGACGACGCCCTGGCCGAGCAGAAACGCAGCGGGCGCAAGCTGGGCCGCGTCTTCATCGACCGCCAATGGGTGACCGAGGCCGGCATCGCCCAGGCCGTGGCGGGCCAGATCGGCGCGCCCTATGTCGACCTGAGCGAAGAGCCGCCGCAGCCCGAAGCCGCACGCCTGCTGCCCGAGGTCCATGCCCGGCGCCTGCGCGCGCTGCCGATCGCGCTCGGCGACCACGGGCGGCTCTACGTCGCGCTGGCCGATCCGACCGATCTGGGCGCCTACGACGAGGTGGCACGGCTGACGCGGCGCGAGATCGACCTCGTCGTGGTGCCGGAGAGCCAGCTGCTGGCCGCCATCGAGCAGGCCTTCCGCGCCGAGGACGAGATCGCCGGCTTCGCCCGCGAGCTGACCAGCGAACTGAGCAGCGTCGAAGATGGCCTGGCCAGCCTGATGGGGGCCGGCGCGCTCAGCGCCGAGGACGCACCGGTGGTGCGGCTGCTGGCCTCGATGTTCGAACAGGCGCTGCGCTCACGCGCGTCCGACATCCACATCGAGCCGATGGAGCGGCACCTGCGCATCCGCTTCCGCATCGACGGCGTGCTGCACGTGCAGACCCAGACCGAGCCCAAGATCGCCTCGGCCGTCGCACTGCGGCTGAAGCTGATGAGCGGGCTCGACATCTCGGAGAAACGCCTGCCGCAGGACGGCCGCTTCCAGGTCCAGGTGCAGGCCGGCGCGGTCGATGTGCGGATTTCCACCTTGCCCACACAGTTCGGCGAATCGGTGGTGATGCGGCTGCTCACGCGCAGCGCGGCGCTGATGTCGCTCGACCGCATGGGCCTGCCGCCACGCGCGGACGTCGCGCTGCGCCGGGCGCTGGCCCGGCCCAGCGGCATGATCCTGGTCACCGGCCCGACCGGCTCGGGCAAGACCACCACGCTGTACGCGGCGCTCAACGAGCTCAACGACACCGAGCGCAAGATCATCACCGTCGAGGATCCGGTCGAGTACCGCCTGCCCGGTCTGAACCAGGTGCAGGTGATGGACAAGATCGACCTGAGCTTCGCCCGCGTGCTGCGCAGCACGCTGCGCCAGGACCCGGACGTGCTGCTGATCGGCGAGATGCGCGACCAGACCACGGCCGAGATCGGCGTGCGCGCAGCCATCACCGGCCACCTGGTGCTGTCGACGCTGCACACCAACGACGCCGCCAGCACGCCGCTGCGCCTGATCGACATGGGCGTGCCGCGCTACATGGTGGCCATGAGCCTGCAGCTGGTGCTGGCCCAGCGCCTGGTGCGCACGGTCTGCCCGACCTGCGCGGCGCCGGTGTCACCGACCGCCCAGCAGCAGGAATGGCTGCGCGTGCAGCTCGGCCAGCAGCAGGTCGATCTCTCGCGCCTGCGCCAGGGCCAGGGCTGCAGCGACTGCAACCAGACCGGCTACAGCGGGCGCACCGGCATCTACGAGCTCGTCGAGATGACGCCGCCACTGGCCGAGGCCATCAGCAGCGGAGACCCGGCCCGCTTCGCGCTGGCCGCCCGCCAGCAGATGGCCGGCCACACGCTGCGCCGCGACGCGCTGCGCCTGGCCCTGCACGGCCGCACCACGCTCGACGAAGCGATGCGCGCCGGCAACCAGGGTGAGGACTGAGACGCACCACCATGCCTGATTTCCTGTTCACCGGCCGCAGCGGCGCCCAGCCGGTCAGCGGCCTGCTGCAGGCCGACGACACGGCCGCCGCCGCCGCCCAGCTGCAGGCGCGCGGCATCGTGCCGCTGACCATCACCGCCCAGCGGCTGGACGCGCTGTCCAAGCCGGTGAGCTGGGCGCGCCCGCAGTGGCTGCAGGGCCGCGTCAGCGTGCAGGAGCTGATGCTGTTCTCGCGCCAGCTGCACGTGCTGCTGCGCGCCGGCGTGCCCATCCTGCGGGCACTGGCCGGCCTGCAGGAGGGCTGCGGCAACCCGCGCCTGGCCAACACGCTGGGCGAGATGCGCCGCAGCCTGGAATCCGGCCTGGAGCTGTCGCTGTGCATGGCGCAACAGCAGCCGCTGTTCAGCGCCTTCTACATCGCGATGGTGCGCGTGGGCGAGATGACCGGCCGCCTCGACGAGGTGCTCAAGCGCCTGTCGGACCAGCTGGAATTCGACCAGTTCATGGCGCAGCAGGTGAAGTCCGCGCTGCGCTACCCGGGCTTCGTGATGCTGGCCATGGCCGCGGCCATCGGCGTGATCAACGTCATGGTGGTGCCGGCCTTCGCGCAGGTCTTCGCCAGCTTCAAGGCCGAGCTGCCGCTGGCCACCAAGATCCTGATCGCCAGCTCGCGGCTGACGCTGGACTGGGGCTGGCTGATCGCGCTGGTCGGCGTGGCCTGGTGGGCGCTGTGGCGCCAGTGGATCCACACCGAGGCGGGACGGCGCACCTGGGACCAGTGGGTGCTGAAGTTCCCGCTGGCCGGCAGCATCGTGCGCAAGGCCACGCTGGCGCGCTTCGCGCGGTCGATGTCGCTGGCGCTCAGCAGCGGCCTGCCGATCGAGCAGACGTTGACCGTCACCGCGCAGACGGTGGGCAACGAGTTCATCGCCGCCCGGGTCGAGGGCATGCGCGAGCAGGTCGAGCGCGGTGACACGCTGCTGCGCTCGGCCATCACCGCCGGCGTGTTCACGCCGGTGGTGCTGCAGATGATCGCCGTCGGCGAGGAGACGGGCTCGATCGACGAGCTGATGGACGAGATCGCGGGCCTGTACACCGGCGACGTGCAGTACGAGCTCAAGACGCTGTCGCAGCAGATCGAGCCGATCTTGATCGTGATCATGGGCGCCCTCGTGCTGCTGCTCGCCCTCGGCGTGTTCCTGCCGATGTGGGAACTGGGCAACGCGGCATTCAAGAACGGCTGACGGCGGCCGACAACCCAGGTACCCGCAGGGCGAGCGTCGGCAGCAGGCCACGTTCCGCCCCGGAACAACCACCGCCTCATCACCTGCTGCATTACCGACATTGGAGCCCAGACCATGATGCCTCGTCGCCAAGGTTTCACGATGATCGAGATGATCGTCGTCATCGTCATCCTCGGCGTGCTTGCCGCCGTCGCCATGCCCCGCTTCCTCGATGTGGGCACGAATGCCCGCAGCGCGGCCATGCAGGGCGTCGTCGGTGCGGCCGCCAGCGCCATGACCGTCAACTACGCCGGCTGCTCGCTGACCGGACACTTGACGGGCACGCAGTGCCGGCAGATCAGCAACTGCAACCAGATCGGCACCCTGCTGGTCGGCGGTCTGCCGACGGGCTACACCCCCACCGCACTGCCGATCGACGGCAGCGACGCGACGGTGGCCAACGGCGACGAGGACGACTGCACGATCACCGGCCCGGACAGCGTGACCGGCACCTTCAAGGGCATCGCCGCCGGCAACTGAACGCCGTGAGCCGCAGGGCCGGCCAGGCCCGCCTCCCGCGCAGAACAAGCCCGCCCCTGGCGGGCTTTTCGCCGTCTGGCCCCCGCCGCCCGCACGCCACCATGCGGACCATGTGTGTCTCCGCTGTTCCGCCCGTCCGGTCGCTGCCGGGCCCTGTCCGCAGCCAGCGCCGGCCCGCCGCGCCGACCGCGCGGACGCGGAACGTCCGGGCCGTGCTGGTGCGGCTGTGGACCGCGCTGTGCCTGGCCGTACTGCTGCTGGCGCCGGCCCACGCCGCCAGCTGGAGCGTGGACGACAGCGCGTCCAATGCCACCACCTGGCCCTGGATCGACATCAGCTGGACCGGCACCGGCCTGTGGCTGGCTGACAACGAGGTGTCGACGGCCAAGGCCATGGGCTTCTCGATCACGCTGGGCTCGACCAGCTATTCGAGCGTGCGCATCAGCAGCAACGGCATGCTGCAGTTCGCCGGCACGTCCACGTCCGGCACCCAGGGCGCGCTGCCGCTCAACGGCGCCTCGGGCAAGCCGGCCATCGACGCGGTGCTGATGCCGCTGTGGGACGACCTGTGGCCCGGATCGGGCGACATCCGCCACGAGACCCGCGGCACGGCACCCCACCGCGTGTTCGTCGTCTCCTGGATCAACGCGCACTACCGCTGCGGCTACAACCTGTTCAACTCCTTGAGCTGCAGCCTGCTGGGCCAGACCCTGTGGGCCACCGCCACCTTCCAGGTGCAGATCCACGAGTCCGGCACCATCGTCTACCGCTATGGCAACGTGGACGGCTACGGCGGCGCCCATGACGGCCTGACCAACTTCACCAACGATGCCGGCGCGCTCGTCGGCCTGGAGGTCGCCGACGGCGACGTCGTGCAGTACGCCCGCAACAGCGCCGTCATCGGCAACGGCCTGACGCTGGTGTGGCGCCGCAACGAGAACGCGCTGGCCGAGCTGCGCTTCAACGAGGCGGCCTGGAGCGGCGCCGCGGCCGAGGTGCTCGACAGCTCGGGCAACGGCGGGCACGGCCAGGCCGGCGGCCTGGGCAGCGCCCGGCCCTCGACGCGGCTGGTCAACCCGGCCGATCCGGGGTCCAGCGGCAGCTGCGGCTACGGCCAGTTCAGCCGTGCGTCCAAGCAGTTCGTGCAGTTGCCCGCGGGGCTGCCCAACCTCGGCACGGGCGGCGACAGCTTCACCGTCAGCGCCTGGATCCGCAGCGACGACGCCAGCCTGCCCGACCAGCGCATCGTCATCGACGACGAGCACAACAGCGGCGGCTGGGGCCTGTCGCTGGCCGACGGCGGCGCCGGGCGGCTGCGCTTCATCACGCGCGGCTGGTCACAGGGGTCGTTCGACACGCCGGCCGTGATCGCCAGCGGCACCTGGTACTTCGTCGCCGCCGGCATCGACTTCGAGACCCAGACCAAGTTCATCCGCGTCTACTCGGCCGCCGGCACGCTGCTCAACACCACCACCCAGAGCTTCGGCGAGACCTCGATGGGCGGCGACAGCGGGCCGATCACCATCGGCGGCGAGACCCACGCGGCCGGCCTGAACCTGCTGGGCCTGATGGAGAACACCGCGGCCTACGCCTTCGGCGGCGCGATCGACGAGGTGCGCATCCACCGCGCGGCCCTGACCGCGGCCCAGACCGCGGTCCTGCTGACCCAGACCACGGCCTGCGCCGCCCGGCTGATCGGCCGCTACGAGTTCGAGGACGGCGGCTGGAGCGGCGCCGCCGGCGAGCTGGAGGACACGGCCGGCCGCATCGAGGGCCCCTTCCACGGCACGGCCGCCGGCAGCCCCCTGCCCTCGGCACTGACGCTGCTGCCCGCCCGCGTCGGCACCACCGGCAGCTGCGGCTATGCCAGCCTGCCGGGCCCGGCCAGCGGCGGCGGCCAGTTCCGCATCGACGGCCTGCCGGTGACGGTGGCCAGCGGCGCGCAGATGACGGTCGCGTTCTGGATGTACTGGAACGGCGGCAACAACCAGCTCGTCGTCAGCGTGGGCAACAAGTACGGCCTGTTCTTCTCGGGCACCAACTTCGGCTTCAACACCGACAACGCCGACCTCTACGGCACCAGCAGCGTCGGTCTGGCGCTGGGCTGGCACCATGTGGTGGCCGTCTTCACGCACGGCAGCGTCACCGCCAACACGCTGTGGATCGACGGCGCGGCCAGGACGCTGACCCAGCGCGCCGGCTCGCCGCAGCTGGCCAACGCGCTGCTGTCGTCGACGGTGCGCGTCAGCGGCTACGGCGCGAACACCGGCTACCGCTACGCCGGCCTGGTCGACCAGTTGCGCATCCTGCACGGCGCGGCCAGCGCCAGCGACGTGAGCGGCCTGTATGCCGAGACCCACACCTGCTCGACCGGCCTCGACCACATCCGCATCGAGCATGCCAGCGGCACCGGCCTGAGCTGCGCGCCGAGCACGCTGACGGTCAAGGCCTGCCGCAATGCCGACTGCTCGACGCCCTTCATCGGCGGCGTCGGCGGCACGCTGACGGCCAGCGGCACGGCGGCCGTGAGCTGGCCGGGTGTGCTCGGCGCCGGCTTCCTGATCGTGCCCGGGCTCAGCAGCACCACCGTCAACCTGCAGGTGCTGACGCCGGACTCGCCGGTGACGCTCGGCGCCGGCAGCCTGACCGTGGCCGCCGACCACGGCACCCACTGCACCTTCGGCAGCCCGGAATGCGCGTTCAGCGCGGCCGATGCCGCTCTGCAACTGTCCTTCGCCGACCACGTGGCCGAGACGCTGCAGACGCTGACCATCACCGCGATCAAGCGCGACGAGGCCTCGACCCGCTGCGTGCCGGCCTTCGCGCTGGCCACGCGCACAGTCAACTTCAGCTGCGCCTACCTCGATCCGGCCAGCGGCAGCCGCGCGCTGCGCCTGACCGCCCTCGGCCTGAACGCCTCGGGCAGCGCGACGGCGGCCTGTGATGCCGGCGGCCGCAGCCTGCCGCTGCTGTTCGACGCCCAGGGCCAGGCCACGACCACGCTGCAGTACGCCGATGTCGGCCGCCTGCGGCTGGACGCGCGCTACACCGGCAGCGTGCTGACGCAGGACAACGGGCTGACGATGACCGGCTCGGCCAGCGCCGTCGTGCGGCCGGCCGGCTTCACCGTGACGGCGTCGACCGGCAGCGGCCCGGTCGCCGGCCAGAACTTCAGTGCCACGGTGACGGCCGTCCACGCGCTGCTGGGCGCCACCCCGAACTTCGGCCGCGAGGCCAGCCCCGAGACGGTCACCCTCGGCCATGTGCGGGTGCAGCCCCAGGGCGCGGGCGCGGTCGACGGCACGCTGCGCCGCGGCAGCAGCACGACGACCACGCTGGGCGGCTTCAGCGGCGGCGCGGCCACGGCCGGCGACCTGAACTGGGACGAGGTCGGCCGCATCGACCTCGCCGCCCGCCTGAGCTCGGGCAGCTACCTGGCCAGCGGCCAGACGGTGGCCGGCAGCACCGGCCTGGGCGTGGCCTGCGCCGGCACCTGCGTGATCCCGGCCGATGCGGTGGCCACCGTCCACTACGGCACCGCCACCGCCTGGACCACGCTGGCCGGCCGCAGCGGCAGCGTGGACTGCAACACCGCCACCTTCGGCAGCGACCCGGCGCCGGGCCTGCCCAAGACCTGCTGGTACGTGGTCACCGGCGGTGCCCAGGCCGGCGGCACCGGCACGCTCGGCCCCTTCCGCCCGCACCATCTGGACACCGTGCTGATCCCGGCCTGCGGCAGCGTGTTCAGCTATGGCGGCCAGGCCTATCCGGTCACCATCACGGCGCGGGCCGCCGGTGGCGGCATCACCCGCAACTACGACGGCGGCGGCGCGACCAGCCCCGCCTTCGCCCGCACGCTCGGCTTCTCGCTGGTCGACGCGACGCTGGGCACGGTGCTGGACCTGACCGGCCTGGGCACCCTGCTCAGCCTGGGCAACAGCAGCCCGACGCTGGCCGCCAGCGCCTTCATCGCCGGCAGCACCACCTTCAGCCAGACCTGGACCCCCGCGAGCAAGCAGACCGCCCCGCGCAGCCTGCGGCTGCGGGCCACCGACGCCGACGGCGTGGGCTCGGCCACCGGCACCGAGACGGCGATGACGGTGCGCAGCGGCCGTCTGGTGCTGGCCCATGCCTACGGTCCGGTCGACCAGCCGCTGCAGGTGCCGCTGCGCGTCGAGTACTGGAGCGGCAACACCTGGCAGCCCAGCGTCGACGACAGCTGCACCGCACCGGGGCTGGGCGCCGCGCAGGTGGTCGTCAGCCATGTGCGGGGCGCCGATGGCTCGGCCGGCAGCGGCCAGACCAGCGTCACCGGCCTGAGCCTGAGCGGCGGCGTCGGCAGCCTGAGCCTGGCCGCGCCCACGCCGGCCGGCCGCACGGCGACCTTCGAGCTGACGCTCAACCTCGGCGGCACCGGCAACCCGCGCAGCTGCCGCGCGCAGACCCCGGGCAGCAGCGGCTCGGCCGCCGGTCTGGGCTGGCTGCGCAGCCGCTGGGGCAGCTGCGCCAACGGCTGGGACAGCGACCCGACCGCCACCGTCACCTTCGGCATCGCGCGCACGGACAGCCAGCGAGCCACCCACATCCAGGATCTGCCGTGAGCCCCCGTCCGATCGATGCCGCCCCGAACCCGCGATCGGCCCTGCGCCGCACGCCCTGCGCCCCCCACCCGATGCGCCAGGCCGTGCCCTGGCGGTCCGTGCAGCACCTGCTGGCGCTGCTGGCGCTGGCCGTCGGTCTGCTGCTGCCGGCCAGCGTGCGCGCCGCGCTGGTGGCCGAGTACCGCTTCGAGGAAAGCGGCTATTCGGGCGTGGCCGGCGAGGCGCTGGACGCCAGCGGCAACGGCCGCCACGCGACCGCCGTCGGCGGCGTGACCACCACGGCCAGCGGCAAGACCTGCCGCGGCCTGGACGTCAACACCAACACCAGCAGCAGCGCGCTGGCGCTGAACACCGGCATCGCCCTGCCCTCGACGGTGGGCGGCACCGGCTCGATCAGCTTCTGGTACTACTCGACCAGCACCGACTCCTCCGACCGGGTGCTGATGGACGCGACGACCGCCAACGGCGCGCAGTTCCTGATCTACCGCGACGACGACAGCGCCAGCCCCTCGACCATCGACGTCGACCTGGGCTTCACCGTCAACAGCGCCAGTGGCGCCGAACATGCGGTGTTCAAGAACGACGCGATGTCCGACGGGGCCTGGTGGCACATCACCGTCACCTGGAAGCTGGTGGCCGGCAGCGGGGCCAGCCGCATCCGCACCTATGTCAACGGCTCGATCATGTCGGAGGCGACCTTCACCGTCGCCCTGCCCGGCCTGGCCAGCGGCATCGGCACGCTCTACATCGGTGACAACCGCTCCAGCGCGACGCCGATCCAGCGCTCGGCCGACGGCCACTTCGACACGGTGCGCATCTACAACCACGAGCTCACCACCACCGAGATCAACGCCGACCGCACGGCCACGCCGGCCTGCTCGCTGCTGCACCACCTGGAGCTGGCCAGCGCCGCGGCCAGCGTCAGCGCGGGCGCCGCCACCAGCTTCACCGTCAAGGCCTGCGCCAATGCCAGCTGCTCCAGCCTCTACACCGGCGGCGTCAGCGGCAGCCTCAGCAGCAGCGGCACGCCCACGGCCAGCTGGAGCAGCGGCCCGGCCTTCACCATCGCCAGCGGCGCCAGCACGGCCACGGTGCAGGCCGCGTTCAGCCCCGGCGGCAGCGTCACGCTGGGCAGCACCGGCGTCTCGCCGGCGGCCACCACCGCACCCGCGCTCTACTGCGGCTTCGGCGTGACCGCCGCAGCCGGCAACAGCTGCGCGCTGACGGTGGTCAGCGGCCTGCACCACGTGCGCATCGCGCATGCCGGCGCCGGCCAGGGCGTGACCTGCGCGCCCGCCACCCTGACCCTGATCGCCTGCCAGAACGCCGACTGCAGCACCCGCTACACCGGCGGCGTCAGCGGCACGCTGGGCATCAGCGACACCCAGCCCGGCATGAGCGTGGGCTGGCCCGACACCACCGCCTTCACCATCGCCGCGGGCGCCAGCACGACGACGATGCGGGCCCACGTCACCAAGGCCGGCACGCTGAAGTTCCTCACCGAGAACGAATCACCCGCCCCCGCCAGCACCAACCGCTGCGACTTCGGCAGCCCCGAGTGCACCCACACCTCGGCCACCTCGGGCTTCCTGTTCGACATCCCGCACCATGTCTCGGACCTGACGAAGACGATCACCGTCTCGGCCGTCAAGACCGACGACGCCAGCCTGGCCTGCACACCGGCCTTCGCCTCGGTGACGAAATCGATCCAGTTCAGCTGCACCTACCTGAACCCGGCCAGCGGCACGCGCGCGGTGCGCCTCGGCCCCGCCGGCTTCCAGAGCGCGCTCAACGCCAGCGCCAATGCCAACGCGGCCTGCGATGCCGGCGGCCGGGCCATCGGCCTGGACTTCAATGCCAGCGGCGTGGCCACCACCACGCTGCGCTATGCCGACGTCGGCCAGATGCGGGTGAGCGCCAGCTACACCGGCACGACGGTCTACGAGAGCGGGCTGTCGATGACCGGCTCGGACACCTTCGTCGCCCAGCCCTGGTATCTGGCGGTGACCGTGGCCGCCGGTGCCAAGGTGGCCGGCACGCCGTTCACGGCCACCCTGCAGGCGATCAACAACGCCGGCGCGGTGACGCCCAACTTCGGCCGCGAGAGCCCGCCGGAGACGGCGCAGCTGAACTTCGTGCGGGCGCGGCCGACCGGCGCCGGCGCGGTCAGCGGCACCTTCAGCGCCAGCCTGGGCAGCTTCGTCAACGGCGTGGCCGCCATCAGCGACATCCGCTACGACGAGGTCGGCACCATCGACCTGACCACGCTGCTGACCAGCGCCGACTACCTGGGCACCGGCTGGAACACCGGCGGCGGCAGCAACCTGAGCGTGTTCACCTGCGCGGCCGACGGCGCCACCTGCACCCTGCCCACCGGCGTGGTCGCCATCGTCGCCTACGGCACCACCACCGCCTGGCGCACGCTGGGCAACCGCAGCGGCAGCCTGCCGTGCACGGTGGCGCAGTTCGGCGGCGTCGATCCGGCGCCGGGCCAGACCAAGACCTGCTTCTACCTGGCCACCAGCGGCATCAACAGCGCCTCGTCGGGCAGCGTCGGGCCCTTCATCCCGCACCACCTGGACCTGACGGCCAGCGCCGCCTGCCTGAGCGGCGGCTACACCTATGCCGGCCAGCCCACGCCGGTGACGGTGACCGCGCGCAACGCCGCCGGCGGCGTGACCCGCAACTACGACGGCACGGCGGCCACCAGCCCCACCTACGCGAAGACGGTGACGCTGACCGCCACCCCCACGCCGTCGGTGGCCGGCAGCACCAGCGCCGACAGCCTGGCCGCCAGCGCCTTCAGCCAGGGCGTGGGCAGCGGCGCGCCGGTCTACGCCTTCAGCAGCAAGACCAGCGGACCGGCCACGCTGCGCTGGCGCGCCACCGATGCCAGCGGGGTCAGCTCGGCGCCGGCCGGCGGCGGCAGCGAGGCCAGCGTGCTGCTGCGCAGCGGCCGGCTGCGCCTGCTCGGCCGCTACGGGCCGGCCGCCGGCACGCTGCGCCTGCCGCTGCGCGCCGAGTACTGGAGCGGCAGCAGCTGGGTGCCGCACACGGCCGACCACTGCACCACGCTGTCGACGGCCCAGATCGCCCTGTCGGCCCCGCGCGGCGCCGACGGCCGGACGGTGAGCGCCAACAGCAGCGTGCTGTCGATCACCCCCACGCTGAGCGCCGGCCTGGGCGAGCTGACGCTGGCCGCGCCGACGCCGACCGGCACCAGCGTGCTGTTCGACGTCGCCCTCAACCTGGGTGCGACCGCCACGGACGCCAGCTGCAACGGCCTGCGTCCGTCGACCAGCGGCGGGCTGCGGCCCTGGCTGCGCAGCCAGTGGGGCGCCTGCGCCAGCGGCTGGGCGGCCGATCCGGCCGCGCGCGCCGGCTTCGGCATCTACCGCCCCGAATGGCTGGGCGATCCGGCCACCACCCTGCGCTCGATCCGCGAGGAGGACCTGCCGTGAACACCCGTCCGCGATGTACCCACCGGCCAGGCCCGCGCGCCGCTTCCCGGGGCTTCACGATGATGGAGCTGGTGGTGGTCATGCTGGCGGCCTCGGTGCTGGCCGTCGTCGCGCTGCCGCGCCTGGAGAGCGCGCTGGCCAGCGCCGACACGGCCTGGCGCGAACAGGTGATCAGCGCGCTGCGCACGGCCCGCGCCACGGCCCAGGGCCATCGGCGCCTGGTCTGCGTGACCGTCGCCACCGGCAGCGTGACGCTGTCGATGGCCAGCGCCCAGCCGGCCAGCAGCTGCGACGCGACCCTGCGCGGCCCCGACGGCGACGCCCGCTGGGCCTGGAGCAGCCGCGCGCCGGCCACCGCGGCCAGCCCGGCCACCCTGTACGTCCAGTCCGACGGCCGCGTGACCAGCGACGGCGCCGGCAACACCCCGGTCAACGCCGTGATCACGGTCAGCGGCCAGACCGCGATCAGCGTGACCGGCGACACCGGTCATGTGGAGTGAGCCCATGAGGTCCGTGCCTGTCCAGCACCGCCACGGCCACGGCCGCCGCCGCCACCGCGGCTTCACGCTGATCGAGGCCCTGATGGCCATCGTCGTGCTGGGCATCGGCCTGGTCGGCGTGATGGGCGCCTTCGGCACCGCCACCCGGGCCAGTGCCGAGCCGGTGGTCACGCGCCAGATGAGCGCCATCGCCCAGGACCTGCTGGAGGAGATCCGGCTCAAGACCTGGCAGCCGCAGGCCAACACCGCCGCGGCCGGCTGCGCGCGCGACACCTACAACGACGTCAGCGATTACCACGGCTATGCGGCCAGCGGCATCTGCACCGTCAACGGCACGGCGATCAGTGCGCTGGCGGCCTACACCGTCAGCGTCAGCGTGGCCACCGACACGCTGGTCGGCGTGACCGCGGCCAAGCGCATCACGATCACCGTCAGCCACGGCGGCCGCAGCTACACGCTGGTGGGCTGGCGCACGGACTACGCCTCATGATGAGCCGCCCCAGCCACCGTCAGCCCCGGAATCACCGCGGCCGCAGCGCGACAGCCATACGGCCGATGCGGCCGATGCGGCCCGTGCCGGCCGTGCGGCCCGGCCCGCGCCCGGGCTTCACGCTGATCGAGGTCATCGTGGCCATCGTCATCTTCGCGGCACTGGGGGCGACGACGGCGGTGTTCTACCGGCCGGCGGTCGAGAGCTTTCTCGGCCTGCGCACCCGCGCCGCGCTGGTCGACGAGGCCGACGGCGCGCTGCGCCTGATGCTGCGCGACGTGCGCAGCGCGGTGCCCAACTCGATCCGCAGCCCGGACACCAGCTGCTTCGAGCTGGTGCCCACGCGCACCGGCGGCCGCTACCGCGCCGGCCCCGACATCGCCCATCCGGGCGACGGCGCGCTGTGGCTGGACACCAGCACCACGACCACCGAGTTCGACGTGCTGGGGCCGCTGAGCGCGACGCCGCAGGTCAACGACTGGCTGGTGGTCGACAACCAGAACCCGGACGATGTCTACAGCGGCAGCAACCGCAGCGTGATCCGCCAGGTCAGCACGCCGCCGGCCAGCGCCGGCACGCTGCGCCTGCGCGTGGACACCCAGCAGTTCCCGCTCGGCTATGACGGCGGGCGCTTCAGCGTGGTGCCGGCCAGCGAGGGCGCGGTGTTCTACGTCTGCGCCGGCGCCAGCAGCACGCTGGACGGTCGGGGCGACGCCCCCGGCGTGCTCTACCGGCTGAAGAACTACGGCTTCAACGCCAGCGCGCCAAACGCCTGCCCGTCGACCACCGGCGCCGCCGTGGTCACGCGCCAGGTCAGCGCCTGCCGCTTCGTCTACACGGCCAACCAGGCGGCCACCCAGCAGAGCGGCTTCATCTCGGTGCAGATCGAGCTGACCCGTGCCAACACCCGCGCCAGCCTGACGATGGGCGCCCACGTGATGAACGTGCCATGACCGCCCCGCGCCCGACCCCGACCCTGACCGCCACCGGCCCGGCCCGACCCGCCGGTCCCGCCCGCCCCGCCCACGGCCTGCGCCGCCGGGCACCGTCGCGCCCTGCCCCGCGCCCGCCGGCCCGAGGCCTGGGCGCGATCGCCGTCGTGCTGCTGCTGGTGATGCTGGCGGCGATGGCCGCGGCCGTGCTTCGGCTGTCGGTGCAGTCGAACACCGCGATGCAGCAGGATCTGCAGGCCACGCGCGCCGCCGCGGCCGCGCGCAGCGGGCTGGACTGGGCGCTGTGGCAGGTGCTCAAGGGGAGCTGGGGCACCGCCTGCGCCAGCGCCGTCACCAGCCAGACGCTGGACCTGAGGACCCTCACCGGCGTGCAGGTCACCGTGCGCTGCAGCGCCCTCCTCTATGACGAAGGCGAGAGCAGCGCCGGCGTCTCGCAGCAGCGCACCTTCTACACGCTGGAATCGGTGGCCTGCAACGGCAGCGCCGCCAGCTGCCCGGACAACACGGCCGCCACCCGCAGCGGGTACGTCGAACGCAAGAGCCAGGCGACGGTGGTCAGATAGGCCGGACGCGCGGCGCCGGCCGCGCTCATCGCTCCAGCTTGATCTGCGTGGCCTGCAGCACGCCATTGCTGGCCAGCACCGCCTTGACCTCGAAGCGGCGGCCGACCAGCGCGGCCAGCGCCTGCAGGCTCAGGCCGTTCTTCCATTCGAGGCTGCTGCCGGCCAGGCTGATCGTCAGGTCCTGGCCGGCGCTGCCGCTGCGCAGCGTCACGGTGCGCGCGGTGGTGTCGACCGCCCGCAGCTGACCCTCGAAGACGAAGGTCTGCACCTGGGTCGTCGCCCGGACCACCAGCTGGGTGGCCACCAGCTGGCCGTTGCGCCAGTAGCCGATGGCCCGTGCCGGTGCGCCGGCGGCCGGCGTGCCGGAGACCACAGCCGCCCCGATGTCGACCACCACGCCGTCGAGCAGCAGCAGGCGGGCGCTCAGCAGCTGGCCGATGACCCCTTCGAGCTGGGCCTGGCGGCCGTCGTCGTCGTCGCGCTCGCGGGCCTGGCCGTCGGTGGCCTTCCAGGCGCCTTCGGCCGTGGCGGCCGCCAGCACCAGCCGCACCTCGCTGCCGGCCTGGACGCCGCTGGACGACAGCGCACTGGCGTCATAGCGGCGGCCGCAGACCTCGACCGTGGCGCCGGCCACGGCCGTCACCACGCCGCGCAGGCTGTACTGGGTGACCGGCGTCGTCACCGACGCGATGCGGGTGGCCAGCCAGCGCTGGGCCGTGGCATCCCAGTCGCCGTAGACCTCGACCACCTGGCCGACGCCCAGCGCCGACAGGCCATCGGCCAGGCCATCGCCGAAGACGGTGTCGGCGCGCACCTGCACGGTCTGGTCCAGCACGGTGGCGGTGCCGGCCGCGGTGTCGACGGCCGTCACCGGACCCAGGATGGCGCGCACCACGCGCACCTGGCGGGCGGTCGAGCGCTGGCGACCGGCACTGTCGGTGCTGATGGCCCCGGCCTGCACCTCGACCGTCATGCCGAGTGCCAGCACGTCGGCGGTGGTCGCGCTGTCGTCGTCGGCCACGATGGCGGCGGTCGATTCATCGAAGTGCACGTCGTTGACGACGATCGAGCCATAGCCGCTGATCGTGCCGGACGAGGAGATCGTGTAGGAGCCGGTGCCTTCGGTGCCGACCCCGCCGCCACAGCCGCCGAGCACCACCAGCAGCACCGCGGCCAGCGCGGCCACCAGCAGCGCGCCGGTGAAGGCCAGCACGTCGGGCAGGTACTCGCGGATCTGCCGCCACCATCGGCGCAGGGCCGGTGGCGGCGCGGCGGCGGCGGCGCGCTCGGGGGGGCAGGTCGACGGGGCGACCAGGTGGGGATCAGACGGCATCGTCGGCATTCCTGCGGGTGCGGCGCGGGGCGCGGCGGGGCGCCGCGGGCACGGCGGCATCGGCATCGGGGGGGTGCCCGGCCTCCGGGGCCGGCGGGGCATCCGGGGCGTGCGGCGCATCCGGGGCCGGCGGCGGCAGCGCGCGGTCGTGGGCATACAGGCCCAGGCGCCACTGCGCGCGGGCGGCCGGGGCATGGCCGGCGGCGCGATCGGCCTCGGCCGCCGCGTCGTCGCGGTCGACCAGCGCCTGCAGCCGCGGCACCAGGGCGTCGATCAGCTGCTGCCACTGGCCCTCGACCAGCGGCTGCAGCTCGCGCAGGGCCTCGTCGGACAGACCGCGCGCGAACAGCGCCTGCTCGAAATGGCGGCGCGCGCCGGGACGCCCGGCGCCCAGCACGTTGTCGACGGCCGCCTGCAGATGGGTGCCGACGTTGCGGCCCAGCACCTGCAGCATCGCGTCGCCGTCACCGGCGGGCACGAAGTGCTCGCGCACCAGGCGCACGCTGTCGCGCGTGGTGTCGTGGGCGGCCACGCCCAGGCGCAGCAGCTCGTCGAGCAGGCTGCGCGGGTGGACGTCGCGGGTCACGCCCTGGGCCAGGGTCTCGAAGCTGGGCAACGGGCCCTGGCGCGGCAGTTCGCGCGGCGAGCCGCGGCGGTCGCAGTAGTCGGGCAGCGCACGCCAACGGGCGAACACCTCGCTGGCCTGCGAGCGCTGCGCCACGGCCTGGGCCTCGCCACCATCACGCCGCTGCGCCAGCAGCCGGGTGACGTCGCGGCGGTGGATGCCGGTGGCCGTCGTGATGCGGCTGGCCCGCCGGTGCGCCGGCAGCGCGCCCTCGGCCTCCAGCCGCGCGTCGGCCGCCGCCACCAGGGCCTGGCGCAACAGCTCGTCGAGCGTGGCGTGCGTCAGCCCGTGGGCCAGCGCCAGCTGCGCCAGCGGCTGCAGCAGCGCGCGCAGCGCCTGGGCCAGCGCGGGCGCGGCCAGCGGCGCGGCGGCTGCGGCGGCCGCCTCGGCGGGGGTCGCGGGCGACGGTGGGGGATCGGTCGGATCGCTCACGGCTCAGGGCGGGAAGGCAGGACGAGGGGACGTGACAGGTGAAGAGAAACGGTCGGGGCGGGTCGGTCGGTCGGCACGGCCGGCGAAGCCTGCGGGACCCGCCACCGGCCATCGGCACGCACCGCCGCCCGGTCACCACGGCCGGGCGGCGATCATGCCGCAGCCGCCGGATCAGCTGCGGATGCGCACCGTGGTGGCCGTCAGCGTGCTGCGGTCGCTGCCGAGGGCGCCCTTGACGGTGACCTTCACGCCATCGACCAGGCTGGCGGCGCTGGCACCGCTCGGCAGCCAGCTGGTGACGCTGCCATAGCCGACGGTGACACCGCGCACGACGAAGGTCTGCGCCGTGACATCGAGCGCGCTGATCGTGCCGTGCAGCTCGTAGCGCTCCTTGGCCTGGCTGCCGCTGCCGCGGGCCTCGGACTTCAGCGTCACGGCGCTGGCCACCAGCACGCCGTTGGCCAGCGTGCCCTGGACCTCGACCTCGACGCCGACGGCCAGCGTCGACGGCAGGCTGGTGACAGCGCTGGCATCGACGGTGATGCCGTTGACGGCGAAGCTCGTGGCGCTGGTGTAGGTGGTGACGGTGCCGCGCACGCGGGCGTCGGTGGCCGCCGTCGTGCTGCGGGCGGCCTTGCCGAAGGCGGTGGCGACCCAGCGGCCGGCGCTGTCCGGCGTGGTCGACAGCACCACGCGCACCGACTGGCCATCGGCCAGCGCGGTCGGGATGTTGCTGGCGCTGCCGTAGACGATGGCCGCACCGCCGAGGTTGAAGGTGGTGGCCGTGGTGTCGAGGGCGCTGACGGTGCCGCGCAGCGCGTAGGCGGTGGCCGCGGTGACGGACTCGACCCGCGTGGCCAGCAGATGGCCGGTCACGCTGTCGACCAGGCCGTGCACGCGCACCACGGTGCTGCCGGCCACCAGCGAGGACAGGCCGCTGGCCAGCGTGCTGTCGAAGACGGTGGCCTCGGTCACGTCCACCGTCTGGCCGAGGGCGACGAAGCTGGCGGTGTCGACGCTGGCCACCGGACCGGTGAGCTGCGAGCGCACGGTGATGCTGCCGGCCACGGCGGTGCTGCTGTCGTCGCTGGCGGTGGTCACGCTGCTGCTGGTGACCTCGACCCGGGCGCCGAGCGTCACCTTCGTCGTCAGGCCGTCGTCGTCGACCACGGTGGCGGTGCTGTCGTCGTAGCGCACGCCGTTGACGATGACCGAGCCGAAGCCGCTGACCGTGCCCTCGGACCAGGCCGAGGCGCTGCTGGTGGTGCTGTCGGTGCTGGTGAGGGCCGTGCCGCTGGCGCCACCGCCGCCACCGCAGGCGCTGACCAGGGCCAGCACGGCCGAGACGGCGCAGGCCGCCAGCGCCAGCGAGCCACGCCCCCGCGGACGCACCGCCGCGGCGAAGGCGATGGTGGACGGGCGGGCGGGGCTCACGACGCCGGTGGCGCTGCGGTGACGGGACGGTCGATCGGACATGGCCGTTCTCCTGTGCGAGAGGCTGAGGTGCTGTGGGGCGGCCCCGTACGACCGGGCCGCGATGACGCGGATCGCCCCTCCCCCCGGCGGGCGGTGACGACGCCAGGCGCCGTCACGACCACAGTATATGTGCATCCTGCACATTTGTAGAGCCGTGTTGCGCGATGCGTGCGGCGCGTCACACCCGGCTGCGGGGGCCCCGACAATGGCCCGATGGCCCCGCCCCGCCCCGCGCCCCGCCGCTGGATCGCCCACCTCGACATGGACGCCTTCTATGCGTCGGTCGAGCTGCTGCGCTATCCGGACCTGCGGGGCCAGCCGGTGGTCATCGGCGGCGGCCGGCGCCACCAGCCGGAAACCGACGCCGAGGGCCGCCGGCACTACGCGCTGCTGGGCGACTACACCGGCCGCGGCGTGATCACCACCGCCACCTACGCCGCGCGCGATCTCGGCGTGCACAGCGGCATGGGGCTGATGAAGGCCGCGCTGCGGGCGCCGCAGGCGGTGCTGCTGCCCACCGACTTCGAGCGCTACCGGCTGTACTCGCGGCGCTTCAAGGCCGCGGTGGCCGAGATCGCGCCGGTGATCGAGGACCGCGGCATCGACGAGATCTACATCGACCTGACCGAGGTGCCCGGCGCCCAGGAGGCCGTCGGCCACGATCCGCACGGCGGCGTGCGCGCGCTCGCGCAGGAGATCAAGAACAACGTGCGGGCGGCCACCGGCCTGAGCTGCTCGGTCGGCCTGACGCCGAACAAGCTGCTGAGCAAGATCGCCAGCGACCTCGACAAGCCCGACGGCCTGTGCCTGCTGACCGCAGACGACATCGCCGAGCGCATCTGGCCGCTGCCGGTGCGCCGCATCAACGGCATCGGGCCGAAGGCGGGCGCGAAGCTCGAAGGCCTGGGCATCGGCACCATCGGCGAGCTGGCCCGGGCCGAGCCCGGCGGGCTGATCGAGCGCTTCGGCCGCAGCTACGGCGCCTGGCTGCACCAGGCCGCCCACGGCCGCGACGAGCGGACGGTGGTCACCCACCACGAGCCGGTCAGCCTGAGCCGCGAGACCACCTTCGAGCGCGACCTGCACGCCCGGCGCGACCGCGAGACGCTGGGCACGGTGTTCACCCAGCTGGCGCGCCAGGTGGCGGCCGACCTGCAGCGCAAGGGCTATGTCGGCCGCACCATCGGCATCAAGCTGCGCTTCGAGGACTTCCGCACCGTCACCCGCGACCAGACCATCACCGCGCCGACGGCCGATGCCCAGGCCATCCGCCAGGCCGCCGGCCTGTGCCTGAAACGCGTCGACCTGAGCCAGCGCATCCGCCTGCTGGGCGTGCGGGTGGCCAACCTCAGCCGGGCCTGAGCGATCGCGGCCGTGGACGTGCGGCGCCACGTCCGCACGACATCAGCGCAAGGTCAGCGCGACATCAGCGCGAGGGCAGCCGCGCCATCCACAGCCCGACCGCGGCACAGCACACGGCCGGAATCCAGCCCACCCGGGACGGCAGCGCCCACAGCGCCCAGACCGAGCTCAGCGCCATCATCGTCCAGGCCAGACGCTTGGCGCGCAGCGGGATCGCGCGCCGGGCGCGCCAGTCGCGCACCAGCGGACCGAAGCGCGGATGGGCCAGCAGCCAGCGCTCCCCGCGCGGACTGCCCCGCGTGAAGCAGAAGGCCGCCAGCAGCACGAAGGGCGTGGTCGGCAGCAGCGGCAGGAACAGCCCCAGCAGGCCCAGCGCCAGCGCCGTGACGCCGCCGGCCAGCCACAGCGCACGCAGCCAGGCCGGACGCGCCGCAGGCGGGGCGGGCGGCTCGGGCGGTGGCACGGCGGGCAGGTTCATGCCCCCGATGCTAACCAGCGCCGCGGCCGGGGCGGCGCGCCCGCAGGCGGTGGCCCGCCCTTGCGCTGCCACAATCCCGCACCGCTCCGGCCCGCCTATGCTGGAGCGCCCTGCGACTGTCCTGCCCGAACCCACCCATGCCCACCCTGACCTGGTCCGACGACCTCGCCCTGCAACACGCCGAGATGGACCACACCCATCAGGAGTTCGTCGACCTGCTGGCCGACTGCGAGGCCGCGCTGCAGGCCGAGCCGGCCGAGCTGCTGGCGCGCTGGCAGCGCCTGGTCGACCACACGGTCGAGCACTTCGGTCAGGAAGACCGCTGGATGGCGGCCACCGGCTTCGAGCCCGAGAACTGCCACAGCTTCCAGCACAAGGCCGTGCTCGACGTGATGAAGGAATGCGCGCGCCGCGCCGGCCTGGCCGAGCAGCCCGACTTCGAGCCGCTGAAGCTGGCCGTGGCCGAGCTGGCGATCTGGTTCCCGCAGCACGCCCGCCAGATGGACGCCGCGCTCGCCGGCCACATGGAAAGCCTGGGCTACGACGCGGCCACCGGCACGCTGCGCAGCCCGATCGCCGAGGACGCGCAGCGCATCAGCGGCTGCGGCGGCAGCAGCTGCCACACGGCCGAGGACGCCCCGGCCGACACGCCGGCAGCCGAGAGCGCCCCGGCCACCGCCTGAGGCCGCGGCGCGGCCGGCACGCGGGTACAGTCCCGCCATGCCGCCCCCCACCGCCCCGCTGCGCCTGCCGTCGATCGACGGCCTGCGGGCCTTCGAGGCCGCGGTGCGGCTGGGCAGCATCGAACGCGCCGCCGACGAGCTGCACATCACCGCCAGCGCCGTCAGCAAGCGACTGGCGACGCTGGAGGAGCTGCTGGGCACCGCGCTGCTGCAGCGCACGGCCAAGCCGCTGGCGCCGACGGCCGCCGGCCGCGAGTACCTGCAGCAGGTGCGCGCCGCCCTCGACCTGCTGGCCGCCGTGCCGCTGCACCAGCGCCCGCCGCCCAGCCTGCAGCGCCTGCGCGTGACGCTGCCGCCGACCTTCGCGCGCCAGATCGTGGTGCCGCACCTGCAGAGCTTCACCGACACGCACCCGCACATCGAGCTGGAGGTGCTGCTGTCGATCCCCTTCCTGTCGACCCAGCCGGCCGACAGCGACATCGAGGTCCATGCCGCCGCCGCCGACGACCTGCCCGGCACCCAGCCGGCCGGAGCGGTGCTGCTGGCCGATGTCGTGCTGCCGGTGGCCGCGCCGGCCCTGCTGGCGCGCCTGCCGGCGCTGCGCACGCCGGCCGATCTGGCGCAGGCCCCGCTGCTGCGCACGCCGCTGGAGCCCTGGACGCCCTGGCTGCGCGCCGCCGGCCTGGACTGGCCGGAGCCGGCCGCCGGCCCGCGCCTGGTCGACCTCGGCCTGACGCTGGAGGCCGCCGTCTCCGGCCAGGGCGTGGCGCTGGCACGGCCCAGCCTGGCGCGCCACTGGCTGGACAGCGGCACGCTGCGCCCGCTGTTCCCGCTGGCCGTGGCCTCGCCCTACCCCTACCGGCTGCGTCCGCACGCGGCCGACGGCCCGGCCGCCGAGTTCGCCCACTGGCTGCGCCGGCTGTGCGCGACGCTGCAGGCCGACGCCACGCAGTGGCTGCAGGCGCTGCAGCACGCGGACGAGCCGCGGCCCTCCCCGCTGACGCCGACCGCCACGGGCGCGCCCCCGCCGACGCCTGCGCGGACGGCCGGATCCAGCCCGGCACCCGCGCACCGCACCACCCCGGAAGCCGGTTCTTCCGCCCGCGCCTGAAGAAGTTTCCGCACCGGTGGCCGGCGGCCTCGCTAGCATCGCCGCCACCATGACCGTCATCACCTGCATCGAAGACCTGCGGCAGCTCTACGAGAAGCGCGTGCCGCGCATGTTCTACGACTACGCCGACAGCGGCTCGTGGACCGAGGGCACCTACCGCGACAACGAATCGGCCTTCCGCCGCATCAAGCTGCGCCAGCGCGTGGCGGTCAACATGGAGAACCGCAGCACCGCGGTGACGATGGTCGGCCAGGCCGCGAAGATGCCGGTGGCCATCGCCCCGGTCGGCCTGACCGGCATGCAGCATGCCGACGGCGAGATCCACGCCGCACGCGCCGCCGAGAAGGCCGGCATCCCCTTCACGCTGTCGACGATGAGCATCTGCTCGATCGAGGACATCGCCGAACACACCTCGGCGCCGTTCTGGTTCCAGCTCTACATGATGCGTGACCGCGACGCGATGGCCCGCATGATCGCCCGCGCCAAGGCCGCGAAGTGCAGCGCACTGGTGCTGACGCTGGACCTGCAGGTCATCGGCCAGCGCCACAAGGACCTGAAGAACGGTCTGAGCGCCCCGCCACGGCCGACGCTGGGCAACCTCGTCAACCTGGCCACCAAGCCGCGCTGGTGCCTGGGCATGCTGGGCACGAAGCGCCACACCTTCCGCAACCTGGTCGGCCACGTGAAGGAGGTCAGCGACATGAAGTCGCTGGCGGCCTGGACCAACGAGCAGTTCGACCCGCGCCTGAGCTGGGCCGACATCGCCTGGGTCAAGGAACAGTGGGGCGGCAAGCTGATCCTCAAGGGGATCATGGAGGTGGTGGACGCCGAGCTGGCGGTGCAGGCCGGCGCCGACGCCATCGTCGTCAGCAACCACGGCGGGCGCCAGCTCGACGGCGCACCGGCCAGCATCGACGCGCTGCCGGCCATCGTCGCCGCGGTGGGCGACAAGACCGAGGTCTGGATGGACGGCGGCATCCGCTCCGGCCAGGACGTGCTCAAGGCCTGGGCGCTGGGCGCCCGCGGCACGATGATCGGCCGCGCGATGGTCTACGGCCTGGGCGCGATGGGCGAGGCCGGCGTCACCAAGGCGCTGCAGTGCATCCACAAGGAACTGGACGTGACGATGGCCTTCTGCGGCCACACCCGGCTGACCGACGTCGGCCGCCACATCCTGGTGCCCGGCACCTTCCCGCAGACCGCTGGTTGAGGGTTGAGGGCTGACGGCGGCTCCGGCCCGGGCGGCGTGGCGGGCCGGTCCCGGCAGACCCGTTCCGGCCGCGCGATGGCCGGAGCCACACGGGCCGCCCCCCGCTTTTTCGGGATTCGGGTTTACCCGTGCATCGCCTACAGTGACGGGACACGGCCACGCGCCGCCCCCTCACCCCGCCTGCCGCCCGGAAGCCCGACCATGACCCTGCAACAACTCAGTGCCATCAAGCGCTGGCACCTGCTGCACCACAAGGGCGCCTCGGTCGAGATCCGGATCTGGGACCTGGTGCTGATGTGCTGGCTGGTCGGCTGGATCGGCACCCTGCCCTCGGTGCTGCTGTCCTCGGGCGGTGGCTTCACGGCCTGCATGCTGCTGTTCATGACGCCGCGCGGCTATGTGCGGCTGCGTCGGCGCCTGCACCGGCGCGGCCTGCTGCGCTGCGACTGGCTGACCAGCCTGGGCCGCGGCTGAGGCCCGGCGTCCGCCCGGCACCCGCCCGGACGCGGGCGGACTGGGGCAGCGTGCGTCAGCGCGTCTCGCGCACCGCCGCGAAGGTGTTGCACTGGCTGGTCTGGCCGCTGTCGTGGCCGCGGCGGAACCAGCTCACGCGCTGCGCGCTGCTGCCATGGGTGAAGCTCTCGGGCACCACCGTGCCCTGGCCCTTGCGCTGCAGCGTGTCATCACCGATCTGGCTGGCGGCGTTCAAGGCCTCCTCCAGGTCGCCCTGCTCCAGCCAGCCCTTGCCCTGCTGCGAGTGGTGCGCCCAGACGCCGGCCAGGCAATCGGCCTGCAGCTCGACGCGCACCGACAGCGCATTCATCTGCACCTCCGAGACGCGACCGCGCTGCTGGTCGACCTGATCGGTGATGCCCAGCAGGTTCTGCACGTGGTGGGCGACCTCGTGCGCGACGACATAGGCCTGGGCGAAGTCGCCCGGTGCGCCGAGCTGGCGCTGCAGCGTGTCGAAGAAGCCGAGGTCGATGTAGACCTTGCGGTCACCCGGGCAGTAGAACGGGCCGGCGGCGGCCTCGCCGCGGCCGCAGGCGGTCTGGGTGGCGCCGCGGAACAGCACCAGCACCGGTTTCTCGTAGACGCGGCCGGCGGCCTTGAACTGGGCCGTCCAGACATCCTCGGTGTCGGCCAGCACGGTGGCGACGAAGGCCGCGCGCGGGTCGCTGTCCGCCGCCACGCCGCCGCGGGTCGCGCCACGCTCGGCCGGCTGCACGATGGCCGCAGGATCGGTGCCGCCACTGAGCACACCCAGCACCGTCAAGGGATTGATGCCGAAGATCCAGCCAGCCAGCAGCGCGACCGCCACCGTGCCCAGGCCGATGCGGCCGCCGCCCAGACGCACGCCGCTGCCACTACCACCACCACCGCCCAGACCTCCGCCTGCCCCGCGACGGTCCTCGATCTGGTCGCTCTGGCGCTGGCCTTCCCACTTCATCGGTGTACTCCCCGGATCTGACAGACGCCCGGCAGGAACACCGGACGAGCCGGGATTGTGCCGCCGCGGGCCGCCTCGGCGGCCGCGGCGACGACGGCCCGCGGTCAGCGCGCCCGATCAGGTCTTGGGCAGCGTGACGCCCGTCTGGCCCTGGTACTTGCCACCGCGGTCCTTGTACGAGGTCTCGCAGACCTCGTCGCTCTCGAAGAACAGCACCTGGGCGCAGCCCTCGCCGGCGTAGATCTTGGCCGGCAGCGGCGTGGTGTTGCTGAACTCCAGCGTCACGTAGCCTTCCCACTCGGGCTCGAAGGGCGTGACGTTGACGATGATGCCGCAGCGGGCGTAGGTGCTCTTGCCCAGGCAGACGGTCAGCACGTTGCGCGGAATGCGGAAGTACTCGACCGTGCGCGCCAGCGCGAAGCTGTTGGGCGGGATGATGCAGACGTCGGCGTTGATGTCGACGAAGCTCTTCTCGTCGAAGTTCTTCGGGTCCACCACCGAGCTGTAGACGTTGGTGAAGACCTTGAATTCCGGCGCGCAGCGGATGTCGTAGCCGTAGCTGGAGGTGCCGTAGCTGACGATCTTGTGGCCATCGGGCGACTGGCGCACCTGGCCCGGCTCGAACGGCTCGATCATGCCGTGCTGCTCGGCCATGCGCCGGATCCACTTGTCGCTCTTGATGCTCATGCGCGTGCCCTGGGGCGGTCGTCGGAAGACCCTGATTCTAGGCGGCGGGGTGCCGGCGGCCGGGGCCCGATCCCCAGGCTGACATGCGCCAGCGCAGCCGCCCTCACTTCAGGTCCATCTCCAGCAGCTGCGCGGCGCCGCGGCCCTGGCCCAGGCGCTCGACCAGCACCGGCAGCGACTCGCGCAGCGCGGCGCCGAGGGTGTGCGGCGGGTTGAAGATGAACATCCCCGAGCCGAACATGCCGAAGCCGTCGGGCCCGGGCTCGCCCACCGTCAGCCGCACGTGCAGCCAGCCCTTGCGCGCGTGCTCGCGGGCCAGCACCTTCAGCCGCACCGGCAGCTGCTGCGATTCGCGCAGCACCAGCTGCGGATACCAGACGGCGATCATGCCCTCGCCGAAACGGCGCATCACCTCCTCGCAGGCGACCTTGACGGCCTGGTAGTCGGTCTTGATCTCGTAGGACGGGTCCATGAAGACCAGGCCGCGCCGGGTCGGCGGCGGCAGCTGGGCCTTCAGCGCGGCGAAGCCGTCGGCCTTCTTGATCTCGACGCGGCGGTCGCCGTCGAACAGCTGGCTCAGCAGCGGCGCGTCGGTCGGATGCAGCTCGAACAGGCGCAGCTGGTCCTGCTCGCGGGCGAGCTGCTGCGAGATCAGCGGCGAGCCGGGATAGCGGGTGAGGTCGCCGGCGCCGCCATTGCAGGCGCGCACCTGGGCGATGTAGTCCGACAGCAGCGGCGGCAGGCCACCGCTGCCCCACAGGCGGCCGATGCCGTCGACGAATTCGAGCCGCTTCTGCGCCTGCGGCGCGTTCAGCTGGTAGAGGCCGGCACCGGCGTGGGTGTCGACCAGGCGCCAGCCCTTGTCCTTGGCGTTCAGGTGGCGCAGCAGCGCGACCTGGACGGCGTGTTTCAGGACATCGGCATGGTTGCCGGCATGGAAGGCGTGACGGTAGGCGAGCATAGGGGCGCGAGCATAGCCGCGCCGGCGCGCGATCGGGCCAGGCGCGCCTCGTCGGCCAGCACCTGGTCGACATCGAGCGTGCGGATCGGCCGATCGACGGCCCGCGGCACCAGGCCGTCGGCCATCAGGCAGGCGTAGCGCAGCGCGCTCACGCGCAGGAAGGACGCGAAGTTGCCGATCTCGCCGCGGGCGGCGGTCAGCTCGTCCCACAGGCGTTCGAGCAGCTGGGCCAGGCTCAGCCCGTCGCGCGCGGCGATCTCCTGCAGCACCCGCCAGTGCAGGTTCTCCAGGCGGATGCTGGTGACCACGCCGTGCAGGCGCACCGAACGGGTCCGGCAGGCGTAGTCGTCGGGATCGGCTTCGATGAACAGGCGGCACATGGACGGCAGGCGCGACGGAGCTCGCGCACGGAAGACGGCAGGCCGGCATCATCGGTGCGGGCGGGGCCGGCGGGCAAGCGCAGGGACCCGCGGTCGGCCGGCGCGGCCCGGGGCTCAGGTCTGGACGCGCGTGCCCAGCACCTCCAGGAACTGCGCGATCCAGGCCGGATGGGCCGGCCAGGCCGGCGCCGTCACCAGCCGACCATCGGTGACGGCGGCGTCGATGGCCACGCCCATGTACTCGGCGCCGGCCAGTTCGACCTCGGTCTGGCAGGCCGGATAGGCGCTGACGCGCCGGCCCTTGAGCAGGCCGGTGGCCACCAGCAGCTGCGCGCCGTGGCAGATCGCGGCCACCGGCTTGTCGTTGAGCAGGAAGTGGCGCACGACGTCGACCACGCGGCTGTTCATCCGCAGGTACTCGGGCGCCCGGCCGCCGGGCACCAGCAGCGCGTCGCAGGTCGCCGGGTCGATCTGCTCGAAGGCGGCGTTGAGGATGAAGCGGTGGCCGGGCTTCTCGGTGTAGGTCTGGTGGCCCTCGAAGTCGTGGATGGCGGTGGCCACCCAGTCGCCGGCGCGCTTGTCGGGCGCCACCGCCAGCACCGTGTGGCCGAGCGCCTGCAGCGCCTGGAACGGCACCATCGCCTCGTAGTCCTCCATGAAATCACCGCACAGCATCAGGATCCGGCTCATCGATCGCTCCTCGGGGTCAGGCTGCCGGGCCCTGCCGGCCCGGTGGCACGGATCGTCGGCCAGCCCCTGTGCGGGCGGGTAACAACGGGCTGCTGCAGCGGCGGACGGCCGGGGCGCCGCGCCACACCACGCCCCGCCGCTCAGGCCGGCTGGGCCGGCGCCTGCGGCCAGGTCGGGGCCGCCGCCGGCGGCGCCACCCGCAGCTGCTGGGCCTGCCGCACCAGCGCCTCGGCCAGCACGGCCTCGGCGGCCAGCCAGTGCAGCGCCGGATCGGGCGCCGGGCAGTCGGCCAGGCCCTGGGTGCCGCCGACGATGATGGGCAGCTCGGGCCGCAGCAGCCGCACCTGCTCGGTGATCGCACCGACGGCCATCGCGTCATCGAGCGCCAGCACCAGGCAGCCGGCGCGGTGGATGTGGGCCTGCACCAGGGCCAGCGGATCGGTCGGCTCGCCGCAGACGGCGGCCACGCCGGCCGCGCGCAGGGCCTCGACCCGCTGGCGCTGCGGGTCGATCACCACCAGCGCGACCGCGGCCGCGTGCAGGCCGTCGGCGACGGCCTCGGCCAGGGCGCCGCGGCCGGCCACCACCACCTGACCCTGCAACAGATCGTGGCCGGTCGACGCCGGCAGCGCGGCCAGCGGGTCCTCGCGCGCATCGAGCCGGCGCGCCCAGCCCGAGCGCGCCAGGATCCAGCGCTGCAGCGGCTCGATGGCCGCGAACAGCGCGCTGTTGAGCGCGATCGACAGCAGCGCGCCGGCCAGCACCAGGCTGCGCCCCTCCTCCGGCAGCAGACCGAGGGCGACGCCCAGGCCGGCCAGGATGAAGGAGAACTCGCCGATCTGCGCCAGGCTGACGCCCACCGTCAGCGCGGTGTTCAGCGGATGGCGCAGCAGCAGCACCAGCGCGATCGCCGCCAGTGTCTTGCCCAGCACGATGACGGCCACCACCGCCAGCACCTTGAACGGCGACTGCAGCAGCACCGCCGGATCGAACAGCATGCCCACCGAGACGAAGAACAGCACGGCGAAGGCATCGCGCAGCGGCAGCGATTCATCGGCCGCACGGTGGCTGAACTCGCTCTCGCGCAACATCATCCCGGCGAAGAAGGCGCCGAGCGCGAACGAGACATCGAACAGCGCCGCCGCGCCGACGGCCACGCCGACCGCCACCGCCACCACCGCCAGCCGGAACAGCTCGGCCGAGCCGGTGCGCGCGACCCACCACAGCGCCCGCGGCAGCAGCCGCCGGCCGACGACCAGCATCAGCACGATGAAGGCCCCGACCTTGGCCAGCGTCAGGCCGAGGGCCGACCACAGGCCGGCGGCGCCCGCCGCCGTGGACGCGTCCGCAGCCGGCTGCAGCAGCCCGGCCAGCGCCGGCAGCAGCACCAGCACCAGCACCATCACCAGATCCTCGACCACCAGCCAGCCGACCGCGATGCGGCCCTGGCCGGTGGCCAGCTGCCCCCGGGCTTCCAGCGCGCGCAGCAGCACCACCGTGCTGGCCACCGACAGGCTGAGGCCGAAGACCAGCGCGGCCGCGGTCGACCAGCCCCAGGCCAGCGCCAGGCCGGCGCCCATGGCGAGCGCGACCAGGATCTGCACCAGCGCGCCGGGCACCGCGATGCGGCGCACCGCCATCAGGTCCTGCAGCGAGAAATGCAGGCCGACGCCGAACATCAGCAGCATCACGCCGACCTCGGCCAGCTGGCCGGCCAGGCCGACATCGGCGACGAAGCCCGGCGTGTGCGGGCCGATCAGCACGCCGGCCAGCAGATAGCCGACCAGCGGCGGCAGGCGCAGCTGCACGGCGACCAGACCGAGGGCGAAGGCCAGGCCGAAGCCGGCGGCGAGGGTGGCGATCAGGCTGATGTCGTGCGGCATCGTCGGGTCCTGTGGGCACCGGCGCCGGCCCTGGCGGGACCGGCCGCGGGCGCGGCGCGAAGGAGGAGCCCTGTGGAACGGGGCCCGGCGGTGTCAGGCCCCACCCGCAGCGCGCGCGCCGCCCGGCCAGGCGGCGGGCGGGGGGCAGGCGACGGGGAGCGGCCTCCCTGAGGGAAGGCCGGGGCGCGCACAAGTTCCGTCCCGCGCCGAGGCGGGACGAAAAAAAACGGCACCCGTGGTGGGTGCCGTCGGGGGCAAGGGGCCGGTGGCCCCACCGCCGGAGCCTCAGGCGCCGAGGTAGGCCGCCTGCACCTTCGGATCGGCCAGCAGATCGCGGCCCAGACCGGTCATCGTGATCTCGCCGGAGTCCATCACGTAGCCGCGGTTGGCCAGCGCCAGCGCACGGCTGGCGTTCTGCTCGACCAGCAGGATCGTGGTGCCGCGCGAGTGGATGTCGGCCACCACCTCGAAGATCTTGTCGACCATGATCGGCGACAGGCCCATCGACGGCTCGTCGAGCAGCAGCACCTTGGGCCGGGCCATCAGCGCACGGCCCATGGCCAGCATCTGCTGCTCGCCGCCGGACATCGTGCCGGCCAGCTGCTCGGCGCGCTCCTTCAGCCGCGGGAAGATGGCGAACACCTTGTCGATGTCGGCCTCGATCTCGTCGTCGTCGCGGATGAAGGCGCCCATCTGCAGGTTCTCGACGATGGTCATGCGGGTGAAGGTGCCGCGGCCCTCGGGCACCATCACCAGGCCCTGGCGCACCAGATCCCAGGCGCCCTGGCCCTTGATGCTGCGGCCCAGGTAGCGGATGTCGCCGTCGCCCACCGGCTGCAGGCCGGTGACGGCCTTCAGCGTGGTGGTCTTGCCGGCACCGTTGGCACCGATCAGGCTGACCAGTTCGCCCTCGCGCACCTCGAAGTTGGCGCCCTTGACGGCCTGGATGCCACCGTAGGCGACCTTCAGGCCCTGGACCTCCAGCAGCACGTTCTTGGAATTCGTCATCTCTTCGTCCTCGCGGTGGTCAGTGCGCGCCCGCGCCCAGATAGGCCTCGATCACCTTCTCGTTGCGCTGCACCTCGGCCGGCGTGCCCTCGGCGATCTGCTTGCCGTAGTCCAGCACGGTCACGCGGTCGCACAGGCCCATCACCAGCTTCACGTCGTGCTCGATCAGCAGGATGGTGCGGCCGTCGTTGCGGATGCGGTCGATCAGCTCGCGCAGCACCACCTTCTCGGTGGCGTTCATGCCGGCGGCCGGCTCGTCGAGCGCGATCAGCTTCGGATCGGTGGCCAGGGCACGGGCGATCTCCAGACGGCGCTGGTCGCCGTAGCTCAGCGTGCGCGCCTTGAACTCGGCGTACTTGCCGATGCCCACGTAATCCAGCAGCTGCTGGGCACGCTCGCGGATCGCGGCCTCCTCGGCCTTGAACGACGGCGTGCGCAGCAGCGCACCGATCAGGCCGGAGCGGGTGCGCACGTGGCGCCCGACCATCACGTTCTCCAGCGCCGTCATCTCGGCGAACAGGCGGATGTTCTGGAAGGTGCGGGCGATGCCGGCGCGGGCGACCTGGTGCACGGCCTCCGGCCGGTAGGGCTGGCCGCCGAGCTCGAAGCTGCCGGCGTCCGGCGTGTACAGGCCGGTGATGACGTTGAAGAAGGTGGTCTTGCCGGCGCCGTTGGGGCCGATCAGGCCGTAGACCTGGCCGGCACCGATGGTCATGCCGACCTCGGACAGGGCCTGCAGGCCGCCGAAGCGCTTGGACACGCCGGCCACCTTCAGCACGGCTTGGGGGTTCGCGTTCATGGGTGCGCGATCTCTCGTGTTCGGGGTGGACGAAGGGTCAGCGGCCGGCCGGCTGGGCCGCGGCCTTGCCGTGCTCGGGCGAGGGCCACAGGCCGCGCGGACGCAGCAGCATGATGACGATCATGGCGAGTGCGATCAGCAGCTGGCGCAGGATGGCGGCGTCCAGACGGCCATCGGTCATCGCCTGCAGCGGGCCGGCGACATAACGCAGCACCTCAGGCAGCGCCGACAGCGCCACCGCGCCGACGATCACGCCCGGGATGTGGCCGATGCCGCCCAGCACCACCATCGCGACGATCATCACCGACTCCTGCAGCGAGAAGCTCTCCGGCGAGATGAAGCCCTGGAAGGTCGAGAACATGACGCCCGAGACGCCACCGAAGGTCGCGCCCATGCCGAAGGCCAGCAGCTTCATGTTGACGGTGTTGATGCCCATCGCCTTGGCGGCGATCTCGTCCTCGCGGATGGCCATCCAGGCGCGGCCGATGCGGCTGTCCTCCAGGCGGTAGCACAGCACCACGCTGATGATGACCAGCGTCAGGAACAGGTAGTAGTACAGCGTCACCGACGGCAGCTCGAAGCCACCGATCTGCAGCGGCTTGCCCAGATCCAGGCCGAAGATCTTCAGCGAGTCGATCTGCGCGAGGCCCTTGGGGCCGTTGGTGATGTTGACCGGCGCGTCCAGGTTGTTCATGAACACGCGGATGATCTCGCCGAAGCCCAGCGTGACGATGGCCAGGTAGTCACCGCGCAGGCGCAGCGTCGGGGCGCCGAGCGTGACACCGGCGATGCCCGCCAATGCCGCCCCCAGCGGGATCACCAGCCAGATCGGCGTGTGCAGCCCGGTCGGGAACATCGCGCGGAAGGCCTCGAAGTTCTCGCTCAGGTGCGGGCTGGCGAGCAGGCCGAACATGTAGGCGCCGACCGCGTAGAACGCGACATAGCCCAGATCCAGCAGGCCGGCGTAGCCGACCACGATGTTCAGACCGAGCGCCAGCAGCACGTACAGCAGCGCGATGTCGATGATGCGCACCCAGGCATTGCCGGCCTGCTGCGCGATCAGCGGCAGGATCAGCAGGCCGATGGCGGCCAGCAGGAAGACGCCAAGCTTGTTCTTCATGGTGGGAGTTCTCGTGTGTGTCGTCGTCCGGTGGCGATCAGGCGCGGTCGGCCACGCGCTCGCCCAGCAGGCCCTTCGGGCGCAGGGTCAGCACGAGGATCAGCACGATGAAGGCGAAGATGTCCTGGTAGTGGCTGCCCAGCAGACCGCCGGTCAGGTCACCGATGTAGCCCGAGCCGAGGGCCTCGATCAGGCCCAGCAGCACGCCACCGACCATCGCACCGGCCAGGTTGCCGATGCCGCCGAAGACCGCCGCGGTGAAGGCCTTGAGGCCGGGCAGGAAGCCCATCGTGTGCTGCACCGAGCCGTAGTTGGCGGCCCACATCACGCCGGCCAGCGCGGCCAGCGCGGCGCCGATGATGAAGGTGGCGGAGATCACCTTGTCCGGCTGCACGCCCATCAGGGCGGCCACGCGCGGGTTCTCGGCCGTGGCGCGCATCGCGCGGCCCAGCTTGGTCTTGTTGACCAGGAACATCAGGCCGGCCAGCGTGACCGCGGTGACCACCAGGATCAGGATCTGCGTGGTGTTGATCACCGCGCCACCGATGTCGAAGGGCTGGCTCGGCAGCAGGATCGGGAACGGCTTGTAGTTCGGCTTCCAGAGGATCATGGCCAGGGTCTGCAGCAGCAGGCTCATGCCCATGGCGGTGATCAGCGGGGCCAGGCGCGGCGCGGTGCGCAGCGGCCGGTAGGCGATCTTCTCGATCGTGAAGTTCAGGGTCGCGCACACCACCATCGCGGCCACGGCCGCCAGCAGCAGCAGCAGCCAGCCCGGCAGACCGGAGTCGCCGAGCCAGGTGACGACGGTCCAGGCGGTGAGCGCGCCCACCATCAGCACCTCGCCGTGCGCGAAGTTGATCAGGCTGATGATGCCGTACACCATCGTGTAGCCCAGTGCCACGAGCGCATACATGCTGCCCAGCACCAGACCGTTGATGATCTGCTGGAGGAAGATTTCCATGGTCTTGCGGACTCCGTGCTCGCCCGCCAGGACCGGGGGCGCTGTGTTCTTGGATCGTCCATGACAGCAAGAAGTCGGCCAGCCCGGGCGGGCGGCGTCCGGTGGCGGGGCGCCGGACCGGTGCGCCGGTCCGCCGCGCGGCGGCGCGACCACCGGCAGACGGTCGCGATGGCGCCGCACGGGCCCTTGTCCATCCCCTGTCGTCCCAGGGAAAGCGGGGGGCGGACGGAGGCGGCGAGCCGCGGATGGCCGCCCCAGCGGTCGATCGGCAGGGCCGTGCGGCACCGACCGGGGCGCGGGCCGATCGGCCGTCCAGGGTCGCACCGCGTGGCGGCGACCCGGCCCCGCGGGACGGAAAGCCGACGCCCCCGCACCGCCACGGCCACACGGGGACGGGATTCCGTCAGACCGGGCTCAGTCCGGTCTCAATCCGGCCTCACGGCGGATCGCCGCCGTCACCATCACCGTCGCCGTGCCCGGCCGCGCCGGCCTCGGCATTGCGCTGGCGCAGGTCGGCCAGCCGCTGGCCGATCTTGAGCTCCAGCCCGCGCGGCACCGGCTCGTAGAAGCGCTGGCCTTCCAGGCCCTCGGGCAGATAGCTCGCGCCGGCGGCGAAGCCGTCGGGCTCGTCGTGCGCATAGCGGTAGCCGGCACCGTGGCCGAGGTCCTTCATCAGCCGCGTCGGCGCGTTGCGCAGGTGCGCAGGCACCGGCCGGCTGCCGTCGGCCCGCACCAGGGCCAGCGCCTGCTTCCAGCCGGCATAGACGGCATTGCTCTTGGGCGCGACGGCCAGGTAGACCACCGCCTGGGCCAGCGCCAGATCGCCCTCGGGCGAGCCCAGACGCTCCCAGGTGGCGGCGGCCTCCAGCGCCAGTTGCAGACCGCGCGGATCGGCCAGGCCGATGTCCTCGGCGGCCATGCGCACGACCCGGCGGGCGACGTAGCGCGGGTCGACCCCGCCATCGATCATGCGCGCCAGCCAGTACAGCGCGGCGTCCGGATCGCTGCCGCGCACGCTCTTGTGCAGCGCGCTGATCGCGTCATAGAACTGGTCGCCGCCCTTGTCGTAACGGCGCAGCAGCTCGCCGAGGGTGGCCTCCAGCTGGGGCTCGTCGATCAGGGGCGTGGGCGGGGCCTCGCCCACGACCGCGCCGGGGGCGGCCGGCGACGCGGGCGCGCACAGCGTGAACACCACCTCACAGGCATTGAGCAGGCGCCGCGCGTCGCCGTCGGCATGGCCGATCAGCCGGGCCTGGGCGGCGGGCGTCAGGCCGGGGGCCTGCAGCAGCACGCGGGCGCGCTCGACCAGCTGCGCCAGATCCTCGTCGGCGAGCGAGCGCAGCACATGGACGGTGGCACGCGACAGCAGCGCGGAGTTGACCTCGAAGGACGGGTTCTCGGTGGTGGCCCCGATGAAGGTGAACAGGCCCGACTCGACGTGGGGCAGAAAGGCGTCCTGCTGCGCCTTGTTGAAACGGTGGACCTCGTCGACGAAGACGACGGTGGCGCGGCCGGCACGGCGCGCCAGCTGGGCCTGCTCGACCGCCTCGCGGATGTCCTTGACCCCGGCCAGCACCGCGCTGAGGACGACGAAGCGCGCACCCGGCGCATCGGGCGCGCTGCCCGGCGTGCGCGCGGCGGCGGCCACCAGGCGCGCCAGCGTGGTCTTGCCCACCCCGGGCGGCCCCCACAGGATCATCGAGTGCAGGCGGCCGCTGTCGCAGGCCACGCGCAGCGGCTTGCCCGGGCCCAGCAGGTGGCGCTGACCGATCACCTCGTCGATCGTGCGCGGGCGCAGGCGCTCGGCCAGCGGCGCTCCGGCACCGGCGGGCGCGCCGGCCGCCGCCCCGACCGGATCGTCGCCGGCCGACGGCCCCGCCTCGGGGACGGCATCGGTCGGCGCCTCCGCGTCGAAACCGAAGAGCCCATCCTGGAGCGCCGTGTCGGCGCCCGGACGCGGGGCGCGCGTGCCGCGCCCACGCGCGGCCCCTGAGGAACGATCAGACATGGCGGGATTGTCTCAGGGCCGGCCCGGACGTCCGGCATCGCCGCACGGGCGCACTTCAGTCCGCGCCCGTGCGGCCGAAGACCCCCCTGAGCCGCCACCCCGGCCGGTGCGGACCCGCTGTCCGGCCCGCACCGCCACCGGGAGCAGGACGGCCGATCCTCGTCACAGGACCCTGACAATGAGTGCCCACTCCGCCCTTGAATCCCAAGCCGTCTCGCAGGCCGCCGCGGCCGGCGTCGTCACCGGCACCCCACGCGAGGTGCTGTCGTTCAAGCTCGGTGCCGAGGAATACGGCATCGACATCCTGAAGGTGCAGGAGATCCGCGGCTACGAGCAGCCCACGCGCATCGCCAATGCGCCCTCCTTCATGAAGGGCGTGGTCAATCTGCGCGGGGTGATCGTGCCCATCGTCGACATGCGCATGCGCTTCGCGCTCGACGAGATCAAGTACGACGCCTTCACCGTCGTCATCATCCTGAACATCGGCCACCGCACGGTGGGCATCGTCGTCGACTCGGTCAGCGACGTGCTGGACCTGCGCACCGACCAGATCAAGCCGGCGCCGGAGTTCAACGGCACCATCGACTCGGCCTACATCACCGGCCTGGGCACGGTGAGTTCCGGCGACACCGAACGCATGCTGATCCTGCTCGACATCGAGGGCATGATGGCCAGCGCCGAGATGGGGCTGATGGACACGCTGCAGTGACGCCGCCGCCGACCGGCGGGCCGCTCAGTCCGCCGGATGGCCGCAGGCCGCCAGCACCGCGCCGGCCAGGTTGATGCCGAGCCGCGCCGACTGCCCGGCATAGGCACAGCTGACGCGCGGATTGATCTCGATGGCCACCGGCCCGAGACCGCCGTGCCAGACCAGATCGACGCCGACGAAGCCGCGCAGCCCCGGCAGTGCCGCCCGCACGCGGTCGGCCAGGCGCTGCAGCGCGCGGCGCCGCGGATCGGCCGCGGCCAGCGCACCGACCTCGACCCCGGCATAGCGCACGCCACCGTCGACATCGACCGTCACCTGCTGGCGGTTCAGGCTCAGCAGTTGCGCCTGACCGGAGGTGCACAGCAGCGAGACGCTCATCGCCTCGCCCTCGACCCAGGGCTGCAGCGTCACCCCCTCGCCGGTCGCGCGCCGGGCCTGGGCCCGGGCCTCGGCCGCCGCCGCGTCGTCGAACACCTCGGTGGCCACGCAACCCGCGCCGTCATCGGGCTTGACCACCCAGCGCGAGGCGGCATCGGCCAGCCGCAGCGCCAAGGGCGTCAGCACACCGTGGTCGGCCAGCGCCTGCAGCGTGCGCATCTTGCTGGAGGCCACCGCGATGGCCTGCGCGTCACAGCCGATCCAGCGCCGCTCGCCGGCCAGGTTCAGACAGGCGGCCAGCAGGCCATCGCTCTCGGGCGCGACCATCCAGGCCAGGTCGACGCCCTGCAGCAGCCGGCGCGCGAAGTCCAGCGGCGTCTCGCCCGGCTCGGCCCGCCAGACCTCCTGGTGGGCGCCGGCGGCCCACGGGGCATCCGCACAGTCGGCCACCCGCAGCCGCAGCCGGCCGGCCCGCACCGCCGGCAACGCCTGCAGATCGGCCAGCATCGCGTCGCGCATCGCGCGGCCCTGCGCCAGCAGCGCGGCGTGGCCGGCCGGGTCCTCACCGGAAACCGCCGGGCCGCCGCCCGTTTCCGGGCCCGCCGCGGACACCAGACCGCCCGCGGTCAGGAACTCATGGACCAGCAGCGTGCGGACGCCCGCCCCGCTCACGGCGACACCAGGTCGGCGCCCTTGGGCGGCGTGAAGCGGAAGGCGTCGTCGGCGAAGGCGACATGGGTCTGCAGCTCGCTGAACTGCAGCAGCGAGCGCTGACCGAAGGCATCGACGATCTCGAGCGCGGCCAGCGCCGTGCCGCGGAAGCCCACCGCCAGCTGGCGCAGCTGGCCGTCCTTGCCCCTGGGCAGGGCCTGCACCCAGTCCAGGCCGTCGCGTGCCGGCAGCGCCTTGAGCTCGAAGTCGCGCTCGATCTGGTTGCCGGCCAGCAGCGCGGCCGGCGTCGCACCGAGCGCCTGGTCCATCGACCGCACCGTGACCTGGTTGAGGTCCGGATCGTGCAGCCAGACCTTGCGGCCGTCGGCCACGATCAGCTGCTCGAACGGCTTCTCGTAGACGAAGCGGAAGCGGTCGGGCCGCATGAACTCGAAGCGCCCGCTGCTGGTCTTGCGCCGCGCGCCGTCAGGCGAGGTCACGGTCTGGGTGAAGCGGGCGCGCGCGCTGCGCACCTCCTGGTTGAACTGGCGCAGGGTGGCCAGCGCATCGGCCGCCTGCACCGGACCCGTCGCCAGGGCCAGCGCCCCCAGCCCACCGGCGGACAACCAACGCCCGGCCCGCGGGGCCACCATCCCGGACAGCAGACGGCCCAGGGCCCGACGACGCTCATGCACGCTCATGCTCCGACTTTCTCTCACGGGTACGGACGGCCGCCCGCGGGGCGCCGCCACACACCTCATTCCTCGCGCTTGGGGATCAGCAGGTCCCGGTTGCCGTTGGACGACAGGGCCGAGACCAGACCGGACTTCTCCATCTGCTCCAGCAGCCGCGCCGAACGGTTGTAGCCGATGCGCAGATGGCGCTGGACCAGGCTGATCGAGGCCTTGCGGTGCTGCAGCACCACGGCCACGGCCTGGTCGTACAGCGGATCGGACTCGTCATCGCCACCGCCGGTTCCCCCGCCACCGCCGCCGGACTCGGCCTCACCGTCGAGCACCCCGCCTTCGAGGATGCCCTCGATGTAGTTCGGCTCGCCCTGGCTCTTGATGAACTCGACCACCCGGTGGACCTCGTCGTCGGAGACGAAGGCGCCGTGCACGCGCACCGGCAGCCCGGTGCCCGAGGGCATGTAGAGCATGTCGCCCATGCCCAGCAGCGCCTCGGCACCCATCTGGTCGAGGATGGTGCGGCTGTCGATCTTGCTGCTGACCTGGAAACTGATGCGCGTCGGAATGTTGGCCTTGATCAGGCCGGTGATCACGTCGACCGAGGGCCGCTGCGTGGCCAGGATCAGGTGGATGCCGGCCGCGCGCGCCTTCTGCGCCAGGCGGGCGATCAGTTCCTCGATCTTCTTGCCGACCACCATCATCAGGTCGGCCAGCTCGTCGATGACCACCACGATGTGCGGCAGGCGGTCCAGCGGCTCCGGCTCCTCGGGCGTCAGGCTGAACGGGTTGGGGATCTTCTCCTCCCGTGCGGCCGCGTCATCGATCTTCTTGTTGTAGCCGGCCAGGTTGCGCACGCCCATCTTGGACATGAGCTTGTAGCGCCGCTCCATCTCGCCCACGCACCAGTTCAGCGCGTTGGAGGCCTGCTTCATGTCGGTGACCACCGGGCACAGCAGGTGCGGAATGCCCTCGTAGACGCTCATTTCCAGCATCTTCGGGTCGATCAGGATCAGGCGGACATCGCGCGCCTCGGCCTTGTAGAGCAGGCTCAGGATCATCGCGTTGATGCCCACCGACTTGCCCGAGCCGGTGGTGCCGGCCACCAGGCAGTGCGGCATCTTGGCCAGATCGGCCACCACCGAGGCGCCGATGATGTCCTTGCCCAGGCCCATGGTCAGCAGCGAGCCGGCCGCATGGTAGACCTGCGAGCCCAGGATCTCGGCCAGACGGATGGTCTGGCGCCGGGCATTGGGCAGCTCCAGCGCCATCGTGTTCTTGCCCGGAATGGTCTCGACCACGCGGATCGACACCAGCGACAGCGCGCGTGCCAGATCCTTGGCCAGGTTGACCACCTGCGAGCCCTTGACGCCGGTGGCCGGCTCGATCTCGTAACGCGTGATCACCGGGCCCGGCGAGGCGGCCACCACGTGCACCTCGACGCCGAAGTCCTTGAGCTTCTTCTCGATCAGGCGGCTGGTCATCTCCAGCGATTCGGGCGTGACCGTGTCCTGACGCTGCGGCGGCGCATCCAGCAGATCGACCTTGGGCAGCCGGGTATCGGCCAGTTCGGTGAACAGCGGCTGCTGACGCTCCTTGACCAGGCGCTCGCTGGGCAGCGCCTCGGGCGGTGGCGGCTGGATGATGCGCGGCGCGGCCCGCGGCGGCAGGGCCGCCGGCACCGGCATCGGCACCGCGGCCGCAGCGGCCTCCCACGGCGGCGGGGCATCCAGGGGCAGCACGCCATCGGCATCGGGCACGGCGTCGGGCGCGGGGCGCATCGCCGGTGGCGCGAGATCGAGGTCCAGCGCCTCGCTCAGCCGCGGCGGCTCGCCTGCGCTCGGCGCGGCAGCGCGGCCGGCGTCATCGGCCCGGGGCTCGTCGAAACCGGGCTCGTGGCCGGCACGGGCGGCCAAGGCCGCGTCATGGGCCCGCTCGGCCGCCATCGCGCGGGCGATGCGGCGGTCCTGCCGAGCCTCCTGTGCGGCAGCGCCGGCCTGGAACAGCCCCTCGATGCGCTCACCGATCGCGTCGGCCGCACGGGCCCAGGAAAAGCGCATCGCGAGCGCAGCCGCCCAGACCCCGACGGCGATCCACAGCACACCCGAGCCCTCGAAGCCCAGCCAGCGCACCGACGGCGCGCCGATCAACGCGCCCAGCACACCGCCGGACTGCCCGCCGGGCAGCAGCGGATCCAGCCGGTAGAGGCGGCTCCATTCGAGTGCACAGCTCGCGCACAGCAACAGCGCGGTGCCCGCCCAGTAGCTCCAGCGCGCGTCCAGACCGACCGCCTGCTGCAAGGCCAGCGGATCCCCGCCCGCGGCCTCGGCCGCATCGCGGCGCAGCCACAGCACCAGCATCGCCAGCCAGTCACGGGCCGCGACGATCACCAGCCACCAGATCGACAGCCCGCCGCCGAACAGCAGCAGATCCGACACCCAGGCCCCGAGCAGACCGGCCGCGTTGTGCAGCGGTACCCCCGGCAGACCGCTGGTGGAGAAGGCCGGGTCGGCCGGATCGTGGGTCACCAGGGCCATGACCGCGAACAACCAGGCCAGGCCGCCGCCGAGCAGCCACAGCTGCAGCCGCCAACGCGGCATCGGCCGCGGCGGTCGCGGCGCGCTCGGCGCGGCGGATTCACCGCGCAGGATTCCCAGCGTGTAACTCATGGCGGGGATTGTGTCCGATCACCACGGCCCGCCCCGCCGGACCGGCGCCGCAGTGGGCACTCACATGGCGCTGCGCCGGTGGGCGCGGACCGCTCAGGCCTCCTCGGTCGCGCGTTCCTTGATGATGACGGCGCCGTTGTCCTGGGTCTCGATGACGCCGCGCTCCTCCAGGTCCTTCATGACCCGGCTGACCATCTCGCGCGAGGCGCCGACGACCTTGGCCATGTCCTGGCGCGAGACCTTGTTGCGGATCAGCTTGACGCCGTTGACGTCCTCGGCCATCTCCAGCAGCGTGCGGGCGACGCGGCCGTAGACGTCCAGCAGCGCCAGCGACTCGATCTGGCGATCGGCATGGCGCAGCCGGCGCACCAGGCCGCGCAGGATGGCGTAGCTCAGCGAGGAGTGCTCGGGCAGGCAGCGCTGGAAGTCGGCGCGGCCGAGGATCAGCATGTCGGTCTGCACCTCGCAACGCACGGTCGCCGAGTGGGCATCGTTGTCGATCAGGCTCATCTCGCCGACATAGTCGCCCGACTCGAGCACGGCGAGGATCACCTCGCGACCCCGCGTGTCGGCCGTCAGCACGCGGGCGCGGCCGTTCAGCAGGATGAACAGCGCATTGCTCTTGCGCCCCTGCTCGACGACCAGCTCCCCACGCCGGAATCGCCGCTTGACGACGCTGTCGGCGATGGCCTGCGCCTGCTCGTTGGTGAGCATGGAAAACAGGGGCACGCGCCGGATCAGGTCTAGATTGGTCAGCATGGACATGGTGTGATCCTTTCCTCTCGCGCTGCAGTGTCCGTGAAGCGGCGACGTGAACAAGTAGCGAGGTGTGGCCCCTTTGACGCCCTTTTCCAGCCCGTCACCGCACAGGGTTAGAGCAGGCCGACAGAGGTGGCACGCCACCCCTGGTCGCCACCGCGACCAGGGTTCACGTGACATTGTGCCGGGCAACCCGGGCCGGGGCGGGGTCGACAACGACGTGTGACAATTCCTGGCACCAAACATCCTCCATCAGCGACGGCCATGCGGCCGCGCCCCGCCCGACCCATGAGCTCCTCCCCCATCCATGCCCAGGTGCTGATCCTGGGCTCCGGCCCGGCCGGCTACACCGCCGCCATCTACGCCGCACGTGCCAATCTCAAGCCGCTGCTGGTCACCGGCATGGCGCAAGGTGGTCAGCTGATGACCACCACCGAGGTCGACAACTGGCCGGCCGACGTGATGGGCGTGCAGGGCCCGGAGCTGATGGAGCGTTTCCAGAAGCACGCCGAGCGCTTCAACACCCAGATGGTGTTCGACCACATCAACGAGGTGCAGCTGGGCCAGCGCCCGTTCCGCCTGAAGGGCGACAGCGGCGAGTACACCTGCGACACGCTGATCATCGCCACCGGCGCATCGGCCAAGTACCTGGGCCTGCCGAGCGAGGAAGCCTTCATGGGTCGCGGCATCAGCGCCTGCGCCACCTGCGACGGCTTCTTCTACCGCGGTGACGTGGTGGCGGTGGTCGGCGGCGGCAACACCGCGGTCGAGGAAGCCCTGTACCTGTCGAACATCGCCAGCAAGGTGCATCTGGTGCATCGCCGCGACAAGTTCCGCGCCGAGGCCATCATGATCGACAAGGTCATGTCCAAGGTGGCCGAGGGCAAGATGGAGCTGCACCTGTACAACACGCTCGACGAGGTGCTGGGCGACGCCAGTGGCGTGACCGGCGTGCGGCTGAAGGACGTCAACACCGGGGCGACGAAGGACGTGCCGGTCAAGGGATGCTTCATCGCCATCGGTCACCAGCCCAACACCGGCATCTTCGACGGCCAGCTGCAGATGAAGGACGGCTACCTGATCACCCGCGGCGGCCACGAGGGCTTCTCGACGATGACCAGCGTGCCCGGCGTGTTCGCCGCCGGCGATGTGCAGGACCACGTCTATCGCCAGGCCATCACCTCGGCCGGCACCGGCTGCATGGCCGCACTCGACGCCCAGCGCTTCCTCGAGCAGCAGGGCTGAGTGAGCGACGCCGCGCAGGGGCGCGGCATCCTCGTGCGACCGGGCCGCTGCGCGGCACCCGGTTTCTGGCTATAATCAGCGTCTTTGCCGAAAGCGGCCGCACCTCATTTCCCCTGCCGAAAGCAGGAGCCGGAGATGGAGGTGACCGGCTGCTTCGCGGGGTGTGGCGGGCGGAGCGGACCTGAAAAGGTCCATCGGCTTCGTGCGCTGTCCCGTCGGCACCCCCAATGGGCAAGTACCAAGGGTGGCCCGGTCCGCGAGGACCGCGGTGCTCGTGCTCTGCTTGCCGTGCCTGCAACAGTCAAAGTTCCTGGAGAAGCGTCATGGCACGCGTCTGTCAAGTCACGGGCAAGGGCCCGATGGTGGGACACCATGTCTCCCACGCCAACAACAAGACCAAGCGTCGCTGGCTGCCGAATCTGCAGTACCGTCGTTTCTGGGTCGAGAGCGAGAACCGCTGGGTGCGCCTGCGCATCAGCAACGCCGCTCTGCGCCTGATCGACAAGGTCGGCATCGACCAGGTCCTGGCCGATCTGCGCGCCCGCGGCGAGATCTGATCTCCGCCCTCCCCTTCCACTGACGAATCCCACAGGAGCCCATCATGGCAGCCAAAGGCGGACGCGAGAAGATCAAGCTGGAGTCCACGGCCGGCACCGGTTTCTTCTACACCACGGCCAAGAACAAGAAGACCACGCCCGAAAAGCTGGAATTCATGAAGTTCGATCCGAAGGCCCGCAAGCACGTCCTGTTCAAGGAAGTGAAGCTGAAGTGATGCCCGGCGCCCTCGCGGCGCCCTCGCATCGCCTTCGAAAGCCCGCCCTCCGGCGGGCTTTTTCTTTTTCGGGCGCCGCTGTCGTGCGAAGACACGCTCGACACCTCGGGCGCATGCATCGGCCCAGCACGAATCACACTGGGGCCACACTGGGGCGCAAGGCCTCCCATCGTGGAACGCCATGGCGTGACGTCCGCGGATGCCGAGAGGCAAGGATCCTGGCCCGCAGGCACCGGGACACCCCACCTCCATCCCGTCCGCACCATGAAAAAAGCGCCCCTCAGGGCGCTCTTGATGATCGGACGGGAGGCCAACGCCACACACGGCGCGCCACCCCCATCCACTGCGCGATCAGACCACCCGGGCCGCGCGCAGACGTTGCGAGAACTGGGCCAGCGCATCGATCCCGCTGGCCTCCGCCTTCTTGCACCAGGCCTGCAGGTCCAGCACCAGCTGCTCGGCCGACACATTCGTGCGGGTCCACAGCAGGCGGAGCTCCTCGCGCATGGCCACCAGCTTGGCCAGCTGGGGGCTGTTCTCGACCGCGGCCGCCAGCTGCGGGCGCACGTCCTGGGGGATCTTCTCCTCGTCGCGGTGCAGCCAGCGCATGGCCTGCTGCAGCTCACCGATGCGGGCCGCGGCACCGCCCTTGGACTGCTGGTTGCGCAGTTCGGTCGCGCAGGCCGCACGCAGCTCCTTCGCGTAGCGGGCCATCACCTCGTAGCGGTTGGCGATGATCGCCTCCAGCGTCTTGCTGTCGGCCACCGGCTTGACGTCGCCTTCACCCAGACGGGGAATGGTCTTGCGGACCTTGGCCCAGCCCAGCTTCTCCAGACCACGGATGTAGAGCCAGCCGATGTCGAACTCGTAGGGCTTGACCGAGAACTTGGCCGACGTGGCGAAGGTGTGGTGGTTGTTGTGCAGCTCCTCGCCACCGATCAGGATGCCCCAGGGCACGACATTGGTCGATGCGTCGGCCGCCTCGAAGTTGCGGTAGCCCCAGTAGTGACCGATGCCGTTGATCACGCCGGTCGCCCAGACCGGGATCCACACCATCTGGATCGCCCAGATCGTCAGCCCCAGACCGCCGAACAGCGCGAGGTTGATGATCAGCATCAGACCCACGCCCTGCCAGCTGTAGCGGGTGTAGAGGTTGCGCTCGATCCAGTCATCGGGCGTGCCGTGGCCGTACTTCTTCAGCGTCTCGGCGTTGTGCGCCTCGGCACGGTAGAGCTCGACACCGGTCAGCAGCAGGGCCTTCAGGCCACGGGTCTGCGGGCTGTGCGGGTCCTCTTCGGTCTCGCACTTGGCGTGGTGCTTGCGGTGGACGGCGACGAACTCCTTGGTCACCATGCCCGTGGTCAGCCACAGCCAGAAACGCAGGAAGTGCGAAGGCACCGGGCCGAGTTCGAGGGCCCGGTGGGCCTGCGAACGGTGCAGGAAGATGGTCACGCCACAGATCGTCAGGTGCGTCACGATCAGGGTGTAGAGCGTGACCTGCCACCAGGTTGCCTCGGCCCACAGGCCGTGCGCAAGCCAGTTCACCAGCGCGTCGGTCAGAGTCGTCATCATGTTCATCGGTGAATCTTGCCACCCGCGCCAGCGGCGCTGCTGCGCCCGGGGCGGGCGCTGGCCTCCCGTCCGAGGCGGACGGAACTCTCAATTGTAGGCATGACCGCCTTCCACAAGACCTTGAATTGCGTCAGGTCATGGACCCTGACAGACCCAGATCAAGGGAAGAGGTGATCAGCGCCGCTGCCAGGCCGCCGCGAAGAACCCGTCGGTCCCGTGGCGATGCGGCCACGCACGCAGGTAAGCGCCTTCGACCAGGGCCCCGGCATCGGCCACATGGGCCTTCTCCAGGCACTCGACCACCGGCAAGGGCTCGAAATCGGGATGCGCGGCGGCGAAGGCATCGGCCACCTTCTCGTTCTCGTCGGGCATCAGGCTGCAGGTCGCGTAGACCAGCCGCCCCCCCGACTTGACCATGCGCGAGGCGCTGGCCAGGATCGAGCCCTGCAGCGTCTGCAGCTCGGCGATGTCCTTCGGGCCCTGACGCCACTTCAGGTCGGGGTTGCGGCGCAGGGTGCCCATGCCCGAGCACGGCGCATCGACCAGCACGCGGTCGATCTTGCCGGCCAGGCGCTTGACCCGCTCGTCGCGCTCGTGCGACAGCTGCGCCGGATGCACGTTGGACAGCCCGCTGCGCGCCAGCCGCGGCTTGAGCGCGTCGAGCCGGTGGCCGGAGACATCGAACGCATACAGCCGGCCGGTCGAGCGCATGGCCGCGCCCAGCGCCAGCGTCTTGCCGCCCGCGCCCGCACAGAAATCGACCACCATCTCGCCGCGCTTGGCGTCGACGAGGGCGGCCAGCAGCTGACTGCCCTCGTCCTGCACCTCGACATCGCCGCGGTTGAACAGCGCGAGCTTCTGCAGCGCCGGCTTGCCCGCGATGCGCAGACCCCAGGGGGAATACGGCGTCGGCCGGGCATCGATGCCGAGGGCCTGCAGCTCGGCCAGGATGTCCTCGCGCCGGGCCTTGAGCGTGTTGACGCGCAGATCGAGCGACGCCGGCGCGTCGAGTGCGGCCACCAGGGCCCAGAAGCCCTCGTCACCCAGGGTCTGGCGCAGGGAGGCGGCCAGCCAGTCGGGCAGGTTGTGGCGCTGCTTGTCGGCGAGGCCGTTGACGTCGATGGCCTTGATCTGCTCGAGCCAGGCGATCTCGTTCGGGCCGAGCGCGGCGCGCAACGGTTTGCTGTCGCCGGCCCAGGCCAGCAGGGCGAGCCGCCGTTCGAGCGCACCGTGGCCGCTCTGGGCCAGATGCTGGTAACGGGTACGCCGGCGCAGCACCGCATAAGCGGTCTCAGCCAGCACATGGCGCTCGCGCGGACCGAGGACGCGCTGGCGACGGAAGAATTGGGAAACGATGCTGTCAGCCGGGGCGTCCAGCTTCAGCACGGTGCGGACCAGCTCGGTGGTCAGGTCCAGCAGGGCAGAAGGATGCATGCCCCGATTATCCCCGCGCCGCCGGACACGGCCGTCAACACCGCCGGCGTCAGCCGCCCCACAGCCACTGCGGGGCGTTCTCGCGCTGCGTCACGTGGCCGTCATCGGTCAGCGTCAGCGCATCGTCGACGGCCCAGCGCACGGCCATCGGATACAGGCGATGCTCGGCCACCAGCACGCGTGCGGCCAGCCGCTCGGGCGTGTCCTCGGGCATCACCGGCACGGCCGCCTGGGCGATCAGCGGACCATGGTCGAGCGTGGGCGTCACGAAGTGCACGCTGGCGCCGGCCAGATGACAGCCCGCCTCCAGCGCCCGGCGGTGGGTGTGCAGGCCCGGAAAGGCCGGCAGCAGCGACGGATGGATGTTGATCAGGCGACCGGCATAGCGCTGGACGAAGCCGTCGGTCAGCACCCGCATGAAGCCGGCCAGCAGGACCAGATCGGGCGCATGGGCGTCGACGGCCGCCGCGAGCGCGGCATCGAAGTCGGCGCGTTCAGCATGGGCCCGGTGATCGACCACACCGGTGGCGATGCCACGTTCGGCGGCCCAGGCCAGGCCGGCCGCGTCGGGCTTGTTGGACAGCACGGCGACGACATCGGCCGCCCACCCCTCGGCCGCACAGGCCTCGACGATGGACTGCATGTTGCTGCCGCGCCCGGAAATCAGGATGACGATGCGCTTCATGGAAGGGGCGGGATTCTACGCACCGGCGCGAGGCCGACGCGCGGCCGACGCGCGGCCGGCCGGCGACCCGATGCCCGCGGCACCCCGGGCGGACACCGCCGGCACGGGCCCGTCCGGACGGCATCCGCAGGCCGGCTGCTTGGGCGAGAATCGCCACTTTCACGCATCAGCCATTGCCGCCACCATGCGATCCCGCGTCCTTTCCGGCATGCGCCCGACCGGCGCCCTGCACCTCGGCCACTACCACGGCGCCCTGAAGAACTGGGTGCGCCTGCAGGACGACCACGACTGCTTCTTCTTCGTCGCCGACTGGCACGCGCTGACCACCCACTACGAGGACCGCTCGATCATCGAGAAATCGGTCTACGAGATGGTCACCGACTGGATCGCCGCCGGCCTGGACCCGGACCGCGCGACGATCTTCATCCAGAGCCGCCTGCCCGAGCATGCCGAGCTGTTCACGCTGCTGGCCATGGGCACGCCGCTGGGCTGGCTGGAGCGTATGCCGACCTACAAGGACCAGATCGAGAAGCTCAAGGACAAGGATCTGGCGACCTACGGCTTCCTCGGCTACCCGCTGCTGCAGGCCGCCGACATCCTGATCTACAAGGCCGCCCATGTGCCGGTCGGCGAGGACCAGGCACCGCACGTGGAGATCACGCGCGAGGTCGCGCGCCGCTTCAACCACCTGTACGGCCGCGCACCGGACCACGAGCAGCGCGTGGCCGCGGCGCTGGCCAAGCTGTCCAAGGACGACCAGCGCTACCTGGACAAGCAGCGCAAGGCCTACGGCCAGGACGGCAAGGCCGAGGCGCTGGCCAAGGGCGAGGCGCTGGTGCGCAAGCAGCAGGCCGCCGCCGTGCTGGATGCCGACGAGACCGAGCTGCTGCTGGGCCACCTCAAGGGCAGCGGCAAGAGCGTGCTGACCGAGCCGGACGTGCTGCTGACCGAGACCAGCAAGCTGCCCGGCCTGGACGGCGACAAGATGAGCAAGAGCCGCGGCAACACGATCGCGATGCGCGACAGCCCCGAGGTCGTCACGCAGAAGATCCGCGGCATGAAGACCGATCCGCAGCGCGCGCGCCGCACCGATCCGGGCGATCCCGAGCGCTGCCCGGTCTGGCAGTTCCATCAGGTCTACACCGATGGGCCGACGCGCGAGTGGGTGCAGCAGGGCTGCAAGACCGCGGGCATCGGCTGCCTGGACTGCAAGCAGCCGGTGATCGAGGCCGTGATCAAGGAGCAGCAGCCCTGGCGCGAGCGGGCCGAGGCCTATCTGGCCAACCCCAAGCAACTGCACTGGATCGTCGAGGCCGGCACCGAGCGTGCACGCACGGTCGCCCGCCAGACGATGAAGGACGTGCGCAACGCGATGGGCCTGAACTACTGAGGCCTGCCGGCGGTCGGGGCCGGACCCCGACCGGACATCCGCGGGGCGGGGCCGGTCAGCCGACCCGGCGCTCGCTGGCGTCGGCCGCGCGCAGCACCGGCGCCGCGCCCGCACCGGCGTCCGCCGCGGCCGGCTCGGCCTCGCGCGAGGCACCGTAGAGCTCGGTGCGGTTGCGGCCGCAGCGCTTGGCCTCGTACAGCGACTGGTCGGCACGGCCATAGAGCCGCTCGGCACTCATCTCCTGGCCCGGCAGGGCCACGGCGATGCCGGCCGACACCGTCAGCCGGATCGGCGATCCGTCGCGCCCCTGAAGCTGGAGCGCGGCCACCGCCTCGCGCACATCGTCGACCAGGATGCGTGCGCCGGCCGGATCGGTGGCCGGCAGAACCAGACCGAATTCCTCGCCACCGAGCCGGCCGAACACGTCCGAGGCCCGCAGGCGCTGGCGCACCGCGACGGCGAAGCGACGCAGCACCTCGTCACCGGTCTGGTGGCCGTGGCTGTCGTTGATGCGCTTGAAGTGGTCGAGATCCATCAGCACGAAGGCCACCGGCTGGGCGGCACGCCGCGCCTGGCGCAGGGCCTGGGCCAGCAGCTCATCGGTGGTGGCTCGGTTCAGACAGCCGGTCAGGCCATCCTGGGTGGCCATCAGCTCGAGCTGGGCCGCCGTGCGCTCGAACACCGTCATCACGAAGCCGAAGCCCGCGCCCAACATGCCGACATAGGTCGCCAGCATCGCCAATTCCTGGATCGGACCGGCCTCACTGAGGCTGACGATGGTGTCCTCGGTCCAGAGCAGCCGGGCACCACGCCACAGCAGCACCAGCACCAGGCCCGCGAGCGAGACGGCCACCAGGCGCAACGAACGCTCGGCATTCCAGCCGCGCAGGCGGATCACCACGACGCCGCTGGCCAGCAGCGCCGCGCAGTACAAGGAACTGGCCGCCACGCGACCGGCCAGCGACACGCCGACCAGTTGCAGCGCCAGCAGCACCGCCCAGGCCCAGGGCTGGCTGTGCACCAGCCAGCGCGGCCCGGCGTGGCCGAGCAGCAACCAATGCAGCGCCTGGGCGTAGAAGGCCAGACCCGCCCACTGCGCCGCCTGCCCCAGGCTGGTCAGCAGCCCGCCCTGTCCACGATCGGCGGCCAGCAGCACGAAATCCAGCATCAGGCAGAAACAGCCACGCGACCACAGCGCCAGCTCATGACGCGAGCGCGTGCGACGGTGCGCCAGGCTGACCTGCAGCGTCAGCAGCGCGAAGCCCAGCATCAGGGCCACCATCAATGTGGGCACATGCAGGTTCACCGTGACCTCAGACTCCGCCCAGGGCGCAGGAGACCGGCGCCGCGTGCGGGAATGCACGTGGATCTGGCCTGGAACACAGCCGTATTCTCCACTCGGATATACGTGGAAACCCTATACTGCACCGCAACACGACGCGATCCGCCGTGCAGAACAGGAGATTCCCCATGAGTTCCGCATCCATGACTTTCGGCCGCCCGGCCCGCCTGGTGATCCCGCGCGGTGCCGAGTGGTTCGCCCAGCTCGCCCACCTCCTGATCCAGGCCGTGCAGCGTGCCGACCAATGGCTGCTGGCCTCGGCACGTACCGAGCCGAAGACGGCGGAGGAAGTGCTGGAGTGGGCCCGCCGCATCGAGCGCACCGAGCCGGGATTCGCCGCTGACCTGGAAGCCGCCGCCCTGCGCGCGATCGACCGCGACACGCGCCGCTGAACCGTCAGCATAGCAGCCTGCGCGGACCTCGCCGGCAAGAGCCGGCCTGCACTCAGCCCGCGATCGGCGCGCAGACCGCACACGTGGGCTGGGCCGCGAGCTTGAGCTCGGTCCACTCCATGCGCCGGGCATCGAGCAACTGCAGCCGCCCGGCCAGTGAACTGCCGATGCCGGCCAGCAGCTTCAGCGCCTCGGCCGCCTGCACGCTGCCGATGATGCCGACCAGAGGGGCGAACACGCCCATGGTCGCGCACCGCACCTCCTCGACCGTGCTGTCGGCGGGGAACAGACAGGCATAGCAGGGCTGGCCCGGCGTCCGGACATCGTAGACCGCGATCTGGCCGTCGAAGCCGATCGCGGCGCCCGAGACCAGCGGCTTGCGATGGCGCACGCAGGCGGCATTGACGGCATGACGGGTGCGGAAGTTGTCGCTGCAATCCAGCACCACGTCGGCCTCGGCCACCGCACGGTCCAGCCATGGCGCATCGGCCCGCAGCACGACCGCATCGACCTGCACGTCCGGATTGATGGCGGCGATGCTCTCACGCACCGACTCGGCCTTGGGCCGGCCGATCCGGGCCAGGCTGTGCGCGATCTGGCGCTGCAGGTTGGTCACGTCCACGTGGTCATGGTCCGCCACCGTGATGCGGCCGACCCCGGCCGTGCCCAGGTAGAGGGCCACCGGCGAACCCAGCCCGCCCGCACCGACGACCAGCGCATGGCCGTCGAGCAGGCGCTGTTGGCCCTCGATGCCGATGTCGTCGAGCAGGATGTGGCGCGAGTAGCGCAGCAGCTGATCGTCGTTCATGCGGCGGCCTTCAGGTGAAGGCCGCAGCGCGGCACGACGGGCCCGCGCGCCGGCGTCGCGGACTCAACGGCGTGCGCCCGGCGCCGCCGGTGGCGTACCGGCCGCATCGTCGTCGACAGCGGCCTTGCGCTCCGACAGCGTCTTGCTGACGGCCACCGGCTTGCCCTTGAGCTGGTTCAGGGCCTGGATCAGCGGCCAGTCCTCGGCCGAGCCGAAGTCGGGCAGCGGCTTCGGGCCTTCCTTGCCGGCCTTGGCGGTCAGCTCCTCGAGCTTCTTGCGGGCTTCCTCGCGGGCCTTCTCGCGCGCCTCGTCCTTGGCCTCGGGGCCGTTGGCGAGATGCTTCTCGAGATCGGCCTCGCGGGTGCGCAAGGCGGCGAAGACATTGCCTTCGGCGGTCTCGTCGATCCACAGGTCGGGCACGATGCCCTTGGCCTGGATGCTGCGGCCGCTCGGCGTGTAGTAGCGCGCGGTCGTGATCTTCAGCGCGGTGTCGGCCGACAGCGGGCGCACCGTCTGCACGGAGCCCTTGCCGAAGGTCTGCGCGCCCATGATGGTCGCGCGCTTGTGATCCTGCAGCGCACCGGCGACGATCTCGCTCGCCGAGGCCGAGCCCTCGTTGACCAGCACCACCAGCGGCACGTTCTTCAGCGCGGCCGGCAGACGGCGCAGCGGATCGGGCCCGCCACGGCGCACGTAGTAGTCGGGCGACGCCTTGAACGTGGCCTTGGATTCAGCGACCTGGCCGTTGGTGGACACCACCACCGCCTCGGCCGGCAGGAAAGCCGCCGACAGCGCGACCGCGCCCTCGAGCAGGCCGCCCGGGTCATTGCGCAGGTCCAGCACCAGGCCCTTGAGCTTCGGATCGGCCTTGTAGAGCTCCTCGACCTTGCGCACGAAGTCCTCGACCGTGCGGTCCTGGAACTGCGTGACGCGCACCCAGCCGAATCCGGGCTCGGCCATCTTGGCGCGCACGCTCTGCACGCGGATCTCCTCGCGCACGATGGTGACGGGGAAGCTGCGGTTCTCGTCCTTGCGGAAGAGGGTCAGCACGACCTTGGTGCCGGGCTCGCCACGCATGCGCTTGACGGCCTGGTCCATGGTCAGACCCTTGACCGGCACGTCATCGATGCGGGTCACCAGATCACCGGGCTTCAAGCCGGCGCGGAAGGCCGGCGACCCCTCGATCGGCGAGACGACCTTGACCAGGCCGTCTTCCATGCCGATCTCGATGCCGACCCCGACGAACTTGCCGGTCGTGCCCTCGCGGAATTCCTTGAAGGTCTTCTTGTCGAAGTAGACCGAATGCGGATCCAGCCCCGCGACCATGCCGCCGATGGCGTCGGAGATCAGCTTCTTCTCGTCGACCGGGTCGACGTAGTCGCTCTTGACCATGCCGAAGACGGCCGCGAGCTGCTGCAGCTCTTCGAGCGGCAGCGGCGCGAGCTGGTTGCGCGCATTGGCCTGCAACTGCAAGGTGGTCAAGGCACCGGCCACGGCACCGACGGCCAACAGGCCTGCCACCTTCAATTTGCCCTTCATCTCGCCCTGCCTGCAGCCCATGACGGCCGCGTGTCGCCTGTGATGCGTCAGTATAAGACCGCCACGCGGGGCGTCTGCGGGCCGCCGGCGTGAAGCCTGTGACGCACCTGCGGGTGTCCGGTCGCGCGGTGGCATCCGCCGCCGCGCCGGGAGCGGCGACCGAGGTCCGGATCGGTCCGCGAACGGGCTCAGACCCCCAGCCGCTGCGCCAGCGTCAACAGGTCGGCCACCCGATGCTGCGGCTGCCCACGCGGCGGCCGCAGGCCGTCGACCCGCTCCACCCAGGCCGCCTGCAGGCCGGCGTCGAGGGCGCCATCGACGTCCAGCGCGGCATCGTCGCCGACATGCAGCGTGCGGGCCGGAGCGGCACCGACGACGGCGCAGGCGGCCTCGAAGGCGGCCGCCTCGGGCTTGCCGCAGCCCAGCCGGAAAGCACTGACCGCGCCGACGAAGAGCTCACCGATGCCCGGCACGCGCTGGATGTCGGCATTGCCGTTGGACAGCGCGACCAGCGGCCAGCGCGCGGCCAGGCGGCGCAGCGCCGGCAGCACATCGGGGTAGAGATCGACGCGCTGGCGGTGCTCGAGGAAGAGCTCGAAGGCCGGCGCGGCCAGTGCCGGATCGTCACCGGCGGCGACCAGCGCGCGGCGGATGCTCTCCAGCCGCATGGCGCCCAGGTCGTGGGCCCGGACCCAGTCGGGCCGCTCCAGCGCCACCGCCTCGCGCAGGCGGCGCAGCGCGGCCGTGTCGTGACGGGCGGCGGTGGCCGGGGCGTGGACGCGCAACCAGTCGTGCAGCACGGCCTCGGCACGGTCGATGGCCGGCCAGACCGGCCACAGGGTGTCGTCGAGATCGAGCGTGATGGCCTGCAGCGACGCAGGATCGAACGACGGTGTGGACGCAGCGGCAGGGGATGTCATGGTCGGCGATGGTAAGTCGCCCCGCTTTGCGCGTAAGCTGGATCCCATGCCGAACGACATCGCACCGAACGCCCTGCCCCCCGCCGGCGAGCCGGCCCGCCCGGCCGAGCTCCACGCCCGCAACTTCCCCAGCGCCGAACAGGAGGCTGCCGCCGTCGAGCGCACCCGCCATGGCCGCTACGACGGACCGGAAAGCGCCTACCGCCTGGCCTTCACGGACGCCGACTTCCTCGTGCGCGAGGAGTTGCGGCCGGTGCGCATGCAGCTGGAGCTGCTCAAGCCCGAGCTGGTGATGGCCGAGCAGGGCGTGACGGCGACGATCGTGATGTTCGGCAGCGCCCGCATCCTGCCGGCCGACGTGGCGCAGCAGCGCCTGGCCGCCGCCCAGGCCACCGGGGATGCCGACGCGGTGCGCCGCGCCGAGGCCGCCGTCGGCATGAGCCGTTACTACGAGGAGGCGCGCCGCTTCGCCGCGCTGGTCACCGAACGCTCGCGCACGCTGGACGAGCCGATCTACGTCGTCACCGGCGGCGGCCCCGGCATCATGGAGGCCGGCAACCGCGGCGCACACGAGATCGGCGGCAAGAGCATCGGACTGAACATCGTGCTGCCGCACGAACAGGAGCCCAATCCGTACATCACGCCGGAGCTGTGCTTCCAGTTCCACTACTTCGCGTTGCGCAAGATGCACTTCGTGATGCGCAGCATCGCGCTGGTGTGCTTCCCCGGCGGCTTCGGCACGCTCGACGAGCTGTTCGAGACGATGACCCTCATCCAGACCGGCAAGAGCCGCCGCCGGCCCATCCTGCTGTTCGGCCGGGCCTTCTGGGAGAAGCTGCTGAACTTCGATCACCTGGTGGACACCGGCATGATCAGCCCCGGCGACCTGGGCCTGTTCCGCTTCGTCGAGACCGCCGAGGAGGCCTGGGCCGCGCTGTCGGCCCACTACGGCTTCGACCTGCCGCCCGACGACCCCAAGCGCCACGCCGAGGACGTCTGAGGGCGGGCACGCCACGGCCGGCCCTACCATCGCGGCATGAGCATCCGACAGATCAGCCTGATCGGCGCGCCGACCGACATCGGCGCCGGCGCCCGCGGCGCCAGCATGGGCCCCGAGGCGCTGCGCGTGGCCGGCATCGCCGCCACCCTGGCCGCGCACGGCCTGGAAGTGGCCGACCGCGGCAACCTCGCCGGGCCGGCCAACCCCTGGCTGCCGCCCGAAGGCGGCTACCGCCATCTGGCCGAGGTCACCGCCTGGAACCAGGCCGTGCACGACGCGATGTTGGCCGAGCTGCGCGCCGACCGCCTGCCCATCCTGCTGGGCGGCGACCACTGCCTGGGCCTGGGCTCGATCAGCGCCGTGGCCCGCCATTGCCGCGAGCGCGGCCGCAAGCTGCGCGTGCTGTGGCTGGACGCCCACGCCGACTTCAACACCAGCGCCCTGACGCCCAGCGGCAACCTGCACGGCATGCCGGTGGCCTGCCTGTGCGGGCACGGCCCGCAGGCGCTGGTCGAGATGTCGGGCGCGGTGCCGGCGATCGATCCGAAGTGGGTGCGCCAGATCGGCATCCGCTCGGTCGATCCGGGCGAGAAGCGCTTCGTCCACGAGGTCGGCCTCGAGGTCTTCGACATGCGCTTCATCGACGAGCACGGCATGCGCCACGCGATGGAGCTGGCGCTGGCCACGCTCGACGCGAACACCCATCTGCACGTGAGCTTCGACGTCGACTTCCTGGACCCCGACATCGCGCCGGGCGTGGGCACCACCGTGCGCGGCGGGCCGACCTACCGCGAGGCCCAGCTGTGCATGGAGATGATCGCCGACACCGGCCGCCTGGCCAGTCTCGACGTGATGGAGCTCAACCCCGCGCTCGACCTGCGCAACCAGACCGCCGAGCTGGCCGTCGACCTGATCGAGAGCCTGTTCGGCAAGAGCACGCTGATGCGGGCCTGAGGGCCGCGCAGGCTGGCGGCGCGCGCCCGGCGCGACGGCCGTCGGGCCGGGCGCCGAGGAGCTTCAGGCTGCCGCCTGGGCGAACACCGCGTCGAGCTCGGCCATCCACGCGCCCTTGCGCTCGGCCGGCACGAAGGACGCCTCGAAGCTGTTGCGCAGCAGCGCGTAGGCCTCGCGCGCACCCAGCTGCGGCAGCGCCTCGAACAGCGCGACGAAGTTGTCGTTCAGATAACCGCCGAAATAGGCCGGATCGTCGCTGTTGACCGTCGGCTTGCAGCCCAGTGCCAGCAGCGCCGGCATGCTGTGGTAGGCCATGTGGCGGAACACGCACAGCTTGATGTTCGACAGCGGGCAGACCGTCAGCGGCACGCCCTCGCGGGCCAGGCGCTCGATCAGGGCCGGGCTCTCGACGCTGCGCACGCCGTGGTCGATGCGCTCGACCTTGAGCACGTCGAGCGCGCTCTCGACATAGGCCGGCGGCCCCTCCTCGCCGGCATGGGCGACGCGGTGCAGGCCGAGCTCGGCCGCACGGGCGAAGACGCGGGCGAACTTCTCCGGCGGATGACCGCGCTCGCTGCTGTCGAGGCCGACGCCGATGAAGTGCTCGCGCCAGGGCAGCGCGGCCTCCAGCGTGGCCAGCGCCTCGTCCTCGGACAGGTGGCGCAGGAAGCACAGGATCAGCGCCGAGGAGATGCCGAGCTCGGCCTGCGCGCGGTCGCAGGCGCGCTTCAGGCCACGGATCACGACACCGGTGTCGACGCCGCGCGCGGTGTGGGTCTGCGGGTCGAAGAACAGCTCGGCATGGACCACGTGGTCGGCCTGCGCCTTGAGGAAGTAGGCCCAGGCCATGTCGTGGAAGTCGTCCTCCTGCAGCAGGACGCTGGCGCCGGCGTAGTAGATGTCGAGGAAGCTCTGCAGGTCGGTGAAGGCATAGGCCGCGCGCAGCGCCTCGACGTCGGCATACGGCAGGGCCACGCCGTTGCGCTGCGCCAGCGCGAAGATCAGCTCCGGCTCGAGCGAGCCCTCGATGTGGATGTGCAGCTCGGCCTTGGGCGCGCGCGACAGCAGCGGGATCAGCTCGGTGCGGGCGATGCGGTCGAAGTCGAAGGGCATGGGGAAGGCTCCTGGGCGTGTGGCCGGATTCTGCCAATCGGCGGCCGGTCGCGGGGACCGCCGGGTCAAGGCCGGCCACTGGCGCGGATCGCGGTCACGCGGACCGGCTACGATAGAGGACCTTTGACCTGCCGGAATGCCGTTGATGCCTCTGTCTGCCCTGCCCTCTCGCCCCGGACTTCGGGTCTGGTCGCGGATGGCCGTGCTGGTCGCCCTGCTCGGCGCCGCCGGCGGGCATGCGGCATGGGCGGCGGATGCGCCCGCCACCCGGCGCGCCAAGCCCAAGGCCGTGGCCACCACGACGGCGGCCGAAGGGCCGATCAGCTTCTATGCCCAGCGCTTCCACGGCCGTCGCACGGCCAACGGCGAGCGCATGGACAACGGCGAGCTGACGATGGCCCATCCCGATCTGCCCTTCGGCACCCAGGTCCGGGTGACCAATCTGCAGAACCAGCGCACCACGGTGCTGCGCGTCAATGACCGCGGCCCGTTCGCCGGCCGCCGGGTGGCCGATGTCTCGCGCGCGGCCGCCGAGCTGCTCGGCTTCGTCCAGCGCGGGGTGACCACGGCCCGGCTGGAGGTCGTCAGCGTGGTGGGCACGGCCGGCGCGGTCGCGGGTGCGGCCGCCCAGGCGGCGGCCGATGCCGCCAGCGCCACCGTCACCGGCGTCGGCCATGCCCTGGGCGCACTGGAATCACAGGTGCTGCCCGCCACCGAGCGCGCCCGCCCGGCGGTCACCGGCGCGGCGGAGCGCAGCGCCGACTGAAGGCGCAGATCGGCGGGCAGACCGGGCACACCCCGGGCCTACACCGGACACCAGGCTGCCCCACCGGGCGCCGTCTGACGGCACCCGGACCGCGGATGGCCCGCGGCCCGCCCGCCTCAGTCCCCCGCCTGCAGGCCGTGCTTGCGGATCTTGTCGGCCAGCGTGGTCTTGGCCATGCGCAGGGCCTTGGCGGTGCGGGTGATGTTGTGCTCCTGGCGCTTGAGCTCGTCGGCGATCAGGCTGCGCTCGTAGCCGTCGACCAGCTCGCCCAGCGAGGCCCCACCGTTGCTCGGCAGGCCGTAGCCACCGGCATCGGCCAGGGCCGTCACGCCGCCGTCGGGCGCCGGCGGCAACGGCGCGGCCGGCAGCAAGGGCTCCTTGGCCACGCCCAGCACCAGACAGTCGGCGACGTTGCGCAGCTCGCGGACGTTGCCCGGCCAGTCGTGCGACATCAACCGGTGCAGCTGCGCGCTGCTGACGGTGGGCTGCGGCCGCGCGTAGCGGCTGGCGGCCAGCAGCAGGAAGTGTTCGAGCAGCAGCGGGATGTCCTCGCGCCGCTCACGCAGCGGCGGCAGCTCGATCGTGATCACGTTGAGCCGGTAGTACAGATCGGCCCGGAAGCTGCCCTCGCGGGCCCGCGCCAGCAGATCGTCCTTGGTCGCGGCGACCACGCGCACGTCCACCGGCAGGCCGTTGTTGGCGCCCAGGCGCTCGACCTGGCGCTCCTGCAGCACGCGCAGCAGCTTGATCTGCACCGGCAACGGCATCGACTCCAGCTCGTCGAGGAACAGCGTGCCGGCATTCGCATGCTCGATCTTGCCGATGCGCCGCTTCTGCGCGCCGGTGAAGGCGCCGGCCTCGTGGCCGAACAGCTCGCTGTCGATCAGGTTGTCGGGCAGGCCGCCGCAGTTCAGCGCCACATAGGCGCCGGACTTGCGCCGCGAGTGCTCGTGCAGCGCGCGGGCGACGACCTCCTTGCCGGTGCCGGTCTCGCCGTGGATCAGCACGTCGACCGGCGTGTCGGCCACCTCGGAGACCAGCTGGCGCACCTTGACGATCTGCGGCGAGATGCCCACCAGCTGCCCGGCCAGGCTCTCGCGGTCGGCCAGCGCGCGCTTGAGCGCGGCCACCTCCAGCGTCAGCCGGCGCTTGTCGAGCGCGCGCTTGACGGTCTCGACGAAGACCTCGGGCGAGAAGGGCTTGGGGATGAAGTCGTAGGCGCCGCTGCGCATGGCCTCGACCGCCAGGCTCACGTCGCCATGGCCGGTGATCATGATGACCGGCAGCTCGGGATCGAGCGCATGGCACTCGCGGATCAGGTTCAGGCCGTCGGCGCCGGGCAGGCGCATGTCGGTGACGACGATGCCGGCATAGCCGGCCGCCAGCAGCGGGCGCGCCTGCTCGGCGCTGTCGACCGCCTGCGTGCGGTAGCCGGCCAGCTGCAGGGCCTGCAGGCAACCCAGTTGCACGTGGGGATCGTCCTCGACCAGCAGGACCGTCAGTTCAGGGCTCATGGTGGGACTGTAGGGCAGCAGGAACGGGCGGGCCGGCGCCGATCAGACCGCCGCCCCCGATCAGGCCCGCGGCGGGCGACAAGGCAGGCGGCAAGGCGGGCGCAGCGAGGGCCGCGCCCTCGGGCGCCAGCGGCAGGCGCAGCTCGAAGCGGGCGCCGCCGCCCTCGGCGACGACGGCCGTGATCTCGCCGCCGAACTCGCGCACGATGTCGCGCGAGATCGCCAGACCCAGACCGAGGCCGGCACCGGCCGGCTTGGTGGTGTAGAAGGGCTCGAACAGATGGGCCCGCGTGGCCTCGTCGAAGCCGGGGCCGCTGTCGCTGACCGACAGCAGCAGGCGCGGCTCGGCCTCGCCCAGGTCGTGCACCAGCTGCGCGTCGAGCACCAGCCGGCGGGCGTCCTCGGCCGTGGTCTGCATCGCGTCGAGCGCATTGCCGACCAGGTTGATCAGCACCTGTTCCAGACGGTTGGGATCGCACCAGACGCGCGGCAGGCCGGCCGCCGCGGCCGCACACCGGTTGTCCAGCCGCACGCCCATGCGGCGGATGCGCTGGTCGTAGAGGAACAGCGCATTGGCCAGCGCCTGGGCCACGTCGGTGGCCACCGGCTGCGGCAGGCTCTTGCGGCCGAAGCTCTTGAGCGGATGGATGATGCCGCCCATCTGGTCGGCCAGGCGGGCGATGATGCCGAGGTTGCCGCCGACGGCCTGCAGATCGCCGCGGCGCAGGAACTCGCTGGCATTGCCCGACAGCGTGCGGATGGCGCCCAGCGGCTGGGTCAGCTCATGGGTGATGCCGGTGGCCAGCTGGCCCAGCACCGCCATCTTGCCGGCATGGACCAGCTCGTTCTGCGCCGCGCGCAGCGTCTGCTCGGCCTGCTGGCGCTCGGCCACCTCGCGCCGCAGGCGGGCATTGGTCTCGGTCAGCGCGCGGGTGCGGCGGGCGACCTTGTGCTCCAGCTCGGCATTGGCCCGCTGCAGCAGCTGCTGGGCCTCCAGGCGCTGGCGCACCAGGCGCCGGCGCTGGGCCAGGTACAGCGCCAGCAGCTCGACGAAGGCCACCGCCACCGCGCTCATCAGGCTGGCGCGCAGGGCCTGGGCGCGCACCGGACGCAGGTCGGCGAACATCAGCACCCGCCAGTCCATGCCGTCGAGCGCCCGGCCGAGCACCAGCATGCCGGAGCCGCCGCGCGTCGGCAGGGTCGGCTGGAGGTCGAGTTCGCCCTCGATGGCCTGGCTCTCCTCATCGACGCTGTAGTCGACCGGCAGCGGAAAGCGCCGCAGCTGCACGTCGCCGTACATGCGGTTGATGCGCAGATCGACGCGCTGTTCGAGCGGCAGATCCGCGAGCGTCGTGTAGCGCCAGTCCGGCTGCGAGGACAGGATGACGACCTGGTTGGCATCGACCAGCAGCGCCGGCGTGCCCAGCATCTCCCACACGTCGTCGACCGGCGCGAGGCTGATCTTGATCGCCGCCACGCCGACCACCCGCGCGCCATCACGGATCGGATGCGAGACGAAGTAGCCCGGCTCGCCGCCATCGGCGCCGAGCGCGAAGTGGCGGCCGACCCGGCCAGCCAGCGCGTCCAGGAAGTACGGCCGGTAGGCCAGCTCCTGGCCCGGCGTGCTGTCGTCGCGCAGCAGCGGCGCGCCGTTGCGGGCCGGGCGCTGGCTGGAGGCCAGCACGGTGCCGCGCTCGTCGAGCACGAAGATCGCCAGCGAGCCCAGATGGGCATTGAGCCGTGCCAGCGAGGCCCCGGCCGTGGCCGCGCGGCGCGGATCGTCGGGCTGGCGCAGCAGGGCCAGCACCTCGCTGCTGAACTGCACGGTGGCCGGCACGTGCTCCAGGCGGCGCACGCGGCTCTCGATGGCGGCGGCGAACAGGTCGAGCCGATGGTCGGACTCGCCACGCAAGGTCTGCCGCCCCTGGTGGGCGCTGACGGTGTAGCCGATCCAGCCGCCGAAGATGACGGCGGCGATGGCCGCGACCGTCCCCGCCAGCACGCGGAACGCGCGCTGGCGGGGACGGGGCGGTCCGTGGAACGCGAGTTCGAGGGCCATCGCGGGCATTGTGACGCGGCGCGACGGCCACGCCCGTTCACGCGCCTGCGGCGCGACCACCGCCGGAACCGGGCTCAGTGCTGCAGGATCTTCGACAGGAAGTCCTTGGCACGCGGCGAGCGGGCCTCGGGCTTGCCGAAGAAGTCGTCGCGGGTGCAGTCCTCGACGATCTTGCCGGCGTCCATGAAGATCACGCGGTGGCTGACCTTGCGCGCGAAGCCCATCTCGTGGGTCACGCACATCATGGTCATGCCCTCGTTGGCCAGCTGCACCATCACGTCGAGCACCTCGCCGACCATCTCCGGGTCGAGCGCCGAGGTCGGCTCGTCGAACAGCATCACGATCGGGTCCATCGACAGCGCGCGCGCGATCGCCACGCGCTGCTGCTGGCCGCCGGAGAGCTGGCCGGGGAACTTGTCCTTGTGCGCGGACAGGCCGACGCGTTCGAGCATCTTCAGCCCGCGCGCCTTGGCGTCATCGAGGCTGCGGCCCAGCACCTTGACCTGCGCGATGGTCAGGTTCTCGGTCACCGACAGATGCGGAAACAGCTCGAAGTGCTGGAACACCATGCCCACGCGCGAGCGCAGCTTCGGCAGATCGGTGCCCGGCGCGGTGATGCTGGTGCCGTCGACGACGATGTCGCCCTGCTGGATCGGCTCCAGCGCGTTGACGGTCTTGATCAGCGTGGACTTGCCCGAGCCCGACGGGCCGCAGACCACGACCACCTCGCCCTTGCGGATGGTCGTCGTGCAGTCGGTCAGCACCTGGAAGCTGCCGTACCACTTGGAAACGTTCTTGATCTCGATCATGAGGGGCTCCGGATCAGCGGATGATCGCAATGCGCGACTGCAGGCGCTTGACCAGCATCGACAGCGAGAAGCAGATGGCGAAGTAGACGACCGCGGCGACGAGGTAGGTCTCGATCGGGCGGTTGAAGTTCTTTCCGGCGACCTCGAAACCCTTGAGCAGGTCATAGGCGCCGATCGCGTAGACCAGCGAGGTGTCCTGGAACAGGATGATGGTCTGCGTCAGCAGCACCGGCAGCATGTTGCGGAAGGCCTGCGGCAGCACCACCAGACGCATGGTCTGGCCGTAGGTCATGCCCATCGCATAACCTGCATGCACCTGACCCCGCGGCACGCTCTGGATGCCCGCACGCATGATCTCGGCATAGTAGGCCGCCTCGAACAGCGTGAAGGTGATCATGGCCGACCATTCCGCGCCCAGCGGACGGCCGGTGGCCAGCGGGATCAGCAGGAAGAACCACAGGATCACCATCACCAGCGGGATCGACCGCATGGTGTTGACGTAGAAGGCCGCCGGCGCCTGCAGCCACTTGTTCGACGACAGGCGCATCAGCGCCAGCACCGTGCCCAGCGCGATGCCGCCGAGCATGGCCACCAGCGTCAGCTGGATCGAGAACAGGAAGCCCTTGAGGACGAAGTCGGCCAGCACCTGGCCGGTGAGGAAGGAGTAGTCGAGCTGCATCAGCGGCCTCCGGTCGATCCGATGGTGCCGGGGATGCGCAGCCGGGCCTCGATCAGCAGCGCCACGCGGTTGACCAGCAGCGCCGAGATGAAGTACAGGCCGGTGACGGCGAGGTAGATCTCGAAGTTGCGCGAGGTCTCCTCGGTCGACTGCATCGCGAACATCGTGAGCTCGGCCACCGAGACGGCGAAGGCCACGGCCGAGTTCTTGATGATGCCCATCGATTCGGACGTCAGCGGCGGGATCACGATGCGCAGCGCCATCGGCAGCAGCACGTGACGGTAGGTCTGCGGCAGCGTCATGCCCATGGCCAGGCCGGCGTTGCGCTGGCCGCGCGGCAGGCTCTGGATGCCGGCGCGCACCTGCTCGGACACGCGGGCCGAGGTGAAGAAGCCGAGCGCGAAGACCACCAGCACGAAGCCGGGCACGTCCTTCAGCGGCGGGATCAGCTGCGGCAGCACGTGGTACCACAGCATGATCTGCACCAGCAGCGGAATGTTGCGGAACAGCTCCGTCCAGGCCTCACCGAAGAAGGCCAGCCCCTTGTGCGGCACCGTGCGCAGGATGCCGATCAGCGTGCCCACCACCAGCGCCAGCGCGAGCGCCAGCACGGACACCGACAGTGTCCAGCCCCAGGCCGACAGCAGCCAGTCCAGGTAGGTGATGTCGCCGTCCTTGCCGAAGCAGCCGGCGACGTCGCTGCCTTCGATGGTGCTCCTGCAGAACACCTGCCAGTCCCAGCTCGACACGGGCGGCCTCCTCATTCTGATGGTCAGGGTCCGGTGGTGCGGCGCGCGTGCGCCGTCACCCCGGGCCTCAGGCGCACGCGGACGTGCGCCGGGGGATCACTTCTTGGCGTAGTCCTCGGCCGGCTTGTCGTTCGGGCTGGCCCAGGCCGCCTTGGTGGCGTCGGAGGCCGGCAGACCGACCTTGGCGTTGGCCGGCGGGATCGGCTGCATGAACCACTTGTCGTAGAGCTTGGCCAGCGAGCCGGCCTTGATCTGGCCGCCGATGCTGTCGTCGACCGCCTTCTTGAAGGCCGCGTCGTCCTTGCGCAGCATGCAGGCGATCGGCTCGACGTTGAGCACCTCGCCGACGATCTTGTAGTCGGCCGGGTTCTTCGAACGCGCGATGTTGCCGGCCAGGATCTGGCCGTCCATCACGAAGGCGTCGGCACGGCCGCTTTCCAGGTTCAGGAAGCTGTCGGCGTGGTCCTTGCCGTAGACCTCCTCGAAGTTCACGCCGGCACCGCGCTCATGCTTGCGCAGCAGCTGCACGCTGGTGGTGCCGGTGGTGGTGGCGACCTTCTTGCCGTTGAGCTGGGCGATGCTGGTGATGCCCGAGTTGGCCTTGACGGCGATGCGCACTTCCTCGACGTAGGTGGTGACGGCGAAGGCGACGTCCTTCTGGCGCGCGACGTTGTTGGTGGTCGAGCCGCATTCCAGGTCGACGGTGCCGTTGGTCACCAGCGGGATCCGGTTCTGCGAGGTCACCGGCTGGTAGACGATCTTCAGCTCCTTCAGGCCCAGCTGCTTCTGCAGATCGAGCGCAATGCGCTCGGCCATCTCGGTGTGGAAGCCGACGTACTTGCCGTTGCCCAGCGTGTAGGCCAGCGCGCCGGAGGACTCGCGCACGCCCAGCGTGATCGAGCCGCTGTCCTTGATCTTCTTCAGCGTGTCGGCGGTGGCGGTGCCGGCGGACAGGGCGGCGGCGACGGCCAGGGCAGCGAGAACGGGGGTCTTCAGGCTCATCAAGGTCTCCAGGGAGGAAGGTGCGGTACGGACCGCGCAGGAACGGGGTTGGGCCCCTGGTGCGCGACGGCCGGTGGCCGTGCGCGCCGGAAGGCGCACGGGATACGGCGGATCAGTACTCCATGAACTGGCGCTGCAGCGTCTTGCTGTCGGCGCCCTGGCTCAGGGCCAGCATCGTCAGGATACGCGCCTTCTGAGGGTTCAGATCGTGGGCGGCGACCCAGTCGTACTGGTCGTCGGGCTGCTCCGCGTTGCGGATCACGAAGCCACCGCCGACCACCCGCGCCGAACGCACGATCTGCACGCCCTGGGCCCGCAGCTCACGCAGCGCAGGCACCACGCCCGCGGCCACCGAGCCGTTGCCGGTGCCCGCATGGATGACGGCCTTGGCCCCCGCCGCGGCGAAGGCCTTGTAGGCGGTGTCGCCGACGTTGCCGTGGCCGTAGGCGATGTCCACGCGCGGCAGCGTGCGGATGCGCGTGATGTCGAACTCCGAGCCGGTGGTGTGGCGCTTGACCGGCGCGCGGAACCAGTGGCTCTTGCCCTCGACGACCATGCCCAGCGGGCCCCAGGGGCTCTTGAACGCCTCGGTCTTGATGTTGACCATCTTGGTGACGTCGCGGCCGGTGTGGATCTCGTCGTTCATCACCACCAGCACGCCCTTGCCGCGGGCCGATGCATCGGCGGCCACGGTGACGGCGTTCAGCAGGTTCAGCGCGCCATCGGCCGACAGCGCGGTGCCCGGACGCATCGAGCCGACCAGCACCACCGGCTTGTCGGTGTGCACGCTCAGGTGCAGGAAGTACGCGGTCTCCTCCAGCGTGTCGGTGCCGTGGGTGATGACGATGCCCTGCACGTCGGCTTGAACGGCCAGCGCGGCCACGCGCTGACCCAGCGTCAGCAGGTGCTCGTTGGTGAAGCTCTCGCTGGCGATCTGGAACACCTGCTCGCCACGCACCTGGGCCACGCCGGCCAGCTCGGGCACACCGGCGATCAGCTTGTCCACCGGCACCTTGGCCGCCTGGTAGGACGCGCTGTTGGCGGCCGTGGCGCCCGCGCCGGCGATGGTGCCGCCGGTGGCCAGCAGCATCACCTGCGGCTTGACGGCCTGGGCCTGGACGGCCGCGGCCAGACCCAGGGCGGCCAGCGCACCGGCCAGCGACTTCAGCACGCCGGCGAAAGACAGGGAGGACAGCAGTCTCATGGTGTACGTCAGGGTTCAGGGGAACAGGATCAGGACCGGGCGACCGGCGCCGGGTGGGCACCGGGCCGCGGCCCCGCGGGTCGGCCGTGGGCGACGGGATCAGTCACGCGGCCGGTCATCGGGCTGGCCATAGAGCACCAGCAGATCAGGTGAGGGAGGCCAGTTCAGGTTCATGCCGTGAGGCGGGATCGGCCGCTGGAACCAGCGCTGGTAGATGCGCAGCGCGTCGCCGTCGCGCATCAGCTGCGCCAGCGCCTCGTCGATCACGCGCTTGAAGCGGGCGTCGCCCTGGCGCATCGCGCAGGCATAGACCTCGGTGGACATCGGCGTGCCGACGACCTCCCAGTCCGCGGGCTGCTGGGCACGGGCACGCAGGCCCCACAGCAGGGCGTCGTCCATCATGAAGGCCGCGGCCTCGCCACGCTCCAGGCGGCTGAAGGCCTCGCCGTGGTCCTTGGCCACCAGCACCTGCAGCGCCGGCAGGCGCTCGCGCTCGGCATAGGTGCGCAGCAGGCGTTCGGACGTGGTGCCGGCGGTCACCAGCACGCGACGGCCCTTGGGGTCCTTCAGGTCGGCGAAGTCGCGGATCGGGCTGCCGCGGCGCACCAGCAGCCGCGTGCCGACGACGAAGATCGAGTTCGAGAAGGCGACCTGCCGTTCACGATCCCGGTTGTGCGTGGTCGAGCCGCATTCGAGATCGACCGTGCCGTTGAGCAGCAGCGGCAGGCGGTTCTGCGCGGTCAGCGGCACCAGCTTGATGGTCAGTGCCGGCAGGCGCAGCTCGCGCTTGATCGGCTCGACCAGACGCATCATCAGCTCGTGCGAGTAGCCGACGACCTGGCGCCGCCCGTCGTAGTAAGAGAACGGCACCGAGGACTCGCGGTGGCCGAGGCTGAGGGTGCCGGTCTGGCGGATGCGTTCGAGCGTCGACGCATCCTCCATCCAGGGCTGGGCGCGGACGGCGGGCGATCCGGTGCCGGCCAGCACCAGCAGCAGCCCGCCGGCCAGGGCGCGCCACCGCGGGGCCCGGCAGACACGGCCGGCCACCGGTCCGGTCGGACGGACCTGCGGGGGACGGCGGACGGCGACTCGCATGGACCGCTGCACAGCACATGGCATGCCAGGCGCCCACCGGCCGCGGCCCGCCCTGTGTCACCCTGGGACAGGGCGAGCGGACGCGGCGGCAGGCACACGGGATTCCGTGCCCGAGGCCCGGCCGCCGGCCCGCACCGGACGGAGATCCGACGGAGGACCGCCACCCGCACCCCGCACGCCGCATCCGGGGAACCCGCAGGTCGGCCCGCCGCTCCACGCCCTATGCTGCGCGCCGCCGCCGCCGCCGCACCACCTGCCCCCGCCATCGCTTCGCCATCCGCCCGATGCACCCGCCGTACCCGCTGCCCTGCCGCCCGCTCGCCCCCGGGCCTCGACCCGACCCGACCGGACGGCCCACGGCGCGACGGATCACCGCCCTGGTCGCCGCGACCCTGCTGTGGACCGGCGCCGCCGCCGCCCGCCCGTCCGATGCACCCCCCGATGCACCCCCCGATGGGCCGACCGCACGGGGCCCCTCGACGGCCCTGCCCGCTCCGGCCTCGGCCCCGGCCAGGACCGACGCCGAGACCGAGGCCCTCGTGCTGCCACCGCTCGACGATCCGGAGGCCGAGCCCCAGGCCACCGGCCCGACCCTCCCCGCGACGCGCCCCGCACCACCCCAGGACAGCGACGCCCCCGCCGATGCCGACGGCTGGCGCGCGGTGCGCCTGCCCGGCAAGGCGGCCACCCGCTACCGCCGTGCCGACCACGACGGGCGCGCGGCCTGGCATGCACAGGCCGACCGCTCGGCCAGCCTGTGGCGGCGGCCCTGGGCCTGCCCCCCGCAGGCGCTGGGCACCGTCAGCTTCTCCTGGTGGGTCCCGGCGCTGATCGGCGAGGCGCGGGTCGACCAGCGCGGACGCACCGACGCCCCCGCCCGGCTGCTGTTCGCCTTCGATGGCGACAGCGAACGCCTGCCACTGGCCACGCGGCTGAAGTTCGAGCTGGCGCGCGCGCTCAGCGGCGAGGAGCCGCCCTATGCCACGCTGGCCTATGTCTGGGATCCGGTGCTGCCGGTGGACAGCGTGATCGTCAGCCCGCACAGCGACCGCATCCGCAAGATCGTCGTCGAATCCGGCGCCGCCGGCCTGGGCCGCTGGCGTGACCACCGGCGCGATCTGGCCGCCGACTTCCGGCGGGCCTTCGGTGAGGCGCCGGGCGCGCTGCGCTCGGTCGCGCTGATGACCGACGCCGACAACACGGGCACCCAGGCCCAGGCCTGGTACGGCGAGGTGCACCTGCAGACGCAGGACCCGGCCACCCCCGACCGGCACGATTGAGGCCCCGGCCGTGCGATCCGCACGGTCGAACGTGTCCAGCCGGTGAACAGGCCGGTGGACGCCCCCTTACTGCCGACATCGGCCGCACTGGCGGTTTCTAGACTGGCCCGGTCCTCGAAACCAGGCCCGTCTTGCCCATGTCCTCCGCCGATATCGCCGCCCTGACCACCGATCAGATCGCGGCGTTGAGTGCCACGCAGATCAAGGCGCTGACCGCCACCGATTTCGGCGCCTTCAGCGCGCTGCAGATGGGCGCCTTCGCGGCCAGCCAGCTGGCCCTGCTGTCGACCGCGCAGGCCGCGGCCATCCACCCGACCGCCTTCGCCGCCATCGACGCGGGCGCCATCACCGGGCTGACGGCCAGCGTGCTGGGCGCGCTGACCACCGCCCAGGCCCAGGCGCTGGAGACCCCGCAGATCAGCGCGCTGACCACCCGGCAGCTGGTCGGGCTGGGCAGCCGCCAGGTCGACGTGCTGGACGCCGAACAGGTGGCCGTGCTGTCGGGCGCCCAGCTGGCGGCGCTGAGCACGGCGGCCGTGCGCGTGCTGGACGCGGACCAGTTGGCCAGCCTCAGCGACGAGGCCATCGGCGGCCTGAGCGCGACCCAGGCCGCCGTGCTGGCCGCCAGCCAGGTCGATGCGCTCGACCTCGGCCAGCTGACCAGCCTGAGCAGCGCCGCCCTCTCCCGCCTGGTCTCGTCGGCCGTGCGGGTGCTGGATCAACAGGACCTGGCCGCGCTGGCGGCCGACGGCGATCTGGGCCTGAGCGCGCGCCAGATCGGCCAGCTGGCCACGCAGCAGATCAGCCAGATGGACGAGGACACGCTGCGCGCCATCGGCAGCAGCGCGCTGGCCGGGCTGGTCAGCAGCCAGGTGGGCGCGCTGGCCAGCACCCAGGTGCAGGCCCTGGCCGCCCAGGGCGCACTGGCCGGCCTGAGCACGGCCGCCGTCGCCGGGCTGAGCACGCAGCAGCTGCAGTCCATCGACGGCGACAGCCTGCACCTGCTGAGCAGCCGCCAGCTGCAGGCCATGAGCAGCGCCCAGCTCGCCGCCCTCAGCGCCGAGGCCTGGGGCCAGCTGACCAGCACCCAGGCGGCCGCGCTCAGTTCGCGCCAGGTCAGCGCGCTGTCCAGCGCCCAGGTCGAGGCCTGGTCGGCCGAGGCCGTCGGCGGCCTGTCCACCACCACGCTGCGGGCGCTCGACAGCGCCCAGCTCGCCAGCTTCAGCGGCGAGGACATGGCCGCGCTCAGCGCCCGCCAGGCCGCCGCGCTGACCAGCCGCCAGGTCGTCGCGCTCGACGGCGAGCAGCTGGCCGCGCTGTCGACCGCCGCGCTGGCCGCGATCGCCACCCAGGCGCTGCGCGCCCTCAGCGTCGATGCGCTGGACGGCCTGGCCGACCGCGCGGCCATCGGCGCCCTGACCACCGCCCAGATCGCCAGCCTGGGCACGCAGCAGATCGCGGCGCTGGCCGGTGGCACGCTGCTGCAGATGGGCACGGCCCAGCTCGCCGGCCTGTCCAGCGTGCAGCTGGCCGCGCTGACCACCGCCCAGCTCGACGCACTGGAGGCCGCCGACTTCGCCGCGCTGTCCACGCTGGCGCTGCGCAGCCTGAGCGCACGCCAGCTCGACGTGCTGGACGCCGACGACATCGCCGCGCTGACCACCCGCCAGATCGCCGCCCTGACCACCACCCAGGTCGCCAGCCTGGAGGCCGAGCAGCTGGCGGCGCTGGGCAGCAACGGCATGGCCGCGCTCAGCACCGCCGCCGTGCGCGCGCTCGACACCCGGCTGATCGACACCCTGCTGGCCAGCGGCAACGGCCCGTTCAGCACACGCCAGATCGCCGCGCTGTCGACGGCCCAGCTCGGTGCCCTCGGCGCCGAGGCGCTGGAGCACCTGAGCGAGCGCCAGCTCGGCGCGCTCGGCGCGGGCCAGGTGCAGGCGCTGTCGACGGCGCAGCTGGCCGCGCTGTCGGCCGGTGCCGTCGCCGCCCTCAGCACGGCCGCCATCCGCGCGCTCAGCAGCGCCCAGCTGGCCGCGCTCGACGGCGAGGATCTGGCCGCGCTCGGCAGCCGCCAGCTCGCCGCGCTGGCCCCCGAGCAGCTGGCCGGCCTGGCCAGCGACGCCCTGGCCTCCTTCGGCAGCCAGCAGCTGCTGGCGCTGAGCTCGCGCCAGCTCGGTGCGCTGACCGCGCAGCAACTGGCCACGCTGTCGGTCGATGCGCTGTCGGCCCTGCCCACGGCCACCGTGCGGGCGCTGACCACCACCCAGCTGGTCGCCTTCACGCCCGAGCAGCTGCAGGCGCTGAGCACCGCCCAGGTGGCGGCACTGGCCTCCAACCAGCTGTCGCGGCTGCCGGTGGAGGTGCTGGCCGAGTTCAGCAGCCAGCAGGTGGCGGCGCTGACCACCGCCCAGGTCATCGCACTGGGCAGCGCCCAGATCGCCGGCCTGCACGACGACGCGCTGGCCGCGCTGTCGACCGCCGCCGTGCGGGCGCTGACCACCCAGCAGATCGCCCAGCTCGACGCCACGGCCATCGACACCCTGACCACCGTGCAGCTGCAGGCGCTGGGCTCGGCCCAGCTGCGCGCGCTGTCGACGCAGGCGCTGGCCGCCCTCGATGACGAGGAGATCACCGCGCTGTCGGCCAGCGCCCTGGTCGGCCTGGGCAGCGCCCAGCTGGCCCGGCTGGATGCCGAACAGCTGCGCACCTTCAGCTCGACCCAGATGGGCGCGCTGACCACCGCCCAGCTGGCCGGCCTGAGCCTGGAGCGGCTCGGCCTGCTGGGCAGCGCGCAGACCATCGGCCTGAACTCGGCCCAGCTGCGCGCGCTCGACACCGCCCAGCTGCTGGCGCTCGACAGCACGGCGCTTATGGCCCTCAGTCCGAGCGCCATGGCCGCGCTGACCACGCGGCAGATGATGGCGCTGGTCGAGCACGAGGCCGGCGTGCTCAGCAGCACGCAGGTGGCCGCACTGACCTCGACCCAGGTCGCGGCCATGAGCCTGGACAGCCTGCACAGCCTGGGCACGGCCAATCTGGTGGCGCTCAGCGCGCGCGGCCTGGCCGGCCTGGGCTCGGCCCAGCTCAACGGCCTGGCCACCGCCGATCTGGCGGCGCTGTCCTCGTCGCAGATCGGCGCGCTGGGCTCGCAGCAGCTGGCCGCGCTGCAGACCGTCTCGCTGGCCGCGCTGACCACGGTGCAGGTGCATGCACTGAACTCGGCCCAGCTGGCGGCCCTGAACACGCAGCAGCTGCAGGCCCTCGATGCCGAGGACCTGTCGGCCTTGTCGACCCTGGCCCTGCGCGGCCTCAGCAGCGCCCAGCTGCGCTCGCTCGATGCCACCGATCTGGCCGCGCTCGGCACGGCCCAGATCGCCGCGCTCGGCTCGACCCAGCTCGGCTGGCTGGCCAGCGCCCAGATCGAGGCGCTGAACACCCAGCAGGTGGCGGCGCTGGCCACGGTCGCGTTGCGCGGGCTGTCCAACGCCCAGATCCAGGCGCTGGCCAGCGAGGACGTGGCCGCCCTCGGCTCGGCCCAGCTGGCCGCGCTCGACGGCAGCCAGCTCGCCGGGCTCGGCGCGCGGCAGTGGGCGGCGCTGGGCACCGCGGCGCTGCCGGCGCTGTCGACCACGCTGCTGGCCGCGCTCGGCAGTGCGCCGCTGGCCGCGTTGACCACACACCAGGTCGCGGCGCTGACCAGCGGCCAGCTGGCCAGCCTGGGCGAAGGCCAGCTGGCGGTCCTCGGCACCGAAGACATCGCCGCGCTGTCGACCCAGGCCCTCGGCGCCCTCAGCCTGGGCCAGCTGGCCAGCCTGGGCACGCTGCAGATCAGCGCGCTCGGCAGCCAGCAGCTGGCCGCCCTCGGCAGCAACCTGCTGGAATCGTTCAGCACGGCGCAGCTGGCCGCCCTCGGCGCGGCCGCCGCACCGGGGCTGAGCGCGGTGCAGCTGGCCGCACTCGACGCGGCACAGTTCGCGGCGCTGAACACCGCCGCGCTGTCGGCCCTCGGCTCGGCCCAGCTGGCCGGGCTGGCAGTCGGCGAGCTGGCCGCGCTGGCGGCGACGCAGGTCCAGGCGCTGGCGGCCGCGGCCGTCACCGGTCTGACGACCACCGCCCTGCACGCGCTCGGCGCGGCCGACTTCGCCGAGTTCAGCAGTGCCCAGATCGCCCGCCTGAGCCGCAGCCAGATGGCCGTGCTCGACGAGGACCAGCTCAACGCCCTGGGCAGCACGCAGATTGCCGCCTTCGGCTCGGCCCAGCTCGGCGCGCTGTCGGCCGAGACGGTGGCCGGCCTGAGCGAGCCGGTGCTGGCCCAGCTGACCCGGCCGCAGACCGCCGGTCTGAGCGCCACCCAGGCCGCCGCGCTGGAGCCGCATCAGGTCGCCGCGCTCAGCGCCCAGGCCCTGGCCGGACTGAGCGCCTACGCCGTGGCCGCGCTCGACCACGCGGCGGTGGCCGCGCTGAGCACCGCACAGATCGCCGTGCTGTCGCAGGTGCAGGTGGCCGCCCTCAACGAGGACGCGGTCTATGCGCTGAGCCCGCAGCAGGCCGCCGCGCTCAACCGCCTGCAGGTGGCCGCGCTCGATGCCGACCAGGTCGCCGCGATGCGGCCCGAGACCTTCGCCGCCCTCGGCACCGCGGCCATCGCCGGCCTGGGCGAGGATGCCCTGCAATCGCTCAGTTATGGCGAGGTGATGGCGCTGAGCTCGCAGCAGCTGGCGGCCTTCAGCGCGATGCAGCTGGTGGCCATCGGCGCCGATGCCTTCGGCCTGCTCGACAGCGTGCAGCTGGCCGGCCTGAGCACCCAGGCCCTCGGCGCGCTGACGCCCTACCAGCTGGTGGTCAGCGGGCTCAGCGCCTCGCAGCTGGCCACCCTGGGCACCGCGCAGATCGCCGCCCTCGATCCCGAGACCTTCGCCGCCCTGACGACGACGCAGATCCGCAGCCTGAGCGCGGCCCAGATCGCCGCACTCGACCCCGAGCAGGTCAGCGCGCTGTCGACCACCGCGCTGTCGGCCTTCACCACGACCCAGCAGGCCGCGCTGAGCGACGAGGACCTGGCCGCGCTGACCGACAAGCAGCTCGACGCGCTGCTGATGGCCACGCCCATCGTGCTGGACCTGACGGGCAGCGGCATCCAGACCGTGGCCGCCGCCGACGGCACGGCCTTCGACCTCAACGCCACCGGCAGCCAGACGCAGCACGGCTGGATCGGCCAGGGCAGCGGCCTGCTGGTGCTCGACCGCGACGGCGACGGCATCGTCGACGACGGCAGCGAGCTGTTCGGCTCCGGCACCCGGCTGGCCGACGGCCGCCGGGCCACCAACGGCTACCAGGCGCTGGCCGACGTGGACGACAACGGTGACCTGAAGCTGGACGCCAGCGACGCCGTCTTCAGCCAGCTGCAGGTCTGGGCCGATGCCGACGGCGACGGCCAGACCGATGCCGGCGAGTTGCACGGCCTGGCCGAGCTGGGCATCGTCTCGCTGGATCTCGCGGCCGCCGCCGGCAGCACCACCCACGCCGGCAACTGGCTGGGCCTGGTCTCCAGCTACACCACGGCCGACGGCCAGAGCCGGCAGATGGCCGACGTGTGGTTCAGCAAGGCGACGGCGGCCGAGAACAACGCCGCGCTGCCGACGGTGTCGGAGCTGCTGACCGACGGCGCCGGCGCGCTGGCGCAGACCGCGCAGACTGCACAGAGCGCACAGAGCGCACAGGCCGCACAAGCCGCGCTGGCGGCGCTGGCCGGACCGGCGGCCGGGGCCGACGGCGACACGGCCTCGGCCAGCACCGCACAGGCGAGCGGCACGCCCGACGGCACCCCGACGGACGCGGCGCCCACCACCGCCCTGATCGCCCCGGTGCGCGGCAGCACCGACCTGGACACCGAACTGCTGGCCCAGCAGGCCTGGCGGCTGGTCTGAGCAGACGGCTCAGGCCCGGGCGGGCCGGCGCACTCAGCGCGGCAGCCCGCCCCGCCCCTCGGCCACATGGCGCTGCACCCGCGGCAGCTCCGGGCGCACGTGGAAGGCCAGACGCTGCTCGCGCAGCCCGGCATCGGCGGCACTGAAGCGCGCGAGGCGGCGCTGGTGCTCGATCCAGTTCTCGTCGACGAAGACCTCGACATAACGGCCGGGCACCGCCGCATCGCGGAACAGGCTCCAGCTCAGCACGCCCTGGCGCAGCCGCGCCTGGCGCGTGGCCTGCATCACGCGGGCGAAGTCCTCGGCCCGGGCCGGGTCGATCCAGTACTCGACCGAGACCATCACCGGCCCCTCGTCGCCATCGACCGCCTGCGCCGGCTCGGCGATGGTGGCCGGCACCTCGACCGGCGTGTGGTCGACCTCCTCGCCGCCGTCCACCGTCCAGTGCCGGGTGGCCAGCAGGAACAGCGGGCCGAGCACCGAGGCCACGATCACCGCCGCATCGATGCTGCTGAAGGCCGCCACCTGGCCCCACAGCAGCGAGCCGGCCGCCGAGCCGCCCATCAGCGCCATCTGGTAGGCCGACATGCCGCGCGCGCGCACCCAGTCCGGCAGCGCCATCTGCGCGGCCACCGACAGCGTGTTGGCCGTCGAGATCCAGGCCGCACCCAGCACCATCAGCAGCGGCACGCTCAACCACGGCGTGGGCGACAGCACCACCGCCACCGAGGCCGCCGCATGGACCACCGTGGCCACGCGCACGAAGGTGTCGCGGCCGAAGCGGGCGCGCAGCGCCGGAAAGGCCAGCGCCGCACCGATGGCCCCGGCGCCGATCGACGACAGCATCAGCGTGAAGGTGCCGGCCCCCGCACCCGGCAGCCGCAGCGCGACCAGCGGCAGCAGCGCCATCAGCGCCGAGGACTGCAGGAAGAAGGCGAAGATGCGCACCAGCACCACGCGCATGCGCGGGCTCTGCGTCACGTGCTGGATGCCGACCCGCATCGCGCCGAGAAAGCGCTCGCCCGGCAGCGCGGACGGCTGGGCCTGGGCCTTCCAGCGCAGGATCAGCACCGCCGACATCACCGCCAGCACCGCGTTCAACGCGAACACCGCGGTGGCGCCGGCGGCCGCCAGCAGCGCACCGGCGATCGTCGGCCCCAGCACCCGCGCCAGGTTCATCGAGATGCCGTTGAGCGCCAGCGCCGCCGGCAGGTCCGACCGCGGCACGACCGAGGGCACGATGGCCGAGAACACCGGCCAGCGCAGCGCCAGGCCGATGCCGTTGGCGAAGGTCAGCGCCAGCAGCAGCGGCGCGTTCAGCCCGCCGACGAGCGCCGTCAGCGCCAGCACCAGCGCCACCAGCGAGACCCACAACTGGGTGGCCGCGTAGTAGCGCCGCCGGTCCAGGATGTCGGCCAGCGCGCCGCTGGGCAGGCCCAGCAGGAAGACCGGCAGGGTCGAGGCCGTCTGCACCAGCGCCACCATCACCGGGCTGGTCGTCAGCTCCGTCATCAGCCAGGCCGCCGCGACGTCGTGCATCCACATCGTCAGGTTGGCCGCCGCCCAGGTGATCCACAGGTTGCGGAAGACCGGCCCGTCCAGCGGCGCGAGCGCCCCGGGCAGACGGCGGCGGGCGGTGGCGTGGGCGTCGGCAGGCGGCAGGGCGTCGTGGCTCATGGCCGACGGATCATCGCGCAGGCGCCGCCGCAGCGATGCAGACGGACGGTGCATGGAGCCGAGACGGACGCAGCGCCGGATCGGCCGCGCAGGGCCAGGGCCGGCCGGATCCGCGATGTGCCTGACGCCACGATCAAGGGGCTGGCGGCACGGCAACATTTCTTCACGCGCACCTAGAATGCCGCCCGCGCCCGGTCACAGGGCGTCCTGGGCCTGCGTGACCAGGGGAGGTAGCCGAACGCCATCCATCCAGGTGCGTCCAGCCATCACGCGAATGCCACAACGATATCCAGAATGAACAAGAGTCTCATCGCCGCGGCCGTCGCGGCCAGCGCCCTGCTGTCGGGCTGCGCCACCGTCTTCAACGAGGCCAACCAGACCGTCAACGTCACCTCGTCCAACGGCCAGAAGGTCTCCGGCACGGTCGACGGCAAGCCCTTCGAGACGCCGGGCGCCGTGCAGGTGCTGCGCACCCGCAGTCCGAAGGTGTTCAACGTCGACGCGCCGGGCTGCGCCAAGCAGACCACGGTCAACAGTGACGTCGACGTCAAGTTCTTCGGCAACATCCTGATCGGCGGCGGGCTCGGCTCGACCACCGACTACTCCACCGACAAGATGTGGAAGTACGCGGACAACGTCTCCATCCCCTGCAGCAACCCGTGATGCGGCGCGTACCCCGTCGCGACGGGGTGCGGACCAGCGGCCTTCGGGCCGCTTTTTTTTGGCGTCCGCCCGTCGCGCTGCTACTGGCTCTGCTGACCGCCCTGTCGGGCGGCACCGGGGTGGCCGCCCATGCCGGCACCTCGGCCGACCTCACGTCGATGGCCGCCCATCCGGTCTGGCAGGCCCTGCTGCACCTGCACGACGGGCAGCCACAGATCGACGATCCGGCCTTTCTGCGCAGCGCACCGGACTTCTCGGCCGAGGCGGAGTGGCAGGCCACACGGGCGGCCCTGAGCGGTCCGGACGCCGAGGCGGAGGTCTGCCGGATGCCGGCCCGCTACCTGTGGCTGCGGGCCCAGGGCGTGGTCGGCGAGCTGCCGCTGTCACGCTGCGCCGACTGGCAGGACTTCAGCGGCCGCGCGCCGGCCAGCCGCATCAGCCTGGTCTTCGCCTCCGAGAACCCGGCGCAGCCCTCCAGCATGATGGGCCACCTGTTCTTCAAGCTGGAAGGACGGCGCGCCGACGGCGAGGAGGTCGCCCATGCGCTGAGTTTCTACACCGATGCGGGCACCTGGAACCTGCCGCTGCTGCTCTACGAAAGCCTGGTGACCGGCAAGCCGGGCTGGTTCGCGCTCGGCCCCCATGACGAGACCGTGCGCCACTACGTGGTCGGCGAGGGCCGCACCCTGTGGGAATACGATCTGGCGCTGACCCCGGATCAGGCCACCCTGCTGCAGGCGCATCTGCTGGAGCTGCGGTCTGCGCGCATCCGCTACCTGTTCCAGGACCACAACTGCGCGACCCTGGTGCGCGATCTGCTGCGCATCGTGCAACCGGTCGCCGCAGCCAGCGCGCCGGCCAGCCCCTGGATCACGCCACGCCGCGTGCTGCGGGAACAGACGGCCCGCGGCACCCCGCGGGCCGACCGTGTCTACACCCCGGCGGCCTGGCGCGTGCGCACGCTGCGCGACGGGCTGGACCACGCGGAGATCGAGCAGGCCCTGGAGACGGTCCGTCGCGCAGGGCAGCCCCAGGGCGACACCGCGCACGAAGCGAGGGTGCCGGCCACCGACACGGACCTCCTGCCCACAGACCTGAGCGGCCTGCAGGCGCTGGAATTCACCCGCGCCTGGGCCGGCCTCGAACTCGCACGTGGCCGCCTCGGCCCCGCACAGTGGCAGCGCCTGAGCACGGCCATCGACACGCGCCGTGCCGCCCGGCCGGCCGGCGAGAGCCTGGCCGTCGATGCGCAGATGGATCCGTCGCTCACGCCACCGGAAGCCCGCTGGAGCCTCGGGCGCGAGCGCCGCGGCCCGCGCGACGGCTGGTCCTTGCGGCTGATGCCGGTGTCCCACGCCCTGGAGGACGATCACCGCCACCGCCTGGGCGAAAGCGCGCTGCAGTTGTTCGACCTCGGCCTGCGCCTGGAGAACGACCGGCTGCGGCTGCAGCATCTGGTGGTCTATGGCGTCACCTCGCTGTTGCCGCACGACGCGCTGGCGGGCGGCTGGTCCGGCCGTTTCGCGCTCGGTGCGCTGCCGCAGGCACGGGCCGACCGCACCACGGCCGTGGCCGCCTCGGTCGAAGGCGCGCTCGGCCAGACGCTGCGCGTGCATCCGGACATCGACCTCTACGCGCTGGCCGGCGGTGGCCTCGGCCTGCACCGCGGCCTCTGGCTGTCCTGGCAGCAGGAGGCGGGCCTGATCGTGCGCGAGGTCGGTGGCCTGAAGACGCTGCTGCGGTGGCGCCACGAAAGCCGCCCGGACGGCGGGCCCCGCAGCGCCACGCACTGGCAATGGACGCAGATGCTGCGGCTCTCGTCCGGCTGGCAACTCGGACTGGAAGCCGGACGCATCGCGCAGGGCGCGCAGCGCCAGCGGCGCATCGGCCTGCAGCTCACGCATCTGCTCTGAGGGCCACGGGCCCGTCGCGACGGGTGGCGAGACCGCGCCACCCGCTGCACGGCACCCCCGCCCTGCGACCCACGCAGCCGGCAGCGTGTGTTGCTGGATAATTTCGGGCTCTCTTGCACCCATGCCCCCGCCACCGATGAACCGCCTTGCGCTGCGTGATGATTTCCTGGTCTTCGGTGCGCCCGAGATCGGACAGGCCGAGATCGACGAGGTCGTCGACTCGATGAAGACCGGCTGGCTGGGCACGGGCCCGAAGGCGGCGCGCTTCGAGCGTGAGTTCGCGGCCTACAAGGGCGCCACGCCCGAGCAGGTGGCCGGCGTCAACTCCTGCACCGCCGCGCTGCACCTGGCGCTGATGGCGCTCGAACTGCCCGCCGGCAGCGAGGTCATCACCACGCCGATGACCTTCTGCGCGACGGCCAACACCATCGTGCACGCCGGTCTGACGCCGGTGCTGGCCGATGTCGACCGCCGCAGCTTCAACCTGGATCCGGCCGCGGTCGAGGCGGCGATCACGCCGCGCACCAAGGCCATCGTGCCGGTGCACTTCGCCGGCCGGCCCTGCGACATGGACGCGCTGATGGCGATCGCCGAGCGCCACGGCCTGCACGTGATCGAGGACTGCGCGCACGCGATCGAGACGACCTACCACGGCCGCCAGGCCGGCACCTTCGGCGACTTCGGCTGCTTCAGCTTCTACGTCACCAAGAACATCATCACCGGCGAAGGCGGCATGGTGCTGGCGCGCGAGGCCGAACGCATGGCCCGCGTGCGCATGCTGGCCCTGCACGGCATGAGCAAGGATGCCTGGAAGCGCTTCAGCGACAGCGGCTTCAAGCACTACCAGGTGGTCGAGGCCGGCTTCAAGTACAACATGATGGACCTGCAGGCGGCCATCGGCATCCACCAGCTCGCCCGCATCGAGGCCAGCTGGCAGCGCCGCGCCGAGATCTGGGCCCGCTACCAGGACGCCTTCGCCGATCTGCCGGCCGAGCGCCCGGCCGCCTTCGAGGCCGACACCCGCCACGCCTGCCACCTCTACACGCTGCTGATCGACGAGGCCCGCAGCCCGGTGAGCCGTGACGCCTTCCTCGACGCGATGACGGCGCGCCGCGTCGGCGTCGGCGTGCACTACCTGAGCCTGGCCGAGCATCCGTACTACCAGCAGCAGCTGGGCTGGCGGCCGGAGGACTGGCCGCACGCGCGCGAGATCGGCCAGCGCACCGTCAGCCTGCCGATCTCGCCCAAGCTGAGCGATGCCGACGTCGACTACGTGATCGCCGCCGTGCGCGAGGTGCTGCTGCACGGGGCCGCGCGCTGATGGGCGCGCCGCTGCCGGCGGCCGGCACCGCGCTGCGGGTGGTGCAGTTCGCCCCGGTCTGGCTGCCGCTGACGCAGAACTGGATGTGGCACCAGCAGCGCCAGCTGCCCCCTGAGGTGGACAGCCATGTGGTGTGCCGCCGGGCGCAGAACCTGGACCAGTTCCCGGTGCCGCACCTGCACTGCCTGAAGCGCGAGGGCCGCGTCCGCTACCTCGCGCACCAGCTGCGCTACCAGCTCGGCGTGCTGATCGGCCGTCGCGGCTTTCCCTATCTGGGGCAGCAGTTGCGGGCCCTGCGGCCGCAGGTCGTGCACTCGCACTTCGGCAACAACGGCTGGAAGGCGCACCAGGCGGTGCGTGCCGCCGGCTGCCGTCACGTGGTGACCTTCTACGGCCACGACATGTCGCGCCTGCCGGTCAGCGAGCCGGTCTGGCGCCAGCGCTATGCCGAGCTGTTCGCCCAGCCCGACACCGTCTTCCTGTGCGAGGGCAGCGCGATGGGCCGCAGCCTGGCGGCCACGCTCGGCTGCCCGCCCGAGAAGATCATCACCCACCACCTGGGCGTCGATCTGGAGCGCATCGCCTACGCGCCCCATGTGTGGACGGCCGGCCAGCCGCTGAAGGTGCTGATCGCCGCCGCCTTCCGCGAGAAGAAGGGCATTCCGTACGCGCTCGACGCGCTGGCGCGCATCCGCGCCGACGTGCCGCTGGAGATCACGATCATCGGCGACGCCGGCGACGACCAGGAGAAGGCCCGCATCCTGGAACGCCTGCAGCGCCACGGCCTGCAGGACTGCACCACGCTGGCCGGCTTCCAGCCGCATGCGGTGATGGTCGAGGCGATGCGCAGCCACCACCTGTTCCTGTCGACCAGCGTGACCGCGGCCGATGGCGACAGCGAGGGCGGCGCCCCGGTGGCGCTGATCGACGCCTCGGCACTCGGCATCGGCATCGTCAGCAGCCGCCACTGCGACATCCCCGAGATCGTGCGCGACGGCCAGACCGGCTGGCTGGCCGACGAGCGCGACGTCGACGGCATCGTGGCCGCCGTGCGGCGCTGGCTGGACGCCGGCCCCGAGGCCTGGCGCGCGATGCTGGACGCCGCCCGCGCCCACATGACGCGCGAGTACGACGCCCGCGTGCAGGGCCGGCGGCTGGCGGCGATCTACCGCGGCGAGCGGCCGGCCTGAACCAGCCGCCAGCCGGGGCGATCACTTGTCGCCCGGCACCTTGCCTTCCACGCCCTTGACGTAGAACTTGATGCCACCCAGGAAGGCGTCGTCGGCGACCTTGTCCTTCTCCAGCACGACCTTGCCGGCGTTGTCGGTGATCGGGCCCTTCCAGATCGAGAAGCTGCCGTCCTTCAGGCCGGCCTTGATGTCGTCGACCTTCTTCTTGACGTCGGCCGGCACGTCCTCGGCGACGGCGACGAAGTCGATCGCGCCTTCCTTGACGCCCCACCAGCTCTGGCCGGTGGCCCACTTGCCTTCCAGCGCGTCCTTGGTTGCCTGGATGTAGTACGGCGCCCAGTTGATGACGGCCGAACCGAGGTGCGCCTTCGGGCCGTAGGCGGTCATGTCCGAATCCCAGCCGAAGGCGCGCTTGCCCTTTTCCTCGGCCGTCTTGAGCACGGCGGCGGAGTCGGTGTTCTGCATCAGGATGTCGGCACCGCCGCTGATCAGCGCGGTGGCGGCCTCGGTCTCCTTGGGCGGATCGAACCACTTGTTGACCCAGACCACCTTGGTCTTGATCTTCGGGTTCACGCTCTGCGCGCCGAGGGTGAAGCTGTTGATGTTGCGGATCACCTCGGGGATGGGCACCGAGCCGACCACGCCCAGCACGTTGGACTTGGTCATCGCACCGGCGATGACACCGGCCATGTAGGCGCCCTCGTAGGTACGGCTGTCGTAGGTGCGCATGTTCTCGGCGGTCTTGTAGCCGGTCGCATGCTCGAACTTGACGTCCTTGAACTCGGGCGCGATCTTGAGCATCGGCTCCATGTAGCCGAAGGTGGTGCCGAAGATCAGCTTGTTGCCCTGGCCGATCATGTCGCGGAACACGCGCTCGGCGTCGGCGGCCTCGGGCACGTTCTCGACGAAGCTCGTCTCGATCTTGTCGCCCAGCTCCTTTTCCAGCGCCTTGCGGGCGTTGTCGTGGGCGAAGGTCCAGCCCCCGTCGCCGACCGGGCCGACGTAGGCGAAGGCGACCTTGAGCTTGGCCGGTGCGGCGGCGACCGAGGCGGCGCTGGCGGGTTCGGCGGCCGGGGCGGCGGGCGCGGCCTCCTCCTTCTTGCCGCATCCGGCCAGCAGGGCGGCGGAGGCGGCGGCGGCCAGGCTGGCCAGCTTCAGCAGGGTGCGCTTCGAGGGCTGTTGCATGGTGTGTGTGCTCCGCGGGCGGAGACGGTCGTGGGGAAGAAGGGTCGGACGGTGGCGTCATCGCCACCACCCGTCATTGTGGCTAGCTTCCCGGATGGAAAGGCTTGCCGAGCGAGGCCGGCATGTTGATGCGGATCCAGGTCGGATTGCGTGAGATCAGCACCAGCACGACGATGGTGGCCAGGTAGGGCAGCATGGCCAGCGCCTGGGTCGGGATCTCGACGCCCTCGCCCTGCAGGTGGAACTGCAGCATGGTGACGCCGCCGAACAGGTAGGCGCCCAGCAGGATGCGGGCCGGGCGCCAGGTGGCGAAGGTGGTCAGCGCGAGCGCGATCCAGCCCTTGCCGGCGACCATGCCCTCGACCCACAGCGGGGTGTAGACGACGGAGATGTAGGCGCCGGCCAGGCCGCACAGCGCGCCGCCGGCGATCACCGCGGCCAGTCGGATGCGGCGCACCGGATAACCGAGGGCATGCGCGCTCTCGGGCGATTCGCCGACGGCGCGCAGCACGAGGCCGGCGCGCGATCGGCAGAGGAACCAGGCGAGCGCGGCGGTGCCGGCGATGGCCAGGTAGACCATCGGGTGCTGGCGGAACAGGGCTGGGCCGATGAAGGGGATGTCGGCGAGGACGGGGATCTCGAACTTCAGCCGTTCGCCCAGGCGTTCCTGGGTGAAGCGCTGGCCGACGAAGGCGGAGAAGCCGGCGCCGAAGAGGCTCAGGGCCAGGCCGGTGGCGTACTGGTTGGTGTTGAGCCAGATGACCAGCCAGCCGAAGGCAGCGGCCAGCAGAGCGCCGGCGGTGATGCCGGCAGCGAAGGCGGCCAGGTCACTGCCGGTGTGGACGGCGGTGGCGAAGCCGGCGATGGCGGCCACCAGCATCAGGCCTTCGGCCCCGAGGTTGACGACGCCGGCCCGCTCGTTGATCAGCAGGCCGAGGCCGGCGATGGCGAGCACGGTGCCGGCATTGAGCGTGGCGGCGATCAGCAGCGCGAAGGCATCCATGGGTGTTGTTGTGGTGTGTGGATCGTCGGTCAGCGAGGGGCCGGGCGCTGGTTCAGGTCGTGGACGGTCCGTGTGGTTGTCCGTGCGGTCGCGGCGGGGCGGCACAAGGCCTTCCACTCCGTGTCCCCCGCCGGCCTGGAGGCCGGCTCCTCCTTGACCTGCGTGGAAGGCCTTGTGCCACCCCGCCGCTCCACCACCATCGGTGCCCTGCGGCGATCAGATCCGGCGCAGGGGGCCGGTGATGGGGAGGTGGCGGAGGCCGGGTGAGCGGATCGCGCAGGTAAAGGAGGAGGGCCGAAGGCCCGGGGGACACGGAGCGATCCGCTCACCCGGCCTCCGTCACCGCGCGCCGACACCCGCAAGCCAGCAACCGCGCCCCCGTCAGCAGCAGCCACGCCCAGGTCCAGACCCGGCCGCATCACACCCGCCCCCCACCGATCCGCACCCGGTAGTGCACCAGCGTGTCACAGGCCAGCAGCGCGAACAGCAGCAGGCCCTGGAACACGCCGGTCAGCGACTTCGGCAGCCCCAGACGGGACTGGGCCAGTTCGCCGCCGATGTAGAACATGCTCATCAGGATGCTGGCCAGCAGCACCCCCAAGGGATGCAGACGACCGACGAAGGCCACGATGATGGCCGCGAAACCGTAGCCCGCCGGCACATGCGGCGTCAGCTGCGCCAGCGGACCCGCCGCCTCCAGCGCACCGGCCAGCCCCGCCAACGCACCCGAGGCCAGCAAGGCCCCCCACAGCGCCGTACGCGACGAGAAACCCGCATAACGCGCTGCATGCGGCGCCAAGCCACCGACCTGCAGCTGGAAACCGGCATAGGTACGCGCCAGCACCAGCCACACCGCCACCGCCGCCCCGAGCGCCACCCACACGCCGATGTGCGCCCGCCCCGTCTCGAACAGCTTCGGAATCCGCGTCACGATGTCGAAGGTGACCGTCTGCGGGAAGTTGAAGCCCTTCGGATCCTTCCACGGCCCGTAGACCAGGTACTGCAGCAGCAGATCGGCCACGTAGACCAGCATCAGGCTGACCAGGATCTCGTTGGCATTGAAACGGTCGCGCAGCGCCGCCACGATCGACGCCCACAGCATGCCGCCGGCCATGCCGGCCAGCAGGATGGGCAGCACGATCCAGCGCGAGGTCTCGGGCGTGGCCTGCATCGCCACCCAGCCGGCGGCCAGCGCACCGGCGATGAACTGGCCCTCGGCACCGATGTTCCAGACATTGCTGCGATAGCACAGCGCCAGCCCGAGCGCGATCAGCGCCAGCGGCGTCGCCTTGACGGCGATCTCGCCCCAGGCATAGGCGTTCTTCACCGGCTCGACAAAGAACACGGCCAGGCCCTGCAGCGGGTTCTTGCCGAGGGCGGCGAACAGGCCGATGCCCACCAGCACCGTCAGGGCGAGCGCCAGCAGCGGCGAGGCCAGGCTCATCGCCTGGGAGGGCTGCGGCCGGGGTTCGAGGCGCAACAGGCTCATGGTCGGGTTGGGGTTCGTTGTTGTTGTCGTGACAGCGGACACACCGGGGCCGGCCGCCGCGCCGCAGCAGCAGGCCGCGGCGGGTTCATCGGGCAGGCGGTGCAGCGGCCACCGGCGGCGATGCCGGTGCGCCGAGCGGCGAGATCGCCGCCGGGGTCGCCGGCCAGGCCGCCGGCCACAGGCCCGACATCCACGCGCCGATCTGCTCGACCGTGGCCTCGGCCACCGGCACCGGCGGCGACAGCCGGCCCTGGGCGATCACCACCAGCCGGTCGGCCAGCTGGAACAGCTCGTCGAGCTCCTCGCTGATGACCAGGATCGCGCAGCCGGCGTCGCGCAGCGCCAGCAGCTCGGCGCGGATCTGCGCCGCCGCGCCGACGTCCACGCCCCAGGTCGGCTGGGCGACGACCAGCACCTGCGGCTTGGCGTCGATCTCGCGGCCGACGATGAACTTCTGCAGATTGCCGCCCGACAGGCTGCGCGCGGCCGCCCCGGGCCCGCCGGCCTTGACGCCGAAGCGCTGGATCAGCGCCGCGGCCAGCGCCTGCAGCCTCGCCGGCCGCACCCAGCCACCGGCGCCGAGCGTGTCGGTGCGCGTCAGCAGCGTGTTCTGCGCCAGGCTCAGCGTGGGCACGGCGCCACGGCCCAGGCGCTCCTCGGGCACCACGTGCAGGCCCAGCGCCCGGCGCGCGCGCGGGCCACGGCCGCTGATGTCGTGGCGGCGGCCCGCGGCCTGCAGCGTCAGCGCGCCGGCGGGGCTGCGCACGTCCTCGCCGCTGAGCGCGGCCAGCAGCTCCTGCTGGCCGTTGCCGGAGACGCCGGCCACGCCCAGGATCTCGCCGGCCCGCAGGCTGAAGCCGATGTCCTTCAGCGTGGTGCCGAAGGGATCGGTCTGGGTCAGGCTCAGGCCGCGCACCTGCAGCCGCTCGGCCCCGGCCTGGCCGCGCCGCGGCGGCAGGGCCGGCGGCTCGGCGCCGATCATCAGGCGCGACAGGCTGGCATTGGACTCGCGCGCGGGCTCGACCTCACCGGTGACCTTGCCGCCGCGCATCACCGTGCAGTGGTGGCACAGCGCGCGGATCTCGTCGAGCTTGTGGCTGATGTAGAGGATGGCGCAGCCCTCGGCCGCCAGCTGGCGCAGCGTGACGAAGAGCTTGTCGACGGCCTGCGGCGTCAGCACCGAGGTCGGTTCGTCGAGGATCAGCAGCTGCGGCCGGGCCAGCAGCGCGCGCACGATCTCGACGCGCTGGCGCTCGCCGACGCTCAGCGTGTGGACCGGGCGCCGGGCCTCGATCTCCAGGCCGTAGCTGGCCGAGACCTCGCCGATGCGCCGCGCCACCTCGGCCAGCGGCTGCGCCTTGTCCAGGCCCAGCCAGACGTTCTCGGCCACCGTCAGCGTGTCGAACAGCGAGAAGTGCTGGAACACCATCGCGATGCCGAGCGCACGCGCCTGCTGCGGATCGGCCACGTTGACTACGCGGCCGTTCCACGACAGCGTGCCGGCATCGGGCCGCACCGCGCCGTAGATGATCTTCATCAGCGTGGACTTGCCGGCGCCGTTCTCGCCCAGCACGGCGTGGATCTGGCCGGGCATCACCGTCAGGTCGATGCCGTCGTTGGCCACCACCGACGGGTAGCGCTTGGTGATGCCGCGCAGCTGCAGGCGCGGGGCGGCCGCGCCGGCCGGTGGGTGTCGGAGATCCTCGCTCATGCGGTGCGAATGTAACGGCAGCGCCCGGCGACCCAGGTCTGCACCAGATTGCGTTCATCGCCCAGCGTGAGCCAGGCGAACACCCGTTCATGCAGCGCCGCCGCATCGGGCACGTGGGTCGCCGACGGCGCCCCGCCCAGACGCTGCAGCGCCATCGCGTCGCGCCGGGCGGCCACCGGGCCGCTGGCCCAGTCCCACAGGCAGACGTCGGCCACCAGGCCCGGCTCCAGACGGCCGATCTCGGCGTCCAGCCGCAGATGGCGGGCCGCCCCGGCGGTGGCCGCATGCAGCAGCGCCCAGGCGGTGATGCGCTGGCCGGCCAGCGCCTGCACCTTGTAGCCGTCGGCCAGCGTGCGCAACATCGACAGCGAGGTGCCGCCGCCGACGTCCGAGCCCACCGTCACCGCCATGCCCTCGGCCTGCGCCTGGCCCCAGCCGAACAGGCCGCTGCCGAGAAACAGGTTGGACGAGGGGCAGTGCGCGATCTGCGCGCCGCGCGCGACCATCAGCCGCCGGTCCGCGTCGTCGAGCCAGATGCCGTGGGCCAGCACCGAGCGCTCGCCGAGCAGGCCGAAGTCCTCGTAGATCGACAGATAACTGCGCGACTGCGGGAACAGCTGCGCCGTCCAGGCCACCTCGTCGCGGTTCTCGGCGACGTGGGTGTGCATGTAGAGGCCGGGGTGGCGCGCCAGCAGCCGGCCGGCCATCGCCAGCTGCGCGGGCGTGCTGGTGGCGGCGAAGCGCGGCGTCACCGCATAGCTCAGCCGGCCCTGGCCGTGGTGGCGGGCGATCAGCCGCTCGCAGTCGCGCTCGGCCTGCTCGACATCGTCGCGCAGCGCGTCGGGCGCGTGGCGGTCCATCAGCACCTTGCCGGCGATCAGCCGCATGCCGCGGGCCTGGGCCGCGTCCAGCAGCGCGTCGGCGCTGACGGCATGCACGGTGGGCATCACCACGGCGCTGGTGCTGCCGTGGGCCAGCAGCGCATCGACGAACAGCGCGGCCGCGGCGCGGGCCAGCACCGGGTCGGCATGGGCGGCCTCGGCCGGGAAGGTGTAGGTGGTCAGCCAGTCCAGCAGCTCGGTGCCCCAGCTGGCGATCACGTCGACCTGCGGGCAGTGCACGTGGCTGTCGATGAAGCCGGGCATCAGCAGGCGGCCGCGGTGATCGTGCTTGTGCCAGTCGTCGCCGGGCGCGTGCGGCGTGATGTCGACGATGCGGCCGTCGGCCCCGATCAGCAGCCAGTGCGCCGGACGCAGGCGCACGGCGGCGCTGTCGCGGTCGGCCAGGCCGGGATCGGCGGTGAAGTCCAGCAGGTCGGCGCAGATGGCCTGGGGGGTCATGGGACGGACGGTTGCAAGGGACGGGCCCGGCCCGGGACACGCCCGCCGGCCGGCGACAGGCACGATGATCGCACCGCCACGGTGCGCCGACGGCCGGCCGCATCGTCCGCATCCGACCGGATCGCCAGCCACCACCACACGCACCAGGGTGGTGCCGCAGGCCGGCGCGGGCCGTGCAGGGCGCAGGCCTAGACTGTGCTGGGACCGCAGCGTCCCCACCCGCCCGTGACCGACGCCCCGCCCGGACCACCGCCCCCGGACCGCCACGCCCCGACCGCATGACCGACGCCGCCCTGCCCTCCGCCCGCCCGCCGCTGCCCGCCGACCCGAGCTGGCCCGCCCCGCGCCCGCTGCGCTTCGTCTTCCGTGACCGCGTGCAGACGGTGCAGGGCCTGCCGCCGACCACCACCGTGCTGGCCTGGCTGCGCGAGCACCGGCGCGCCACCGGCACCAAGGAAGGCTGCAACGAGGGCGATTGCGGCGCCTGCACGGTGCTGGTCGGCGAGCGGGCGCCGGATGCGGCGGCGGGCGGCGGTGCGGATGCCGGCGCCCTGGGGGCCGCGGTACCCGGCCCAGACCCGGCCGACCCGCAGGCCACGACCCCGCTGCGCTGGCGCGCGGTCAACGCCTGCCTGATGCTGCTGCCGGCGCTCGACGGCAAGATCCTGCTGACGGTCGAGGACCTGGGCGGCAGCCACCCGGCCCAGCAGGCACTGGTGGCCTGCCACGGCGCGCAGTGCGGCTTCTGCACGCCGGGCTTCGTGATGTCGCTGGCCGCGCACGATGCGCGCGAGCGTGGCGGCTGCGCGGCAGGTGGCTGCGCCACGGCCTGCGGGCCGGGTGCAGGCGGCCAGGGCGAGGCGGCGGCTGCGGCGGCCCTCGCAGCACCCCCGGCTCCGGCCGCGTCGGCGGTGACGGCCTCGGCGGGTGCCCCCCTCACCCGCCCGACGGACGGCCCGCTGGCCGCGCTGCGCGAGGTCCTGTCGGGCAATCTGTGCCGCTGCACCGGCTACCGGCCGATCCTGGAGGCCGGGCAGCGCATGGCCGACTGGCCGGCGCAGGCGCTGGACACGCCGGCCCGCCGCAGTGCGCTGGCCGCACTGCGCGACGACGCGCCGCTGCACTACGTCGGCCCGGCCGGCGACGCAGCCGACACCTGGCTGGCGCCGCGCGACGCGGCCACGCTCGGCGCCTGGCGCGCGCAGGCGCCGCAGGCGCGGCTGATCGGCGGCGGCACCGACCTCGTGCTGTGGGTCAACAAGCTGCACCGGCCGCTGGGCGGGCCGCTGATCAGCACCACCGAGGTGGCCGATCTGCAGCGCGTCGCGGTCGAGCCGGCAGCGGCCCGGACCGACGGGGCGACCCGGACGACCGGCACGGCGGGTGCAACCGCTACGCCAGAAACGACAGGCTCGACGAGCACGGCGGGTGCGACAGGCACGACCGGAACGACCACGACCACGACCACGACCGCGGCAGCGGCAACGGCAACGGCAACCTGCGACAACGCGCCGGCCCGCCTGGTCATCGGCGCCGGCGTGCGCCTGCACGAGGCCTGGCAGGCGCTGGCCGCGCACTGGCCGACGCTGCGCGACATGGGCGAGCGCTTCGCCTCGCGGCCGATCCGCGAGGCCGGCACGCTGGCCGGCAACCTGGCCAACGGCTCGCCGATCGGCGACGGCGCGCCGGTGCTGATGGCCCTCGACGCGACGCTGCGGCTGCGCCACGGCGCGGCCGAGCGCCGCCTGGCCCTGGCCGACTTCTACCTCGGCTACCAACGCAACGCGCTGGCCGAGGGCGAGTTCATCGCCGCCATCGAGCTGCCGCTGCCCGGTGCGGCCACGACCACGACCACGACCACGACCACAGCGACGGCCACGGCCACGGCGACGGCGACGACAACGGCCGCAGCCACAGCCACGGCGACCACCCCCCGCCCCCCGCTGGCCACACGCCCCCACCTGCGCGCCTGGAAGCTGGCCAAGCGCCACGACAGCGACATCTCGGCCGTGGCCTGCGGCCTGTGGCTGGCGCTCGATACCGACCACCGCGTGGTCGAGGCCCGGCTGGCCTGGGGCGGCCTGGCCGCCACCGTGCGCCGTGCCGCGCGGACCGAGGCCGCGCTGCTCGGCCGGATCTGGGACGAGGCCGCGCTGGCCGCCGCCCAGGCCGCGCTGGCCGAGGACTTCCAGCCGCTGTCCGACCTGCGCGCCACCGACGCCTACCGCCTGCAGGGCTCCCGCGCGCTGCTGCGCCGGCTGTGGCTGGAGACCCGCGCCGTCGACCCGCTGCCGGCCGCCGGCACCACCGTCTGGGCCTGGCCGCTGGACGGGCCCCGAGACGCCGATCCGGGCAGCGCCAGCGCCCTCACCGAGCACCCGCCCGGCACGCCCGCCGCCGCATCCACGGCCCCGTCGGACCAGGCCCAGGCCCAGGCCCTGGCCAATCGCACCACGGCGGACGCACCCGACGCGCCGGCCGCACCCACCGCCATGACCGCCACGGCGACCACCGCCACGGCCGCCACCTCCGTCATCGGCCGCCCCCTCCCGCACGAATCCGCGGCGCTGCACGTCGCCGGCCGCGCGCCCTACATCGACGACCTGCCCGAGCTGGCCGGCACGCTGCACGGCGCGCTGCTGCTGAGCCCGATCGCCCACGGCCGGCTGCTGGGCGTGGACAAGGCCGCGCTGCTGGCGCGGCCCGGCGTGGTCGCCGTCTACGTGGCGGCCGACATCCCCGGCACCAACGACTGCGGCCCGGTGGTGCACGACGACCCGCTGCTGGCCGACGGCGCGCTGCGCCACGTCGGCCAGCCGGTGGCCCTCGTCGTCGCCCGCACGCGCGACCAGGCGCGCGCCGCCTGCGCCCAGGCCGGCGCGGCCGCACTGCGGGTCGAGCGCGTCGGCGCGCCGCTGCTCGACGCCCGCAGCGCGCATGCCGCGGGCGTCCATGTGCTGCCCTCGCTGCGCCTGGCGCGCGGGGATGCGGCGGCCGCGCGCGCCGCCGCGCCGCAGCGGCTGCAGGGCACCTTCTCGCTCGGCGGCCAGGAGCAGTTCTACCTGGAGGGCCAGATCAGCTACGCGCTGCCGCAGGAGGACGGCGGCATGCTGGTGCACTGCAGCACCCAGCACCCGAGCGAGATGCAGCACGTGGTCGCCCATGTGCTGGGCCTGGCCGCGCACCGCGTGCAGGTGCAGTGCCGGCGCATGGGCGGCGGCTTCGGCGGCAAGGAGAGCCAGAGCGCACTGTTCGCCGGCCTGGCCGCACTCGCCGCGGCCGATCTGCAGTGCCCGGTCAAGCTGCGGCCCGACCGCGACGACGACTTCGCCATCACCGGCCGCCGCCACGGCTTCGAGTTCGACGTCGACGCCGGCTTCGACGACGAGGGCCGGCTGCAGGGCGTCAGCGTCGAGATGATCGCCAACGCCGGCCACAGCGCCGACCTGTCGGCGGCCGTGGTCTCGCGCGCGCTGTGCCACTTCGACAACGCCTACTGGCTGGGCGACGTGGCCATGGCCGGCCACATGGCGCGCACCCACACGCAGAGCAACACCGCCTTCCGCGGCTTCGGTGGGCCGCAGGGCGCGCTCGCCATCGAATACCTGCTCGACGGCATCGCCCGGCGCCTGGGCCGCGATCCGCTGGACGTGCGACGCGCCAACTTCTACGGCCAGCCCGGCGAGGTCGATGCCCAGGGCCGCGAGCGCTGCGTGACGCCCTACGGCCAGCGGGTCGAGGACAACATCATCGACGCGCTGGTCAGCGACCTGGAGGCGCGCAGCGCCTACCGCGCGCGGCGCGCCGAGATCGACGCCTTCAACGCCGGCAGCCCGGTGCTCAAGCGCGGCCTGGCGCTGACGCCGGTGAAGTTCGGCATCTCGTTCAACGTCGCCCACCTGAACCAGGCCGGCGCCCAGGTCCACATCTACACCGACGGCTCGGTGCTGGTGAACCACGGCGGCACCGAGATGGGCCAGGGCCTGAACACCAAGGTGGCGATGGTGGTGGCCGAGGCGCTCGGCCTGCCGCCGCAGCAGGTGCGCTGCACCGCCACCGACACGCAGAAGGTGGCCAACACCTCGGCCACCGCCGCCTCCACCGGCGCCGACCTGAACGGCAAGGCGGCCCAGGCGGCGGCGCTCACGCTGCGCGGGCGGCTGGCCGCGGTGGCCGCCGCCGGCTGGGGCGTGGCCCCTGAGGCCGTGCGTTTCGCCGACGGCCGGGTGACGAGCGCCTGCGGCACCCACGCGCGCGACTTCGCCGATCTGGTCAACGCCGCGTATCTGCAGCGGGTGCAGCTGTGGAGCGACGGCTTCTACGCCACGCCCGGCCTGCACTGGGACCGCACGACGCTGACCGGCCACCCCTTCTACTACTACGCCTGGGGCGCCGCCGTCAGCGAGGTGCTGGTCGACACCCTGACCGGCGAGCACCGCCTGCTGCGCGCCGACCTGCTGCACGACGTCGGCGCCTCGCTGAACCCGGCGCTCGACATCGGCCAGGTCGAGGGCGCCTACATCCAGGGCATGGGCTGGCTGACGATGGAGGAGCTGTGGTGGCAGCCCGACGACGGCAGCCCGGCCGGCCAGCGCCACGCCGGCCGGCTGATGACCCACGCGCCCAGCACCTACAAGATCCCGACCGCGCTCGACTGCCCGCCGCAGTTCCATGTCGCGCTGTGGGACGGCCGCTGCGGCGTCGACACCGTCCACCGCAGCAAGGCGGTCGGCGAGCCGCCGCTGCTGCTGGGCTTCTCGGCCTTCTTCGCCATCCGCGACGCGATCGCGGCGGCGGCTGGACCGGGCGCGGTGCCGCCGCTGCGCGCCCCGGCCACGCCGGAGGCGGTGCTGGACGCGCTGGCGGCGCTCCGCGTTGGCACACCGCTGCGTCACGGGGATCGGTGATGCTCCGGGGGCGCGCAGGCCGCCGCGGCCATGCGTCAATGCCGGTGCGCCGCGGACCCGCCGGGGGACCACGGGCGCCATCGCGCCCGTCCGGTCCGCAGCGCCGGGGCCGGACGGACGCCACGCAGTGCCGCCTCGGCACGGAAGGACACACCCATGCACGTTGATCTCGTCATCGTCGGCGGCGGCGCCGGCGGCCTCATCCTGGCCTCCCGCCTCGGCCGCGCCCTGGGCCGGCGCAGCGGCCCGGAGCGTGTGCTGCTGGTCGACCGCGGCGCCTTCCACATCTGGAAGCCCACGCTGCACGAGGTGGCCGCCGGCACGCTCAACGCCCATCAGGAGGGCCTGAGCTACACCATCCTGGCGCGCCGCAACCACTTCAGCTTCACCCTCGGCGACATCGAGTCGCTCGACGCCCCCGGCCGCACGCTGACGCTGCGCGAGGTGCGCGACGCCGACGGCCGCACGCTGATCCCGCAGCGCACGCTGAGCTTCCGCTGGCTGGTGCTGGCCATCGGCAGCGGCTCCAACTTCTTCGGCACGCCGGGCGCCGAACACGCCTACGTGCTGGAGCAGGCGCAGGATGCCGAGCGCTTCCACCACCAGCTGCTGGCCGCCTTCACCCGCGCCGCCTTCGCACCCGACAAGCGCCTGGGCGTGGCCATCGTCGGCGCCGGCGCCACCGGCGTCGAGCTCGCGGCCGAGCTGATCGAGGCCCACCAGGAACTGCTGGCCGGCCTCGGCAGCGAGCAGCGCTTCCGGCTCGACATCCGCGTGGTCGAGGCCGGGCCGCGCATCCTCGGCGGCCTGCCGGAGAAGATCTCGCAGCAGGCCACCGTCGCGCTGCAGCGCAAGCAGGTCCAGGTGATGACCGGCACCAAGGTGCTGGAGATCCGGCCCGACCGCCTGGTGACCAGCGCCGGCGAGCTGCCGGCCGACCTCATCGTCTGGGCCGCCGGCATCAAGGCCGCCGAGGCCAACACCCGCTTCGGCCTGGCGACCAACCGCGCCCACCAGTTCATCGTCGACGCCCGGCTGCGCACCACGGCCGACGGCGTCCATGCGCTCGGCGACTGCGCGGCCTGTGCCTGGCCCAGCGATGCGCCGGCCGGGACCGGGTCCGACGGCCGATCCGACAGCCCATCCGCCACGCGAGCGGCTCTGCCGCCCGGCAGCTCACCGGCGGCCACACCCCCGACCACACCACCGGCCCCACCCGCCGGCGCACCCCCCGCCCGGCTGGTGCCCGCCCGCGCCCAGGCCGCCCACCAGCAGGCCAGCTGGCTGGCCGGCCATCTGCTGGCGCTGATGCACGAGCGCGAGCCGCAGGGCGACTTCGTCTACCGCGACTTCGGCTCGCTGGTCTCGCTCGGGGACAACCGCGGCGTCGGCAACCTGATGGGCGGCCTGGCCGGGCGCAACTTCTTCGTCGAGGGCCTGGTGGCGAAGTGGATGTACATGTCGCTGCACCTCAACCACCACCGCGCCATCGTCGGCCTGGGCAACACCGTGCTGCTGGCGCTGGCGCGCCTGCTGCAGCGCCGCGTCTCGGGGCGGCTGAAGCTGCACTGAGGCGGGCCGGATTCCCGCTCGATGCCCGACTGATGCGCCCCGGACACCCCGCAGCCCCCCCCGGCACGGACCACCCCGAGCCGACCGACGTGCCCGTTGCAGGCGCCGACGCCGACGCCGGCTTCCCGGCCCCGCAGGATCCGCTGCACGCGCAGGCCCGGCAGTGGCTGGCCGCCGGGCGCGCGGCGGTGCTGGTGCAGGTGCTGCAGGCACGCGGCTCGGTGCCGCGCGGCGCCGGCACGCGCATGCTGGTGGCCGCCGACGCGCTGGCCGGCACCATCGGCGGCGGCCACCTCGAATGGCGGGCGACCGCCGCGGCGCGGGCCCTGCTGGCGCGGCGTGCGGACCCGGACCCGGACCAGGACCAGGACCCGATGCCGGGGCCCGGGCCGGCCGGAGCCGGAGCCGGAGCCGGAGCCGGAGCCGCAGCCTCAGCCTCAGCCTCAGCCACCAGCACCAGCACCAGCACCAGCACCGACGCCGACGGCTGGCAGCGGCTGCCGCTGGCCCTCGGCCCCAGCCTGGGCCAGTGCTGCGGCGGCGCCGTGACGCTGGGCCTGCGCCCCCTGGACGCCGCCACGCTGGCCGCCTGGCCAGCCACCGAGGCGCCCCGCCTGCGGCTGCAGCTGCACGGCGCCGGCCATGTCGGCACCGCGCTGGTCCGGCTGCTGCAGGCCCTGCCGCTGGCCGTGCAGTGGGTGGACGAGCGCCCCGGCGCCTTCGACGAGAGCCCGGCCGGCACGCTGCTGCAGGCGCTGGCTGCGGCACGGTCGGCCGCTGGCCCGGACGATCCCTGCGCCCTGCAGCCCCTGGCCAGCGACGACGCGGTCGCCGAGGTGGCCGCCGCCCCGCCGGGCTGCGTCTATCTGGTGATGACGCACGACCACGCGCTCGACGAGCGCCTGGTCGAGGCCGTGCTGCGCCGCGGCGATGCGCGCTGGCTGGGCCTGATCGGCTCGGCCAGCAAGCGCGCCCGCTTCGAGCACCGGCTGCAGGGCCGCGGCCTGGACACGCGCCCCCTGGTCTGCCCGGTCGGGCTGCCCGGCATCGACGGCAAGGAGCCGGCCGTCATCGCGGTGGCCATCGCCGCCCAGCTGCTGGCGCTGGCGCCGGATTGAGCGCCCGGCCGGCGGCGCCAAGCCCGGGGCGGCGCACCACCCGGCATACCACCCGGCGCCTCCTCGCGGCCACGGCCACTGCCGCGGTGACGGTGACGGCCGCCGCCGCCATCACGACCGCGACGCGCTCAGGCCAGCGCCAGCCGGCCCAGCGCCTCGACGTCGAGCACGCGCAGCGTGTAGCCGCTGACCTCGATCACGCCCTGGCGGGTGAAGCTGCGCATCAGCCGCGACAGCGTCTCCGGCGTGATCGCCAGCTGCGAGGCCACGTCGCGCTTGCGCTCGTGCAGCCGCACCATCGCCTGGCAGGGCTGACCGCTCACCGGCTCGCAGCGCTGGTGCAGCCACTGCGCGAGACGGGCCGGCGCATCCTTGTGCATCAGCTCGTGGGTCTGGTCGGCCAGGCGATGGACCTCGCCGGCCAGCGCCTGGGTGATGGCGGTGGCCAGCTGCGGCAGCGCCTCCAGCGCCGCCCGCAGCGCATCGACCGGCAGCTCGACCACGGTGGCGGCCGACTGGGCGACCGCATCCATCGCGTGGGTGGCGCCGATCCAGGCCGACGCCTGGTCGATCCAGGCCGGGCCGCGCACCACGCGCTCGGTGCGGAAGACGCCATCGGCCGTGCGCAGGCCGAGCGCGACCTCACCGCTGCGCAGGGCGAGCAGCGCACGCGCCGGCTCGCGCCGCTCGGCCAGCGTCTGGCCGGGGCCGACGGCGCGCACGCGGGCCAGCCCGTCGAGGGCCAGCGCCTCGGCGCCGCCGAGCGCGTCACCGAACAGGGTGCGCCACAGCGAGGCGTCGTCGGTCGTCGCGCCGGACAACTGGCGCAGACGACCGGCATACACGGTGGTCACACGCTCGCCGGCGGTCCGACGGGCGGCAGGCCGGTCGGACGGCAGCCCGTGGACGGGCGGTACGGCAGTGATCGGATCCATCGTCTTGTCGGGGTTCTCCAGGGGTGGGCCAAATGTCAGCCAGCCACGGGAGTGCCCGCTTGCGATGGATCAACCCCCACTGCCAGACGCCCCCCCGAGGTCGGCCCTGCTTTGACAATCCGGGCCATGAGCCCGCTGCTGCAACCCGGATCGTCCCCCGCCGTCGGCTTCGAGAGCCCGTTCGAGATGCTCGACGCCTGCCATGAACGGGTGCGCCGCAGCCTGGATCTGCTGGCGCGGCTGATCACGCATCTGGAGCGGCAGGGCATCGACGCGGCCGCCCGTGATGCGGCCCATGATGTCTGGCGCTATTTCACGATCGCCGCGCCACAGCACCACCAGGATGAGGAGCGTCATGTCTTCGCCTGGGCCGCCCGCAGCGGGCGGGCCGATCTGGCCGCGGCCGCCGGCCGGCTGCAGATCGAGCACCGGGACTTCGACCGCCAGTGGCACACGCTGGGCCCCCTGCTGCTGGCCCTGCACGGCCGGCCCATCCCGGGCAGCGCCGTGACCTCGCCTGCAGGCGCGCACGGCACGCACGGCGCACACCCCGTGCACGGCGACCCGGACGGCGCGCACGACGCCATCCCGCCCCCGGATCTGGCCGCCCTGTGCGCGGCCGCCCGCCACTTCATCGACAGCCACCAGGACCACCTGGCGCTGGAGGACGGCCTGCTGCTGCCGGCCGCCGCGCAGGCCTTCCGGCAGCAGCCGGCAGCGGCGCTGCAGGCGATGGGCGACGAGATGGCGGCCCGGCGTGGCGCCCCGCGGCCGGCCGGTCCAGCCGCGCCCGGGGATCCGGCCCGCGCCGCGGACGGCTGAGGCCCGCCCGCGGGCCCGGTCCGCCGGGCGGCGCCCATGTCCGCACCGGTCCGCCGCACCCGGCGGGCGCGCTGCGGGAATTCACCGACACGCCGGCCCGTGCCGCCCGTCGCGCAAGACCGGCCGAACGTGCCACAGTGGGCCCATGTCCGCACCCAGCAGTACCCGGCCGGACGCCGATTCCCCCGTCGCGCCCCGGCCGGCACGTCCCCGATCAGGGCCCTGCGCCCCGCCACCCGAGCCTCCCGTGCCGCCCCGCCACGCGCTGCGCATGCTGGTGCTGGGCGTGGGCGCCGGCCTGGCCCTGGTCTGCCTGTTCGTCGCGCTGCACCTGTGGCTGCGGCTGGAGCAGGCCGACGAGGAGGGCCGGCAGGCCGCCCAGCGCGCCGCGCTGGGCCTGGAGAACACGCTGCTGTCGCAGGTGCTGGCCGTCGACGTCGCGCTGCAGGCGGCCAGCGACGAGTTCCAGGGCGCCCGGCGCGACGGCAGCTTCCGCGCCGCCGACTGGGTCGAATGGCTCGACAGCTGGCGCGGCCGCCTGCGGCTGGAGGCGCTGCGGGCCACCGACGAGACGGGCCTGGTGCGCTGGGGCGCCGGTGCCGAGCAGGTGCAGGGCCTGCGCGTGGACGACCGCCCCTATTTCCGCCAGCTGCGCGACCAGCCCGGCAGCACGCTGGTGATCGGCCGGCCGCTGCGCTCGGTCATCAGCGGCCGCACGGTGCTGCCGCTGGCGCGCGCGCTGCGCGACGCGGAGGGCCGCTTCGCCGGCATGGTCTACGCGTTCATCGCGGTCGAGCCGCTGGCCAGCGCACTGTCGGCCTCGATCGGCCACGAGGCCGAGCTGCTGGTCTACGACGCCGAGGGCTGGCCGCTGCTGCAGCGCCCGACCCCGCTGCGCAGCGACGACGGACCGCAGCCGCTGCAGGCCCCGGGGGCGATGCCGGCCCCGCCGCCGGTCATGCCCACGACGGCGACCACGACCGCGACCGCAGCCACGACCAGCAGCGCGCCACCGCACCGCGGCATGGCCGGCGACCTGGCCAGCCCGGTGGACGGCGCGGGCAGCGACACCGGCCTGGCCGCCACGATGCGGGCCCCGGCCGACTGGATCGATGCCGCCGCCCTGCGGGCCTGGATGGCCCGCGGTGGCGCCGGCACGCTGCAGCTGCTGCACACGGACGCCGCGCCGGCGCGCCATGTGGCCACGCGTCAGGTCGGGCGTTATCCGCTGTGGGTGGCCAGTGCCGTGCCGCGCGAGCGCTTCCGCCACCAGGTCGCGCGCGACGCGCTGCCCGGGCTGGTGCTGCTGGCGCTGCTGGGCATCACCGCGCTGTGCATGGGCCAGCTGCTGTGGCGGGCCTGGTTGCGGCGCGAGCACACCCATGTCGAGCTGGTGCTGGCCCATCGCCGGCTGCAGCAGGTGCGTCAGGAGGCCGAGGCCGCACGGCAGTCGGCCGAACGGGCCAGCCGCGCCAAGTCGGTCTTTCTGGCCGTGATGAGCCACGAGATGCGCACGCCGCTGAACGGCGTGATGGGCTTCGCCCATGTCGGGCGGCGGGACCCGGCCTGCGGCCCGCGCGCGCAGCAGCTGTTCCAGCGCATCCTCGATTCAGGCCAGACGCTGCTGCAGCTGATCAACGACGTGCTGGACTTCTCACGCATCGAGGCCGGCAAGCTGTCGCTGCAGACGCAGACGGTCGACCTGATGCCCCTGCTGCAGCGGGTGCGCGACACGGTGCAGCCGCAGCTGGCACCCGGCGTGCAGCTGCGGCTGGAGACGCCGCCGGACACGCCGCTGGCCCTGAGCACCGACCCGCTGCGGCTCGAACAGGTGCTGCTGAACCTGATGTCCAACGCGGCCAAGTTCACGCCGCAGGGCGAGGTGGTGCTGCGCGCGGCGCTCGGCGCCGCACGGGACGATGGCACGGCGCCATCGGGCGCGGGCGCGGCCGCCGCCGCGGCGGACCCGGCCGCCACCGACGGCCTGTGGCTGGAGGTGCGCGACACCGGCATCGGCATCGCCCACGACCAGATCGACCGCCTGTTCGAGCCCTTCGAGCAGGGCGAGCGCGAACGCATGACGCGCCAGACCGGCACCGGCCTGGGCCTGGCCATCACGCGGCGCCTGGTGCAGGCCATGGGCGGGCGCATCCAGGTCAGCAGCGCGCCCGGGGCCGGCAGCCGCTTCGCCGTCTGGCTGCCGCTGCGGCGGCCGGACGGTGGCGCGGCCTGAGCCGGACCTTACTGCGGGCCCAGCTTGGCGATCAGCGCGGCCAGCTCTTCACGCTCGGCCGGCTTCAGGTCCGACAGCGGCGGGCGCACCGGGCCGGCACCGTGGCCGACCAGATCCGCACCGGCCTTGACGATGCTGACCGCATAGCCGTGGCCCTTGTTGCGCAGCGCGATGTAGGGCAGGAAGAAGTCGTCGATCAGCTTCTCGCAGGTCGCGCGGTCACCGGCGGCCAGCGCGTTGTAGAAGTCCATCGCCGTCTTGGGCATGAAGTTGAAGACGGCCGACGAGTACACCGGGCAGCCCATCGCGTGGTAGGGCGCGGCATAGACCTCGGCGGTCGGCAGGCCGCCCAGATAGCTGACGCGGTCGCCCAGACGGCGGCGCACCTGCACGAAGTGCTCGATGTCGCCCACGCCGTCCTTGTAGCCGATCAGGTTCGGGCAGGCCTCGGCGATGCGCTCGACCGTCTCCGGCGCGTAGCGGGCGCCGCCGCGGTTGTAGAGCACCACGCCGATGTCCACGCTCTTGCAGATGGCGACGACATGGTGGTAGAGGCCTTCCTGGCTGGCTTCGGTCAGGTAGTGCGGCAGCAGCAGCAGGCCCTGGGCGCCCTGCGCCTGCGCGGCCTTGGCGTACTGGATGGCCAGCGGCGTGCCGCCACCGGCACCGGCGATGATGGGCACGCGGCCCTTGCAGGTGTCGACCGCGACCTTGACCACCTGGGCGAACTCGCCCGGCTCCAGCGAGAAGAACTCGCCCGTGCCACCGGCGGCGAACAGCACCGTCGCGCCGTAGGGCATCAGCCACTCCAGGCGGTCGGCATAGCCCTTGGCGTTGAACGACAGGTCGGCGTTGAAGTCGGTCAGCGGGAAGGACAGCAGACCGTGCGACATGGCCTGCTTGATCTCTTGCGGATGCATGGAGCGTCTCCGGGGGGTGGCGTTGAGGTACGTCATCGTACAACTCAAATCACATCTTGCCAAGATCAGGGATCACCCGTGGTCCACGGCCAGACCTTCCACGGCGCGCGGCGCAGCGGGCCGCCGATGGATGGCAAGATCGCGACCCCGTCCGCTGCCCGCCCCAGACGATGAGCGTCCCGACCTACGATCGATTCATTGAGCCTCTGCTGCGTTTTCTCGCGACCTGCCCCGACGGGGCGCCGGCCCGCAATGCCCATGAAGCGGCCGCGAACGCCCTGGGTTTGACGCTGGAGCAGCGACAGGAGCAGTTGCCCAGCGGTGCACAGGCGATCTACAAGAACCGCGCAGGCTGGGCGCATGACCGACTCAAGCGCGCGGGACTGTCGGCCAGCCCCCGGCGCGGGCACTGGCAGATCACGGCAGCCGGCCAGGACTATCTCGCCCGGCATCCGGCGCCGCTGACGGAAGCGCACATCGAGCAGTTGGCATCCGTTCAGCTCGACGTCCCGCTCAGCAGTGCACCCGTGACGGTCGACAGCCACGTCGCGACACAGGCACCTGAGCTGACGGGCGAAGGCATCACCACATTGAGCCCTGACGATCGACTGGAACAGGCCTTGGCTGAGCTGCGTCAGAAGGTCGTCGCCGACTTGCTGGAGATCTTGTCGGGTGTCTCGCCAGGGTACTTTGAGTCCATCGTGCTGGATGTACTGCACCGCATGGGCTACGGTGCCAACCGGGGCGATCTTCAACGGGTGGGGGGCTCCGGAGACGCTGGCATCGATGGCGTGATCGCGCTCGATCGGCTGGGCCTGGAAAAGGTGTACGTGCAGGCCAAGCGCTGGCAGGGCACGGTCGGGCGCCCCGATATCCAGGCGTTCTACGGCGCGCTGGCCGGTCAGCGCGCACGCAAAGGCGTGTTCATCACCACGTCGGGCTACACAGCCCAGGCCATCGATTTCGCACGCTCGGTCGACGGCATCGTGCTGGTCGATGGGCGCCGGCTGGCGGACCTGATGATCGAGCACGAGGTCGGCATCTCGACACGGGTGCTGAAGCTGCCGCGGCTGGACAGCGACTATTTCGACGAGGACGCTTCCTGATGCCCCGAAGGCAGCGACATGGAACCGTTTCGGCAACGCTTCCTTTCGCATGGCGGCGCATAAGCAGCAAGGAAGCGAAGGCAGGTGATGCCGCCAGACGGAGCCCCGCCCAGCGGAGGCTGTCCGCTCACGCCGCCGGACCGTGGGCCGTGCGCGCCTGGGCCCTGCCCTGCAGCGCGCTCGGGCTGGCGGCCGGCGCGCTGCTGGCGCTGGCCGGGGCGCGGGCGCGGCGTGTCGACGGCACGCTGGAGATCGGCCTGCGGGCGCGGCAGCACGAGGTGCCGCGCTGGGCGCGGGCCTGCCCGTTCGGCGCCATCACGCTGGGCCACGTGATCGTCGGCCAGAGCCACGAGATGCTGGCGCGGCTGCGCGCGCACGAGCAGGTGCACGTGCGCCAGTACGAGCGCTGGGGCGCGCTGTTCCTGCTCGCCTATCCACTGGCCAGCCTGTGGGCCGGGCTGCACGGCGGCGACCCGTACCGCGACAACGTCTTCGAACGCGAGGCCGTGCGCGGCGAGGGCCGGGGCTGAGCGGCGCACCGCGCCACCCAAAGCCACACGACCCCCAACACGACCATCACCGGCCGCACCGCGATCCGGCGCCTCAGGGCATGAACTGCCCGCCGTTGACCTCGATGCACTGGCCGGTGATGTAGCCCGAGGCCGCCGGCGAGGCCAGGAACAGGAAGGCCGGCGCGCATTCGGCGGGCTGGCCGAAGCGGCCCAGCGGGATGCCGGCCGACACCCGCTGGCGCGCGGCGGCATCCTTGTCGGCATGGAAGGCGGTGTCGAAGGTGCCGGGCGAGACCAGGTTGAAGCGCAGCCCGTCGGCGGTGTGGAAGGCCACGCAGTGCTTGACCAGGTTGTGCAGCCAGGCCTTGGCCGCGCCGTAGAGGCCGGCGCCCGGACCGCCGCCGGTGTGGCCGGCCACCGAGCCGACCAGGATCACCGCACTGCTGCAGCCGCGTGCGCGGGCCGAGGCGGCCAGATGCGGCAGCGCGCAGCGGGTGGCGTGCAGGGCCGAGCGGGCGTTGAGATCGGTCACCGCATCGAAGAAGGCGTCGTCGATCTGCGCCAGCGGCCGGCGCGCGACCAGGCCACCGGCGTTGTGCACCAGCGTGTCCAGGCCGCCGGCCCAGGCCACGGCCTCGGCCACCAGGCGCTCGGTCTCGGCGGTGTGGCGGATGTCGGCGGCGATGAAGTGGGCGTCGCCGCCGTCGGCACGCAGGGCCTGCAGCCGCGGCGCCAGATCCTCGGGCGTGCGGCGGCCGTTGAAGACCACGCGCGCGCCCTGGGCGGCGAAGGCCTGCACCGCCGCCCAGCCGATGCCCTCGGTGGCGCCGGTGATCAGCACGCGCTGGCCACGCAGGTCGGGAAAGGCCGGCCGCGGGCCGGTGGCAGGGGCGTGGGCGTTGACGGGGTGGGCGAGGTCGGTCATGGGCACGCGGAGATCAGGTCAGTGGACGCCGTCAGATCCCGGATGTCGGGACTGCACGAGGGAGTTCACGGCCGCATCGGTCGGCCGGGCCGCACAGTCTGAAACCGTGTTTCGATGCCGTCAATCGGCCCGCCATGTGGGATTCTTTCGGGAGGAAGATCCGCCTGGGCCGAGCGGCCGTGGTGGCCACGTCCGTCCACCACGACGGGAGCGCCGGACCAGACGGACCAACCCGGGGATCAAGTCCCGATATATGGACAGATGGTCCGGAATTTGACCGCGGGCTCCGGGCGCTCCTAGCATCGGCGGCCATGCCCGATCCCGCAGCCGTTCCGGTCGACCCACCCGCTGCCCCAGCGCCGCCCCCGGTGCTGGCGGTGCCGCCGGCCTCCGGCACCCAGACGCTGTGGCGCGGCCTGGCGGTGCTGGAATGCGTGGCCCAGGGCATCGGCGATCTGCGCGGCATCAGCCAGCGCCTGGGCACCGCGCGCAGCACCACCCACCGCCTGCTGGCCAGCCTGGTGCAGCAGCGCTATCTGCACCACCTGCCGGCCCAGGGCTATGTGCTGGGCCCACGCCTGCTGTGGCTGGGCCAGCGCGCGCAGGAGCAGCGCCCGCTGCTGGCCCTGGCCCGGCCCGAGCTGCAGGCGCTGGCCCGCCAGACCGGCGACACGGTGCATCTGGGCGTGATCGACGACGCCCAGGTGCTCTACCTCGACAAGGTGGGCGCCGGCCAGGGGCTGGAGATGCGCTCACGCATCGGCCAGCGCATGCCGCTGGCGACCACCGGCATCGGCCGCGCGCTGATGCTGGGCCTGGCGCCCGAACGCTGGGAAGCGCTGTACCAGCGCGCCGCCGGCCGCCACGACGCCCTGCCCGACAAGCCGCCGCCGCCGGCCTGGGCGGACTGGTGCGCCACGATGGAACGTTATGCCGACCAGGACTGGGTGATGGACCTGGAGGAGAACGAACGCGGCATCCGCTGCGTGGCCGCTCCGGTGCGGGAGCTGGGCGGCCGCGTGGTGGCCGCCATCAGCGTGGCCAGCGCCGTGCCCTGCATGGACCCGGTGCGCATGCAGGCCCTGGGGCCGCAGGTGCGCGCCCGGGCCCGTGCCATCTCGCGCCTGCTGGGCTGGCAGGACGGCACCCGGACCACCGATGCAGGAGATGCGTGATGAGCCTCAGGATCGACGTCAGCGCCCCGACCCCGGACCCGATACCGCACGACGCCGCCCTGCTGGCGCTGGACTGGGGCACGACCCGCCTGCGCGCCTTCCTGATGGCCGCCGACGGCCGCATCCTGGCCACGCGCGAGAGCCCGCAGGGCCTGGGCGCGCTGGCCGGCCAGGGCGCGGCCGCCTTCGAGGCCGCGCTGCAGACGCTGTGCGCCGACTGGCCGCTGGACGGCCTGCCGGCGATCGCCGGCGGCATGGTGGGCGCGGTCGGCGGCTGGCGCGAGGCGCCCTACCGCGACTGCCCGGCCGCGCTCGCCACGCTGGCCGATCCGGCGCTGGCCGTGCAGGTCGACTGCGCCCGCGTGCGCGGCGGCCGGCTGACGCTGCTGCCCGGCCTGCGCTGGCTGCCGCCGGCCCCGGAGCTGCCCGACGTCATGCGTGGCGAGGAGGTGCAGATCGCCGGCGCGCTGGCGCTGCAGCCCGCGCTGGAGGCCGACAGCTGGCTGCTGCTGCCCGGCACCCATGCCAAGTGGGCCCGTGTGCGCGACGGCCGGGTGCTGCACTTCAGCACCCACATGACGGGCGAGCTGTATGCGCTGCTGCGCCGGCAGTCGCTGCTGGCGCGGCTGATGCCGGCCGAGGACGCCGCCGCCGATGCCGCCGATCCCCACGGCGCCGGCTGGCGCGCCGGCCTGGCGCAGGCCGCCCGCGCGCAGCCCGGTGATCTGGGCCATGCGCTGTTCGGCGCCCGCACGCTGGGCCTCAGCAGCCGGCTGCCGTCGGCTGAACTGCCCGGTTATCTCTCGGGCCTGCTGATCGGCCAGGAGCTGCGCTGCGGCCTGCAGGCGCTGACCGCCGACCCGGCGCCGCTGGTGCTGATCGGCGAGGCCGCGCTGTGCGCCCGCTATGCCGACGCGCTGCGGCAGCTGGCGCCGCAGCAGCCCGCCCCGCTGCAGCTGGGCAACACCGCGCCGCACGGCCTGTGGCACTGCGCGCGGCGCGCCGGCTGGCTGGACGGCTGACCGACACCGGCACGCCGCCCGGGCCGCGACCGGCCCCGCCCGCTGCGCCCACTTCGCCGACCTCGCCAACAGCGCCCTTTCCGACCGCCGCCCGCCGTGCCCCTGGAGCCCCGATGCCCCCCCCGCTGACCGACACCCTGCCCCGCTGGCAGGCCGCCTTCGCCCGCTGCCCGCTGGTGGCCATCCTGAGGGGCCTGCCGACCGCCGACGCGCTGGACGTCGGCCGCACGCTGGTCGATGCCGGCTTCACGCTGATCGAGGTGCCGCTGAACTCGCCCGATCCGCTGGCCAGCATCGCCGCGCTGCGGGCGGCCCTGCCGCGCGAGGTGCTGGTGGGCGCCGGCACCGTGACGACGATGGCCCAGCTCGACGCGCTGCTGGCCCTCGACGCCGAACTGGTGGTGATGCCGCACACCGATGCCGCGCTGGTGCGGCGCGCGGTGCAGGCCGGGCGCATCGCCCTGCCCGGCGTGCTGTCGCCGACCGAGGCCTTCAGCGCGCTGGCCGCCGGGGCCCCGGCGCTCAAGCTGTTTCCGGCCGAGCTGGCCAGCCCGGCCGTGTGCAAGGCGCTGCGCGCGGTGCTGCCGCCGGGCACGCCGATGCTGCCGGTCGGCGGCGTGACGCCGGCGCTGCTGGCGCCCTACCGCACCGCCGGTGCGGCCGGTGCCGGCCTCGGCTCGCAGCTGTATACGCCGGGCATCGCGCTCGACGAGCTGGCCCGGCGCGCCGCCGCCTACCGCCAGGCCTGGGCGGACGCGGGCTGAGCGCGGGCCACGGCCCGTCAGCTCAGGCCAGGCAGGCCTCCCACAGCCGCCGCGTGGCGTCGGCCCGCACCCGGCCTTCGCGCAGGTCAGCGGTGTCCAGCGTCTCGACGACGCGGCCGGCGCTCATCACCGAGGTGCGGTCGCACAGGTGGACCAGCACGCCCAGGTCGTGCGTGACCAGCACCCAGGTCAGGCCGCGCTGGGCGCGCAGATCGGCCAGCAGGTTGAGGATCTCGGCCTGGACCGAGACATCGAGCGCCGAGGTCGGCTCGTCCAGCAGCAGCACCTGCGGCTCCAGGATCAGCGCGCGGGCGATGGCCACGCGCTGGCGCTGGCCGCCCGAGAGCTGGTGCGGCAGCCGCGCGCGGAAGGCCGGGCCCAGGCCGACCTGGGCCAGCACGGTGTCGATGCGGTCGTCCACGTCGCCCAGGCGGTGGATGTGCAGTGGCTCGGCCAGGGCCTGGGCCACGCTGTGGCGCGGGTGCAGGCTGCCGTAGGGGTCCTGGAAGACCATCTGCATCAGGCGGCAGCGCTGCGGCGTCAGCGTGTGGCCGAGCGGCTGGCCGTCGACCGTGATGCGGCCGCGCCAGTGCGCGTACTGGCCGGCCAGGCAGCGCAGTACCGTCGTCTTGCCGGAGCCGGATTCGCCGAGCAGGCCGTAGGCCTCGCCGCGGCGCACCTGCAGGTCCACGCCCTGCAGCACGTCGACACGGCCGAAGGCCAGGCCGAGTCCGGCGATGTCGATCATCGGCGCCTCGGCGGCGGACGCCGGCGCACGGGGAAACACGGGATCCATGATGGACGGACTCCTCAGATCGACGGTTGAGCGCGGTGGCTGGCGGCGGTGGCCGGCACGGCTGCGGCGGGTCGCGGCCACATGGCCTCGTCCGTCGGTGCCGTCAGCCAGGCGGCCTCGCGCTGCAGCACCGGCAGGCGGGCGCGGCGCTCGCCCAGGCGCGGCAGTGCGGCCATCAGGCCCTGGGTGTAGGGATGGCGGGCGGCGTCCAGCTCGGCAGCGGGCAGCGACTCCAGCACCCGGCCGGCATACATCACCAGCACGTGGTCGCAGAAGCGGCGCACCAGCGGCAGATCGTGCGAGATGAACAGCAGGCCCAGGCCGCGGGCCTCGACCTGCTCCTGCAGCACGTCCAGCACCTGGGCCCGCACCGAGACATCGAGCGCCGAGGTCGGCTCGTCGGCGATCAGCAGCTCGGGCTCGGTGATCAGCATCATCGCGATCATCACGCGCTGGCCCATGCCGCCCGAGACCTCGTGCGGGTACAGCCGTGCCACGCGCTGCGGCTCGCGGATGTGCACCGCATCCAGCATGGCCAGCATGCGGGCCTGCGCCTCGGCGCGGCCGATGCGGTGGTGGGTGCGGCAGGCCTCGACGATCTGCTCGCCGACGCGCATCACCGGGTTCAGCGAGTACTTCGGGTCCTGCATGATCATCGAGATGCGGCGCCCGCGCAGGCGCTGCAGCTGCGCCGCGTCGGCGCCGCGCAGGTCCTCGCCGTCGAGCGACAGGGCGGCCGCCTCGACGTGGGCACTGGCCGGCAGCAGGCCCAGCAGCGCACGGCCGATGGTGGACTTGCCCGAGCCGCTCTCGCCGACGATGGCCAGCTTGCCGCGCCGCAGGTCGAAGGACACGCCGCGCACGGCATGGGTCTCGCGGCCGTCCTGGCGGAAGCGCACGTGCAGGTCACGCACGTGCAGGCCGGCGGACGACGCCTGAGGATGATCGTCAGCGCGCATGGCGCCGGACACCGGGGACAGGTTCGGGGCGGTCATGCGGCACGCGCGTCCATCAGGTCATAGAGGCCGTCACCCAGCAGGTTGAAGGCCAGGCTCACCAGCAGGATGGCGCCGCCGGGCGCGGCCACCGTCCACCAGGCTTCCATCATCGTGCGCCGGCCTTCGGAGACCATGGCGCCCCATTCCGGCGTCGGCGCCTGTGCGCCCAGGCCGAGGAAGCCCAGGCCGGCGGCCGTCAGGATGATGCCGGCCATGTTCATCGTCAGGCGCACCACCACCGAGGGCAGGCACAGCGGCACCAGGTGGCGCCACAGGATGCGCGCGGCCCCCGCACCCTGCAGCCGCACGGCGACGATGAAGTCGGCGCGGCGCAGCGTCAGCGTCTCGGCCCGGGCCAGGCGGGCGATCGGCGGCCAGGCCGTCAGCGCGATGGCGATCACCGCATGATCGAGGCCAGGGCCGAGGGCGGCGACGAAGGCCAGCGCCAGCACCAGGCTGGGAAAGGACAGGAAGATGTCGGTCACGCGCATCAGCAGCGCATCGACGCGCCCGCCGTACCAGCCGGCGACCACGCCCACCGCCAGCCCCACCGGGCCGACGATCAGCGTGACCAGGGCCACGATGTAGAGCGTGATGCGCGCACCGTGCAGCACGCGGCTGTAGAGGTCGCGGCCGAACTCGTCGGTGCCGAACCAGTGGGCGGCGCCCGGTGGCTGCAGCGCGCGCGACAGGTCCTGGGCCAGCGGATCGTGGGTGGCCAGCAGCGGCGCGGCGGCGGCCGCGGCCAGCAGCAGCGCCAGCACCAGCACGCCGGCACGGGTCAGGGGGTTGGCCATCAGGCGGCGCCACTGGCGGCGGCGCTCGTCGCGGCGCTCGGCCAGGGCGGCGCGGGCCGCCTGCTCGCGGGCCTCGGCAGCGGGTACCGGGCCGCCCGTGCGGGCAGCGGCCGCCGGGGCCGGCCCCACGGATCGGGACAGGGCAGTCATCAGGAATCTCCGGTCAAGGATGGCTGTGGCGGACGCTCAGTCGCGGCCGCTGCGGGTACGGGGGTCGAACACCTGGTAGAGCAGGTCCGACAGCAGGTTCAGGCCGATGAACAGCAGGCCGACGAGCAGCACCGAGCCCATCACCGCGTTCATGTCGCCGAGCATCAGGCTGCTGGTCAGGTACTGGCCGAAGCCGGGCCAGCCGAACACCGTCTCGACCAGCACCGCGCCCTCCAGCAGGCCGCCGTAGGTCAGCGCGACGATGGTCAGCAGCTGCACCCGGCAGTTGCGGAAGGCGTGGCGCCACAGCACGGCGCGCTCGCCCAGGCCCTTGACGCGGGCGGCCAGGATGTACTCCTGACCGAGCTGGGCCAGCATGAAGCTGCGCGTCATGCGGGCGATGCAGGCCATCGCGTGCAGGGCCAGGATGGCCGCCGGCAGCAGGATGTGGCGCAGCGCACTGCGCCAGACATCCCACTCACCGGCCCAGGCCGCATCGACCAGCAGCAGGCCGGTGCGCGGCGCGACCAGGCCGTCGAACTCCAGCGCCACGCGGCCGCTGCCGCCGGCCCAGCCGAGCACGGCATAGAACAGCAGCAGGCCCATCATCGCGAACCAGAACACCGGCGTCGAATGGCCGATCAGGCTGATCAGGCGCACCGCATGGTCGACCGCGCGGCCACGCCGGGCCGCCGCCCACACGCCCATCGGCACGCCGAGGGCCGTGCCCAGCACGATGGCCAGCGTGGCCAGCTCGACGGTGGCCGGGAAGACGCGGGCGATGTCCTCGCGCACCGGGTTGCCGCTGAGCACCGAGCGGCCCAGATCGCCCTCGGCCAGGCTGGCCAGATAACGACCGAACTGCACCGGCAGCGGCTGGTCCAGGCCGAGCGTGGCGCGCACCTGCTCGTAGGTGGAGCGGTCGGCGTCCGGCCCGACGATGGACAGCACCGGATCGACCGGCATCACGCGGCCGATGAAGAAGGTCAGCGCCAGCAGGCCGGCCAGCGTGGCGGCGACGCCACCCAGGCGACGGGCCCAGGCGGCCAGCACGGGCAGCGCCCGGGTCCAGGCGGCCGGCCCGTGGGAGCCCGCCGCCGCCCTGCCGACGTCCGCGTCGGCGATCGAGGAGGCCATGTCCGTCTCCTCCTCAGGCCGCGCGTTGCTTGGACACACCGTGCAGCCGCGTCGTGGCCGACGGATGGCTCTGGTAGCCCTTGACGTCCGCGCGCAGCAGCACCGTCTCGACCATCTGCGAGATCGGCACGATGGCGCCGGCCTCCTGCTCGTACAGGCGCTGGGCGTCCTGGTACATCTTCAGCTGCTTGCCCTCGTTGCGCTCGATGAGCGCGGCATCGATCAGCTCGTTGAGCGGCTTGCTCTGGAAGCCGGTGCGCCAGCCCTGGAAGTTGGTCAGCCGCGCCGCGTCGCTGTTGTCCGGGTTGTAGGCCAGCGAGCGCAGGCTGGAATACGGGTGCGGCTCGGCGCCACCGCCACCACGGCCGACGACGAGGTCGAACTTGCGCTCGCGCATCGCGCCGTAGATCAGGTTGCCGGTGCCGGTGATGATCTGGGCCTCGATGCCGGCCTGGGCCAGCGTGGCCTGCAGCGCGGTGGCGATGTGGGTGAACGGCGGCTCGGCCACCGCGCGGATGGTGGTCTTGAAGCCGCTGGCCAGGCCGGCCTCGGCCAGCAGCTTCTTCGCCGCGGCCACGTCCAGCCGGTAGCCGGGATTGGGCAGGACCGCCGGCAGGCCGCGCTGCACCGGGCGCTGGTGCAGCACGCCGTAGTGCGGCATGACGGTCTTGTTGATGCCCTCGTGGTCGATCAGCTGGCGCAGCGCCAGGCGCACGCGCTTGTCGGCGAACGGGCCTTCCTTGGCATTGGCCGCCACGTAGTAGATCGTGCCGCGCTGCACCGCCTGCAGTGCGATGCCGGGTTTGGCCTTGAGCGCCTCGATGTCGGGCGGCGCCATGCCGGTGGCCACGTCCAGATCACCGCGTTCGAGCATCAGGCGCAGGCTCTGCGATTCGGCCAGATGGCGCCAGATCACGCGGCGCAGCTTGGCCGGGCCGCGCCAGTGATCGTCGAAGCGGCTGGCCATCAGCACCTCCTTGGCGCGCCAGGCATCGAGCCTGAACGCGCCCGAGCCGGCCGCGTTGTTGACCAGCCAGCCCGCCCCCAGGTCGCCGTCCTTCTCGCGCGTCAGCACCGCCTTGCGGTCCAGCGCCACCGCGCTGACCGAGGTGGCCAGCGTGTAGAGGATCAGCTGCGGATCGCCCGGCTCGGCGAAGGTCAGCGTCAGCGTCTGCGCGTCGTCGGCGCGGATCAGCTGCTCGACGTTGTCCTTGGTGTAGCCATAGCTCTTCCACACCGTGGCCAGCGCCAGGTTCAGCTTCAGCACCCGGTGCAGCGACCAGGCGATGTCCTCGGCCGTCACCGGCTGGCCGCTCTGGAACTTCGCGCCCTTGCGCAGCGTGAAGCGCCAGGCCTTGCCGTCGGGCGTCAGCGCCCAGCGCTCGGCCAGGCCGGGCAGCACCTTGTGCGGATCGGTCGCGTCCAGCACCACCAGCGGGTCGTAGAGGTTGGCGATGATCTCGGCCACGTCCAGGCCGGTGGCATTGGCCGGGTCCAGCGACAGCAGGTTGTTCATGCTGAAGCCGATGACCAGCTGGTCGGCCGGGGTCTCGGCGCGGGCCATCGTGGCCGGCAGGCCGAACGCCGCGCCGGCGGCGGCCGCGCCCAGCAGGCCGCGGCGGGTGAGGTCGAACGTCATGGGTCTGTCTCCTTCATCGATCGGTCAGGCGCCGGCCGCGGGGCGGCAGCGTCCGCAGCGGGCCGCGGGGCGCGGCCGCCGCCGTCAGAACTCGCGCAGCGTGTGCGCGGCGATGTGGTCGAAGTCGATGTCCTCGCCCAGGCCCGGGGCCTGCGACAGGTGGACGAAGCCGTCGGCATCCATCGGATCGGCCAGACGCCTCAGATAGGCGGGTACCTCGTCGTAGTCGAGGAAGGGGTGCAGCAGGCCGCGCTCGTACCAGCGGCCGTTGCGGATGGCCGCGCACACCGCCAGATTGGCCGCGCCGTTGCCGTGCACCTCGCAGTCCATGCCGAAGGACTCGGCCAGGTGCGCCACCTTCAGCGTCGGCGTGATGCCGCCCACGCCCGGCACACCGGCGCGCAGGATGTCGCTGGCGCCGGCCTTGACCCACTCGGCCCGCGCGTAATGCTTGCCCGACAGGCTCTCGGGGCCGAGGATGGGGATGTCCAGCTGCCCGGCGAGCCAGACGTAGGACGCCATGCTCTGCTCGTTCATCATCTCCTCGAACCAGGTGAACTGCAGCTTCTCGAGCGCGCGGCCGATGGTCAGCGCGTCCATGCGGCTGTAGTTGTGATAGCCGTCGAGCATCAGCGCGATGTCCGGGCCCACCGCCTCACGCACGGCGGCGCAGGCCTTGATGTCCATCGCCACGCTGGGGGCGAAGGCCACCGGCGGCATCCAGGTGTGCAGCTTGATCGCCTTGTAGCCGCGGGCCACCAGCTTGCACGCGAACTCGGCGTACTCGTCCGGGGTGGACAGGCCACCCTTGAGCTCGTCACCGCACATGGTGCTGCCGTAGGCCGGCACCTTGTCGCGCCAGCCCCCGATCAGCTGCCACACCGGCACGCCCAGCGCCCGGCCGGCCAGATCCCACAGCGCCTGGTCGACGACGGCCAGCGCGCGGTCCGTCAGCTGGCCGGCGCTGCCGCGCTGCCAGTGCTCCAGCTCATCCCACAGCGCCTCGCGCATGTAGGGGTGGCGGCCGATCAGCACCTTGCGCACGAAGGCATCGAGCACATGCGGGCGGATCACCTCGCAGGGGCCGAAGGCATGGCCCTGGTGGCCGTCGTCGGTGGTGATGGTCATCATCGCCAGCCTGGCCTGCGTCAGCGGGCCCGGGTGGCTGTGGCCAGCGGCATCGGTCGCGCGGCGGCTGGGGTAGCTGAATTCCGTGACGCGCACGGTCTCGATCTTCATGGTCGGGTGTCCATCGACAGTCGCCAAGTCATACGATGACAAGGCGGTACAGGAGACCGAATCAGCACGCGTCAGGCGGCAGTCATCGGATGAATGCAGCGATGCTAGGCCCGACGATGTCAGACATCATCGGAGAAAACCCGCATTCCAGCGCCCAATCCGCCGACACAGACTCCCGATCACCCGAAAGTCATCCTATGATGACCACCCAAGACATACGACGACAAACCCACACCGACATCCGATGAGCGAGACCCTCACCCTGCCGACGGCCCTGACGACCGCGGCCGAGACGGCCGCACCGCGCCCCCGCTCGCTGGCCCAGCGCCTGGTCGAGACGCTGTGCGCCGAGATGCGCGACGGCGTGCTGCCGCCCGGCACCCGGCTGCCGACCGAGCCAGTGCTGATGGCCCGCTTCCAGGTCAGCCGCACCGTGGTGCGCGAGGCGATGTCGCGGCTGCAGGCCGCCGGCTGGGTGCTGACACGGCATGGCGTGGGCACCTTCGTCTGCGACCCGGCCGACGCGACCGGCCTGCCCTCGCCCGTCGACCGGGCCGCCGCGGCCCAGCCCGCCACGCTGGAGGACAAGCTGGCCCTGCTGGAGCTGCGCATGGGCCTGGAATCGGATGCGGCGGCGCTGGCCGCCCAGCGCCGCAGCGAGACCCAGCTGGCCCAGCTGGCCGCGCAACTGGAGGCTTATGCCGGCGCCGTGTCCACCGGCCAGCCCACCGCCTCGGCCGACGCGCTGTTCCACCTGCTGGTGGCCCAGGCCACCGGCAACCGCCACTTCGAGGACGTGCTGCGCCACGTCAGCCGGGCGACGATCGAGCGCGGCGCGGCGGATGCGATGGGGGGTGCGGCGGGTGCCGTGGGTGCCACGGGTGCAGCCGGCGCCACGCCACGCCCGGCGCTGCAGGTGACGGCCCAGCATCCGCTGCCGGCCGCCACCGCCTCACGCGGCGACCCCGCCACGCCGGCCACCGACGCGCTGCTGCGCGACAAGAGCCACGCCCTGGCCGAGCACCGCGCGATCTACGACGCCATCCGCCGCGGCGACCCCCAGGCCGCCCGCGCGGCGATGTTCCTGCATCTGGACCAGAGCCGGCAGCGGCTGCGGGCGCTGGCGGGGTTGGGCTGAGCGCGAACGCGCTGCCCGTCACAGCAGGGCACCTGTTGCCGCAGCGCCGCCAACGTCACGCGCTCTTCGGCCTGCATCTGCTGGAATCTTCTCGTCATCTCCACACCTTACCGGATGGCGACGTGTTGCATTTCAGACTTGAGACCGCCGGGCATCGATCAGTTCCGTGCGCAGGTCGCCGCGGGGCACGAGATAGATCGCTTGGTAGATGGTCTCGTGCGAGACGCGCTGGGACAGGTCATCACCGTGCATGCGCTTGAGTCTCCCAGCGATCTGCTCGGGCGACAACGCCCGGCGCAGTTCGCCGCGCACGAAGCGGCCCAGTGGCGAGTCCAGCATCGGGCCCTGCTTGCGCCGACCATTCTTGGCCGCAGTGCGGCGACGGGTGGCCAGCTGCTGCGCAGCCGCCGCCAGATACGGTTTGCCCGCGCTGCGGTTGCGCCCGAGCTCCCGACTGATCGTCGACTTCGAGCGGCCCAGCTGCCGGGCGATCTCCGCCGGCTTCACGTCCTGGCTGCGCAGCAGGCTGATCTGCGTGCGCTCCTCGATGCTCAGGCTTGAATATGCTTGGCCCATCACCTCAGGTCTTTGATTCAGTTCGGGTGTTGCGCTTCAGTTTAGAGTGCGCCCTATCGTTAGGCCGTACGTATTCACCCCTCCCCCCAGCGACCCCCCAGCACAACCCCAGCAGGCTGCCAAGCCTGACGAACAAGCGGTTGTCAGCGGCTGATGCGACGATGAAACTGGCCACATGGCAGACCAACCCCAGCCCCAGGTGAGCGAAGCATCGCAGGCCGCCGACGAGGCCCCGCCGATGCCGGCCACCGTGGAGCAATGCCATGTGGTGATCGGTCAGCTGACGGACGAGTTGAAGGCCATGCGCCTGGCGATCGAGGCGCTCACCGAGCGGGTGTCGTTGAACTCGCGCAACTCGTCGAAGCCGCCGTCATCGGACGGTCCTGGCCGAGGCGGTCGCAGTGCCCGCAGCAGCGGCACGGGCCGCAAGCGCGGGGCGCAGAAGGGCCACACGGGTAGCTTTCGGGCTTTGCTGCCCGAGTCTCAGGTCGACCGCGTCCAGGACTGCAAACCGCCCGAGCGATGTGCGTGCGGCTGTACCGTCGAGGTCACCGGTCAGCCACGGCGCCACCAGGTGTTCGACCTGCCGCCGATGATCAAGCCAGTGGTCAGCGAGTACCGGCTCTACACCGGGGTATGTCGCGGCTGCCGGCGTGCGCATGCAGCGCAGCTGCCGGCCAGCGTGCCCAGTGGCCAGATCGGGCCGCGGGCGCTGGGTCTGGTGGGGATGCTGGGCACGCGCTTCCAGATGCCGCAGATGAAGATCCGCGACCTGATGGCCCAACTGCTGGGCATCGACTTCAGCGTCGGGGCGATCTCGCAGGCCCAGGGCAAGCTGGCGCAAGCGCTGGATGCACCGGTGCATGCGGCGATGGCCGAGGCCCGAAAGGCGGGCGCGGTGCATGTGGACGAGACGCCTTACCCGGGCGAGAGCAGCAAGGGCAACTGGGCGTGGTCGGTGGTGCTGCCCCAGGCCGCGCTCTACACCGTGTTGCCTTCACGAGCACGTTATGTGTTCACCAGCCTGCTGGGCGATCGACCGGCAGGCGTGGTGATCACCGACCGCTACAGCGCCTACGCCCATCTGCCCAGCGAGCGTCGGCAAGTGTGCTGGGCGCACCTGTTGCGCGACTTCAGGCGCATCGCCGAACGCAGCGGCGCAGCCGGTGAGGTGGGTCGGCGACTGCTGGGCTTGGGCTACGTGATGTTCCGACGGCGCCATCGCCTGTCCGAAGCCGATGCCCCGTCGTGCCGCACCGACCTGGCAGGCGTGCGCGTGAGGGTGCGCCAAGCGCTGGAGCGCGGCGCAGCGCTGCTCGGCTGCCCGCGCACCGCCACCACCTGCGCGAACCTGCTGAAGATCGAGCCTGCGCTGTGGACCTTCACGACCCACGCCGAAGTGCCGCCCACCAACAACAGTGCCGAGCAGGCCCTGCGCCCGGTGGTGCTCAAGCGCAAGATCAGCGGCCCGACCCGCAGCCGCCGCGGCGCGAACTTCATCGCCCGAGGCTTCAGCGTGGCCGAGACCTGCCGGCGCCAGGGCCGCGACCTGCTGGACTACCTCCAGCGCTCGGTGTGCGCCTGGATCGACAAGACGGAGCCGCCACAGTTGCTCAAGCCCGTGCTGGTCTGAGGCTGAGGTTGGATGGGTGGGCCTGCAGTGAAGGCTGCGCTACGGGTGGGGGGTGAATACGTACCGTTAGGCCTACCTACGCGATGGGCCTTTTCATTTTTGATTGAGTGGCATCAGAAACTTTCGACAGTCTAGACAATAGGGGATATAACCCGACTTTTGCGATGATCCGCCGCTGGTAGAGGCGGGCTTCACATTTGAGCCACCACATTCCGGACAATTATCTTGAGCAGATTCTTGAAGGACGACTGGAGGGCTCCGCGCTTCATCTACCACTCGGTAATCATATGATTTAATCTTTTGAGAACCACTTGTGGCGCCAAGTCCCTGACTCAGAATCGCCAAGCCATAAACACACAAGCCAAACGGCAAAAATAGTAGGGACGGATTTATCAACAATATCAGTATTACACCCAGAACAGAGCCGAAGCAAAATGCAATCCAGGAGACTCCCGCTATTCCGCCAATAACGATCCAAGCCACTCCCCACAAGACTTGAAATATGTTCATGATTTTATTTCACAGTTAAGAATGCTGATATTTTAATTGCAGATGCCAAAAATATTTGGAACCACTAAATAGATTAAGTTTTCAAATCCACTGCGCAATGTCGATTGACGCGCCCATAACAGGACGGACCGAACAGTCACGCCTCTGACCGATGGCGCGCAAGACACAGTAACGCCCGCCACCCACTCCCATCACGTCACCAACGACCGCCGCCGCCGCTCCCGGCTGTTGCTCAGGTGCATGCGCATCGCCGCCCGCGCGCCCTCGGCGTCACCGGCGGCGATGGCCTCGACGATCGCCTCATGTTCGGCGTTGACGCGGCGCAGGAACACGCGCTGGCGCTGGCGGGCCTCGGCGTCGTCCTCGGCCAGCCGGGCGCGCGGGATGATGCCGGAGCCGAGCGCGCCGATCAGCTGCACGTAATGCCCGTTCTGCGTGGCACGGGCGATCTCCAGGTGGAACTGGTAGTCGGCGGCCACGGTGTCCTGGTCGGCCTCGATGGCCTGGGCGATCTGGGCCACCAGGCCGCGCAGGGTGGCGATCTGCTCGTCGCCGCGGCGCTGGGCGGCGAGTGCGGCGGCCTCGGTCTCGATGCCGATGCGCAGTTCCAGCAGCGCGATCACGTCGTGCAGCGTGGCCAGCTGCTGCGGCAGGATGCGGAAGGCGGGCTCGTCGATCTTCTCGGCGACGAAGGTGCCCACGCCGTGGCGGGTGTTGACCAGGCCGGCGGCCTGCAGGCGCGAGATGGCCTCGCGCACGACGGTGCGGCTGACGCCGAACTCGCCCATGATCTCGGCCTCGGTCGGCAGCTTGACGCCGGGGACCAGGCGGCCGTCGCGGATGCGCTCTTCCAGCGCGGTGACCAGCACCTGGGCGAGCGTGCGCGGCCGGCGGCCGGGCAGCAGGCTCTCGGGCGTGGGGGCGGGTGCGGCGGCGTTCACTGGGCGTTCCCCGAGGTGCGGCCGCGGCTGCGGGCCGGGGTGGCGGCGGGCGCCGGATCCGGCAGGGCCGCGGCCGGGGTGACGGCAGTGACGGCCGCGACGGCCGCCACCGCGGCCGGGCCCAGCCCGGCGCCGGCGGCCAGCACCGTGGCCGGATCCGGCGCCTGGGCCAGCGGCCACTGCGAGCAGCCGAGCGCGCGCGAGACCTCGTCGCTGGCCTCGCGCAGCAGGCCGACGGCCTCGGCCGCCAGCGCGTCGGTGTAGCGGAAGGTGGGGAAGGACACGCTGATGCCGGCCGCCGGCGTGCCGGTGTGGCCGAAGATCGGCACGGCCACGCAGCGGATGTGCTCGTTGAACTCCTCGCGGTCCTCGGCGAAGCCGTTGGCGCGGGTGCGCTCCAGCTCGGCCTGGTAGGCGCCGCGGTCGCAGAGGGTGGCGGGCAGGAAGCGCTTGAACTCGGCGCCGTCGAGGATGGCCTCGCGGGTGGCCGCATGCTCCCAGGCCATCAGCGTCTTGCCGATGGCCGTGCAGTGCAGCGGCGCCCGGCGGCCGATGCGCGAGTACATGCCCAGCATGTGGCGCGAATCGACCTTGTGGACGTAGATGATCTCGCTGTCGAGCAGCGTGGCCAGGTGGATGGTCTCGCCGGTGAGCTCGGACAGGCGCTCCATGTGGGGCTTGCACAGCTCGACCAGATCCGGGTACTGCATGGCCCGGGTGCCCAGCTCGAACAGCTTCATCGTCAGGCCGTAGCGCTCGGAATCGGCCTCGCGCCGGACGTAGCCCAGGCTCTTCATCGTCTGCAGGAAGCGGTAGACGGTGGCCTTGGGCATGGCCAGCCGCACCGACAGCTCGGAGATGCCGGTCTCGCTGCGGTCGGCCAGCGACTGCAGGATCGCGAACACCTTGAGCACCGCGGCCACGGATTCGGGCTGGCGGGCGTCGTTCAGATCGTCGTCCATCTTGTTTTGCTCGGTGTGGATGCGTGTTTCAACGCAGCTGGAAACGCGATTGTCGCCTCAACCGCAGGGACTTTCCTGACAGGCCGGGCCGGCGCGGATGCACGCGGCCGGACCGCGCTCAGGCCGCCGGCGGCAGCCAGCGCCCGCTCTCGGCCCGGCGGTGGAACAACCAGCCGCGCAGCGACCAGTCGGCGAACATGCCCAGCCAGACGCCGATCACGCCCCAGCCGGCCTGCACGCCCAGCAGCCAGCCGGCCAGCACGCGGCAGCTCCACATGCCGACGGTGGCCACGGCCAGCGCGTGGCGGGTGTCGGCCGCGCCGCGCAGCGCGGCCGGCAGCACGAAGGAGGCGGCCCACACCGGGATGAACAGCGCGTTCAGCCACACCAGCTGGGCGGCCAGGCGCTGCACGGCGGCGTCGGCGCTGTAGAGCGCGGCCAGCGCCGGTGCGGCGGCGGCCACCGGCAGCGCCAGCGCGATCAGCGCGCGCCGCGCGCTGCGGTGCAGGCGCTGCAACTGGGCCTGCGCGCGCCGCGGCCGGCCGGCGCCCAGCGACTGGCCGATCAGCGTGGTGCCCGCATGGCCCAGCGCATTGCCGGGGATGTTGATGAAGCCGCAGATCGAGAAGGCGATGAAGTTGGCGGCCAGCGCCGCGGTGCCCGAGCCCGCCACCAGCGCCTGCGTCAGCAGCTTGCCGACGTGGAAGAAGCCGCTTTCCACCGCCGTGGGCCAGCCCACGCGCACCACCGCACGGGCCTGGCGCGAGGCCAGCGAGCGCCAGCCGCGGCGCCGCCAGCGCGCCAGCAGCGCCCGGCCGACGTGGCGCAGGCGGCCGGTGGCCGGCCGCGCGGGCCGGGTCGTGGCGGCCGCCACCGGCTGCGGCCACAACCAGGCCAGCGCCCGCAGCGCCACCGCCAGCGCCAGCAGGCGCGAGAGCACCAGCGCCAGCGCCGCCCCGTCCACGCCCCAGCCCAACCCGTGCATGCAGACGGCGGCCAGCAGCAGCTGGCTGGCCGTCATCACCAGCTGGATGCGGGTGGCGGCGGCCGTGCGGCCCATGCCGCGCAGCAGGCCGGCGGCCACCATCACCAGGCCGGCCGGCACGTCGGCCACGATGTGGCCGGCCAGATAGGCCAGCGCATGGGCGCGCACCGCGGGCTCGACGCCGGGCAGCAGGGTGTCGACCAGCGGCTCGCGCAGCAGCCACAGCGCCAGCGACAGCCCCAGGCTGCCGACGCCGACGAGCGCCAGCGCATCGGCGGCCAGCGGCGAGAGCCGGCGCTGCAGGCGCCGCGTCAGCCGCGCGTCATCGATGCGGCGGGCGGCGCCCACGGCCTGGGCGGCGGCCACGGTGGCGCCGATGGCCACCGCGCCGATCAGCGCGTGCAGCATCTGCGCCAGCACCTCGACCCAGCCGATGGCCGCCACCGCGGCCGGCCCCAGTCGGGCGGCCAGCAGCGTCATCGCCGCACCGGCGCCCACCAGCGCCAGCTCCTGCAGCAGCAGCGGCGCGGCCAGCGTCCAGGCCCCGCGCGGCCGGCCGAAGGTCCGCCGCAGGCCGAGGCGCAGGCGGCGCCAGCCGGTGCGGCGGACGGACGGACCGGCCGCGCGCGGCCTCACAGATCGACCAGGAACAAGCCCGGCTCGCCGCGCTTGTCGCAGCTGAACAGCACCTGGCGCCCGTCGGGCGTGAAGCTGGGATGCGGATGCGTGACCTGGCGGTCGTTCTTGTAGACGCCCCAGGAGCTGTCGTGACGGGCCAGCGGCCGCGTGGTGCCGGCCTTCAGGTCGAACAGGTGCAGATAGGGGTCGCCGGTCAGCATCACGTTGTCGCCGCTGGCGGCCTGGCCGCAGCCGTCGCCGATCAGCAGCGAGCCGTCGTGGTTGCTCATCAGGTGCGAGCACGGCGGCATGGCGGTCAGCGGCCGGTCGGCCAGCGTCACCGGATCGAGCGAGCGGATCCAGCGCTCGGGGCTGTCCTTCAGATAACTCACGTAGACCATGGCCGAGCCATCGGGCACCCAGAACTCGTGGGTGCAGCTCTCGCCCTCGGCGTGGGGCTTGGCGCAGCGGCGGTTGGTGCCGTCCTCGTCGATGAACCACATGCGGGCGTCGATGCGGTCGTGCGGGCCCTCGTGGCAGTAGGCCACGGTGCGGTCGTCGAAGGGCCGGTACTGCGGATGGCCGAGCCAGCCGCGCTGGTCCAGGATCAGGCGGCGCTCGCCGCTGCGCAGATCGATGCTGATCAGCTGGCAGTGCGGCCGGCGCTCGTACATCTCGGTGAACTTCGCCCAGGTGCTGAGCGGGAACCAGTCGGCGGCGGCGATCTCGATGCCGACCATCTTGGTGCAGTCGGAATTGGCCACCCAGGTGCCGTAGCCGACCCAGCCCTCGGGCACGACGTAGACCACCTCCTCCTGCAGCGTGTCGAGCGCCAGCCGGACCAGCTGGCGCTGCGCGCGCACGAAGTACAGGTGGCGGTCATCGGGGCTGAGGAAGCCGCCGAAGGTGTTCTCGCCGGGCTGGTCGGTGAGCTGGGTGGCGGTGCGCGCGTCCAGGTCCAGCAGGTGGTAGTTCCAGGCGCCGCCGGGCTCGAACTCGCCGCCGAAGATCAGCTTGCGGCCGTCGTTCGTGAAGCACTTCTGGTAGAAGTAGTTGCGGTGGCAGGTCACGTCCTCGGGCGTGAGGCGGGTGACGCGGGCGCCGGTGTCGGGATCCAGGCTGACCTGGAAATCGAGGGCACGGACAGTGGCCTTGGGCATGGTGTCGGGCGGGGCCGCGGGCGGCCCCTGGGGTCCGGAGTGAGGAGAAGAGGCAGGTTCAGCGCCCGGCGCCGGCGCCGGCGCGCACCGCGGCGGCCACGCCGGCGGCGGGCTGCAGGCCGGCGTTCAGCCAGGGCTGCCAGCCGACCTCGCGCGACAGCCGGGCCTGCGGGTTGGCCGCCTGCAGCGCGGCATGCAGATCGACCGGCGCACCGTTGTGCAGGCTGTCGGCATCGGTGAAGGTCTCGCCCTTCCACAGCCGCACCAGCTGCGTCGTCGGCACGCTGGCCGGCGTCTCGAAGACATTGGCCTGGCTGACGATGCGCGAGCCCACGCCGACGCCGATCGAGTACACGTACCTGGCATCGGCCGGCACGGTGTGCAGGTTGTTGTAGTGGTGGACCTCGCCGTAGCGCACGCGCGGCGTGCGCTGGCCGACGCCGTCCCACCAGTTGTGGTGGAAGCTGACCTTGAGCTTGCCGTCGTCGCTCTTGAGGCTGTCGCTGCCGCCGACCAGGCTGGTCTTGTCGTGCGCGCGGAAGTGGTTCCACGACACGGTGACGTAGCTCGACCCCAGCGTGATGTCGAGCAGGCCGTCGTGGCGTTGCACGCGGCGGCCCAGCCAGACCGGCTCGGCGGCATCGGGCCGCTGTCCATCGCTGAAGCTGCAGTGGTCGACCCAGACCTGCTGGGCGCCGCGCAGCGAGACGGTGTCGTACTCGCTGTTCCACTCGCCGTCCGGGCCGTCCTTCGGGTCCCAGGCCGGGAACAGGTCGTGCGCATCCTCGAAGCGCAGGTGGCGGATGATGACGTTCTCGCTCTTGTCCAGCAGCAGGCCGCCGTGGCGCAGGCCGGCATCGGCGGTGACGCCGATCAGCGTGGTGTTGGACGGCACGGCCACCATCGTCACCGCGGCCTGGCGCGCGGCCGAGCGCTGGCGCGCCTCCTCCAACGCACCGGTGGGCTTCTCGCGGCCCCAGCGGGCGGGGTCGTAGGCCTGCAGATAGGCGTCCCACGAGAAGGCCGGATCGCGGAAATCGGCCTCGCCCAGCGGCCGGCCGTCGGGGCCGACCATCAGGTCGATCAGGGCTGCCACCTGCACGATCTTGGGCGTGCCGGCCGGGGCCTGACCGGCCAGGCTCAGCGCACGCAGCAGGCCGGCGCGGTCGCGCACGGTGTAGACATGCTCGGGCCGGGCATCGGCCCCGCCCCAGGTGCCGCCCTGGGCGGCGGCCCAGCCGTCGTTCTCGGCCAGGGCCTGGCGCACCTGGGCCAGGCGGGCGGCGTCCAGCGGGGCGGTGGCGGTGGCGGATGCCGCGCCGGATGTCGCGCTCGGCGACAGCGGGGCGCAGGCGCCCAGCAGCGCGGCGGCGGCGAGGCAGCCGGCCAGCAGGCCGGGGCGGGTGGCACGGGTTCGGATCATCATCGCGGGCTCCGGTGATGACGGGTCACTTCAGGCGCGCCAGCATGGCGTTGCCCTCGTCGAGCAGGCGGGCGGCGGCCTGCTGCTCGGTCAGCTTGCCGTAGGCCACCTGCTCGAACACCTCGCGCATGAATTTCTGCACCCGCGGCGATTCGAACAGCGGCGACGGCAGCGTGATGCGGCCGGCCTCCTTGGCCGTCCTGATCTGCTGCCAGGCCTTGAGCTCCAGCGCATCGATGCGCTTCTCGTCGACCAGCACCTTCAGCGCGCTGTCGGCTGCCGGCACGCCACGGGTCAGGCCCAGGATGCGCGCGGCCTCGGGGTCGGTCAGCAGGAAGTTGATGAACTTCGCGGCCACCTCCGGATGCTTGGTCCGCTTGCTGGCGACGAACATCAGCGAGGGGCGGCCGAAGATGCCGCTGGCCTTGGCGCCGGGCAGGGTCAGGAAGTCGCCGATCTCCAGCTTCTGCTGCTTGTCCAGCGTGCTGGCGCGCAGGCGCAACACCGAATCCCAGGTGTAGTTGCCGGCCCACTGGCCGTTGACCCAGTCGGGCTGCTGCTCGGTCGGCTTCTCGGCGCCGCCCAGGCTGGCGCGGTAGGGCAGCGGCGTGGCCACCTTGCCGTCGACCAGGCGCTTGTAGGTCTGCACCCACTCCAGCAGCGCCTGCGGGCTCATCGCCACCCGCGCCTCCTGTGGATCGACGTAAGGCGTGCCGTGCTTCTGCTGGATGTAGGTCTGCGACAGCAGCAGCATGTCGTAGAGCTCGCCGTCGATGACATAGGCCTTGTCACCGTTCTTGGCCTGGAAGGGCTTGCCGGCGGCGAACAGCTCGTCCCAGGTGGCGGGCAGCTTCATCCCCGCGCGGTCGAAGGCCGCCTTGTTCCAGACGAACAGGCGCGCGGTGTAGGACGTGGGCAGGCCGTTGAGCTTGCCGCCGATGGTGCCCATGCGGATCTCCTCGTCGGAGAACTCCTTGAGCGACAGCAGCGGCTTGTGCGCCCCCAGGTCCAGGAAGCCGTCACCGCGCTTGGAGTAGGTCGACATCCAGGCCCAGTTGATCTGCATGATGTCGGGCTCCTGGCCGCCGGCGATCTGCGTCGTCAGGCGCTCCTGGTAGCCGCCGAAGCCCATGTACTCGCCCTTGATCTTGACGCCCGGGTTCTTCGCCTCGAAGGCGGCGATGGCCTTGAGCGTGGTCTCGTGGCGCTCGCCGCCGCCCCACCAGGAAAAGCGCAGCGTGGCCGGGGTCTGGGCCGCGGCGGGCAGCGCGCCGGCCAGGCTGGCGGCCGCCAGTGCGGCCGCGGCCAGGGTGTGCAGGGTGTGACGTCGTTGCATGGTCGGTCTCCTGAGGGTCTTGTCGTCGATGGGATGCGGGGTCGTGCCGGTGGCCCGCGGGCTCACAGCAGCAGGTTGCGGCCGTCGCCCTCGGGCTCGAAGGCGTGGCTGAAGCCCATCTGGAAGCCGAAGCGGTGGCGCTCGCCGCGGCGCTTGTGCAGCACGTCGCCCAGGCGCTCGGCGCTGGCGCGGCAGGTGAAGGGCACGTCACCGAGGTCGAAGTGGATGAAGACCTCGCTGCCCATGTGCTCGGTGAAGCGGATCGTGCCGTCCACCCGCACCAGGTCGGTCAGCTGGTCGACGCCGGGCGCCGACAGGTCGGCCACGATGTGCTCGGGCCGCAGGCCGAAGCGCAGACCGCGTCCGACCCAGGCCGCCAGACGCTGGGCATGGCCGGCCGGCAGCGCCAGCGGCACGTTGCCGACGGCCATCGCCGCACCCTGCTCGGAGACCGCGACCTGGGCCGGACGGATGTTCATCTCGGGCGAGCCGATGAAGCCGGCGACGAAGGCATTGGCCGGCCGCTCATAGAGCGCGGTGGGCACGTCGACCTGCTGGATCGTGCCGTCCTTGAGCACGCAGATGCGCTCGCCCATCGTCATCGCCTCGACCTGGTCGTGGGTGACGTAGATCGCGGTCGAGGCCCGGCCCTGCTCGCGCAGCGTGCGGTGCAGTTCGGTCAGGCGCACGCGCATGCTGGCCCGCAACTTGGCGTCCAGGTTCGACAGCGGCTCGTCGAACAGGAAGACGCCGGGCTTCTTGACGATGGCGCGGCCGACCGCCACGCGCTGGGCCTGGCCGCCGGACAGCTGCTTCGGATAACGCTCCAGCAGATGGTCCATCTCCAGCAGCCTGGCCGCGTCGCGCACGCGGGCGTCGACCTCGGCCTTGGGCGTGCCCGACAGGCGCAGACCGAAGGCCAGGTTGTCGTAGACCTTCATGTGCGGATACAGCGCGTAGTTCTGGAACACCATCGCGATGCCGCGCTGCTTGGGCGCCAGGTTGTTGACGACCGAGCCGCCGATGCGCAGCTCGCCGCCGCTGATCGACTCCAGGCCGGCGATCATGCGCAGCAGCGTGCTCTTGGCGCAGCCCGAGGGGCCGACGAAGACCATGAACTCGCCCTCGCGGACGTCGAGATCGACGCCGTGCACGGCCTTGAAGCCGTTGGGGTAGACCTTCTCGATGCGTTGCAGGTGGACTTGGGCCATGGGGATGTTTCCGGAATCTGCGGGAATCGGGTGCGTCGGGTGCGTCGGGGGTGTGGGCCGGGCAGGCGCCGGCCCGGGGCGGTCAGCCCTTGATGCCGCTGGAGGCGGCGCCTTCGATGAAGTGGCGCTGGGCGGCGAAGAACACCGCGACCGAGGGCAGCAGCGCGACCACCGAGATCGCGAGCACCGAGGCCCACTCGACCTCCTCGGTGGCGCCGATGCTCATCTTGAGCGCCAGCGAGACGGGGTACTTCTCGACCGTCGACAGGTAGATCAGCGGGCCCATGAAGTCGTTCATCGTCCAGATGAACTGGAACACGATGACCGAGATGATGGCCGGCTTGAGCAGCGGCACGATGATGTGCCAGAGCAGCTGCAGCGCGTTGCAGCCGTCGATCTGCGCGGCCTCCTCCATGTCGCGCGGGATGCCGCGCAGGAACTGCACCAGCATGAAGACGAAGAAGGTGTCGGTGGCGAAGGCCGAGGGCACGATCATCGGCAGGTAGGTGTCCAGCCAGCCGAACTCCTTGAACATCAGGTACTGCGGCAGGCGCAGGATGATCAGCGGCAGCATCATGGTGCCGACCATCACCGAGAACAGGAACTTCTTGCCGAAGAACTCGAAGCGCGCGAAGGCGTAGGCCACCAGCACGCAGGAGATCACCGTGACGATGATGCGCGGGATGGTGATCAGGAAGGAGTTCAGGAAGTAGGTGGCGAAGGTGTACTCGGTGCTGGTCTTCCAGCCCTTGGCATAGGCGGTGAAGTCCAGCCGCGAGGGCAGGAAGCCGATCTCGGTGAAGATCTCCGAGTTGCTCTTGAACGAGGCACCGATCAGCCAGATCATCGGATAGAGCATCACCAGGCCGACCGCGCACAGCACGACGTAGCGGGTGACGGCGGCGATGCGCTCGCGGCGGCGGGTGATCAGGGCCTCGCGGTCGGAGGCCACGCGGTCGGCGGCGTCGGCCGCCACCGGGGCGGTGTGCAGGGCGGTGTTCATCGCTTGTTGTCCTTCTCGCCGGCGTAGAAGACCCAGTACTTCGAGCTGATGAACGACACCGCGCTCAGCCCCCCGACGATGGCGAACAGCACCCACGACAGCGCCGCGCCGTAGCCCAGGTTGAACAGCTTGAAGCTCTGGTCGTAGATGTAGAGCGACAGCAGATAGGTCGAGTGCAGCGGCCCGCCCTCGGTGATCATGTAGGGGCCGTTGAACTCCTGGAAGGCGTGCACCATCTGCATGATCAGGTTGAAGAAGATGACCGGCGTGATCAGCGGCACCGTGATGCGGAAGAACTGCTGGGTCTTGCTGGCGCCGTCGATCTCGGCCGCCTCGTAGAGCGAGGTCGGCACGTTCTGCAGCGCGGCCAGGAAGATCACCATCGCCGAGCCGAACTGCCAGGTGAACAGCAGGATCACGGTCCAGATCGAGTAGTGCTCGTCGGCCAGCCAGGCGATGGGCTCGATGCCGAGCTTGGACAGCACGATGTTGACCAGGCCCTGCTGCGCGAACAGGAAACGCCAGAGCACCGCCGCCGCGATCGAGCCGCCGAGGATGGACGGCAGGTAGAAGGCCGAGCGGAAGAAGTTGATGCCGCGCAGCTTGAAGTTCAGCACGTGGGCGATGAACAGCGCGAAGCCCACGCGCAGCGGCACCGCCATCGCGACGAAGAACATCGTCACGCCCAGCGACTTGTTGAACAGCGGATCCTGGGTGAACAGCTGGCGGTAGTTGTCCGCGCCGATCCACACCGGCGGGTTCATCACGTCGTACTCGGTGAAGCTGAGGGCGAAGCTCATCACGAAGGGGAAGAGCTTGAACATCAGCACGCCGAGGACGAAGGGCAGCACGAAGAGAAAGCCGAGGCGGCGGTTCTCGTACATGGCGGTGCGTCTCCTGGGGTGGTTTTTCTTCCGGGGGGACCGGCCGGCGGCCGGTGTCGCTCAGCGCGCCAGCCAGCCGCCGTCGACGGCCAGCGTGTAGCCGTTGACGTAGTCGGCGGCCTGCGAGGCCAGGAACACCACCGGGCCGGCCAGATCGTCCGGCGTGCCCCAGCGGCCGGCCGGAATGCGCTCCAGGATGGCCTGGTTGCGCGATTCATCGGCCCGCAGCTGGGCGGTGTTGTTGGTGGCCATGTAGCCCGGTGCGATGGCGTTGACGTTGATGCGCTGGGCCGCCCACTCGTTGGCCATCAGCCGGGTGATGCCCATCACGCCGCTCTTGCTGGCCGTATAGGACGGCACGCGGATGCCGCCCTGGAAGGACAGCATGGACGCGATGTTGATGATCTTGCCGCCCGAGCCCTGGGCGATGAACTGGCGTGCGGCCGCCTGCGACATGAAGAACACCGTCTTCACGTTCAGGTTCATCACGTCGTCCCAGTCCTTCTCGCTGAACTTCAGCGCGTCCTCGCGGCGGATGATGCCGGCGTTGTTGACCAGGATGTCGACGCGACCGAGCGCGGCCACGGCACGCGACATCACGTCGGGGATGACGGCGACGTCGGACAGGTTGGCCCGCACGTCGACGAAGCGGCGGCCGGTCTCGGCCATGCGGGCGATGGTCTCGCGCGGCTCGCTGAGGTTGACGCCGACGACGTCGGCACCGGCACGCGCCAGCGCCAGCGCCATGCCCTGACCGAGGCCGGTGTCGCAGCCGGTGACGAGGGCGACCTTGCCGGTGAGGTCGAAGGCGGGGGACGTGGAGGGGGCGGAGGGGGTCATGATTGGGGAGGTTCGGGCAAGACCGCCCCCTCGCAGTGGCTTCAGGCCACCGGCGACAGGTCGGGAATCAGGGCAAGGGGGGAGAAGGCCGGGCGGGTCGTCAGGGCGCCGCCGGCCGGGATCGGCGGCTCAGCGCAGGTCGGCGGGCTTGAGGTGATCCATGTCCGGGAAGACCTGGTTCTCGCCCACCATGCCCCAGATGAAGGTGTAGGCCTGGGTGCCGACGCCGGAGTGGATGGACCAGCTCGGGCTGACCACGGCCTGCTCGTTGCGCACCACCAGATGGCGCGTTTCCTGAGGCTGGCCCAGCATGTGGAAGACGACGGCGTCGTCCTTCATGTTGAAGTAGAAGTAGACCTCCATGCGCCGCTCGTGGGTGTGGCAGGGCATGGTGTTCCACAGGCTGCCCTCCTCCAGCTTGGTCATGCCCATCAGCAGCTGGCAGGTCGGCAGCACGTTGGGCACGATGTACTTGTAGATCGTGCGACGGTTGCTGGTCTTCGGGTCGCCCAGCGTCTCGGGCGAGGCCTGCTCCAGCGTGATCTTGCGGGTGGGATGGGTGGTGTGGGCCGGCGCGCTGTTGAAGTAGAGCTTGGCCGGCGCGGCCGGATCCAGACTCTCGAAGCGGACCTCGCGCGCACCGGCGCCGATGTAGAGCGCCTCCTCGCGCAGCACCTCATGTCGCGTGCCATCGACGGTGACGAGCGCGTCGCCGCCGATGTTGATCAGGCCGATCTCGCGGCGGGCCAGGAAGTACTCGGTGCCGGTGTGACGGCCGAGTTCGGGCGCGAACACCACCGGCTGGTCCAGCGGCATGATGCCGCCGACGATGATGCGGTCGATGTGGCTGTAGGTCAGCGTCATGCCGCCCGGCGCGAACACCGAGTCGACCAGGAAGTGGCGGCGCAGGCCGGCGGTGTCCAGGGTCTTGGCATGGTCGGGATGGATGGCGTGGCGGATGTCCATGGCGGGTCCTGGCGTGGGGCGCGGTCGGTGGATCGGTCTGGTGGTTTACCCGGAAACAGTGGCCTCACCCAGGTGGACCACTGTTTCATTTTCGAGTCTGGCTGCTATCATGCCAGCACACCCGATCGATTGCAATATTTTTGGAACGGTGTTTTGATTGAGTCCGGGCCGCAGCCGGTCCGCAGCTGCGCCAGGCCGGCTCCCGGCCCGCAGCGGCCCCGCCGGCCACGCGCCCCATACCGTCTCCCCTTCCTGCCGTCCACCATGACCGAACCCGCTCCCCTCCAGGCCAGCGCGCCCTTCTTCCACAGCAGCGAGCAGCCCTGGGTCGACGCCGCCCCCGGCATCCGCCGCCAGATCCTGGGCCACACCCGGCACGTGATGGGCGTGGCCGTGCGCTTCGAACAGGGCGCGGGCGTGGGCAGCGCCCATGCCCATGCGCTGCACGACCAGGTGGTGCTGATCACCGCCGGCCGCTTCGACGTGCGGGTCGGTGACGAGCGCCGCGTGCTGGTCGCCGGTGACGCCTTCGTCGCCCCGCGCGACGTGATGCACGAGGCGATCGCGCTCGACCCCGACAGCTGCCTGGTCGACATGTTCTCGCCCCGCCGCGACGACTTCCTCTGAACCGGCGGGCCTGGCCGGGCTCTCATGGCCCGGTCGCGTCCCATACCCCTCAGTTTGGACGTCATCAGACGTCCGCTGACCACCGGACGGCCCGCAGCTGACCTGTGGCCCCGTCCCTGCCCGTCACCGGATGTCCGGCGCCCCCTGCGCCGGAGCCGTCCGGCCGACGCGATCGACCCTGACCGCATGCCGGCCCTCTGGCCGGCCCGGACGCCCCCGGCCCTGCGCGCCGGCCGCCCCGGTCCCGATCCGCCTGCCCGGCCTGACGCCGTGCGCGCCGGACGCCCGTGCCTGAGCACGCGACGCCCGTCCACCACGCCCACATTCCTTCCGGAGACACGACCATGAACCGCATCACCCGCACCCACGCCCTGTCCGCCCTCGCCCTGGCCGCCGGCCTGTGCGCCGCCCTGCCCGCCGCCGCCCAGCACGCCAGCCCGGGCGTGACCGGCAGCGAGAAGAACACGCTGAGCCTGTACGGCCGCGTCGACCTGGGCGTCGGCCGCATCGCCAAGGACCTCACGGTCAACGAGGACGTGCTGACCTCGGTGCGCGACAGCTCGACCGGCCGCTGGGGCATCCGCGGCACGCGTGAGCTGGCCTACGGCCTGACCGGCCTGTTCAATCTGGAGCACCGCTTCAAGGCCGACGAGGGCACGCAGGACGGCACCGTCTACTGGAAGGACAAGGCCTTCGTCGGCGTGGCCCACCCGGTCTGGGGCACGGTGACGCTGGGCCGCCAGAGCTCGCCGATGGACAACCGCGGCGTCAACGGCCGCTTCGAGGCCTTCGGCGGCGACTCGCTGGGCTCCAACGGCGACCGCGGCGCGAAGATGGTGGCCAAGTGGGACAACTCGGTCTACTGGCAGTCTCCGGTGATCAACGGTTTCTCCGTCGGCGCGGCCAAGGCCTTCAAGGAGAAGGCCACCGCCATCCGCAGCAACGTCGCCGGCGTGCAGGGCGAGTATGTGCAGGGCCCGGTGGCCGTGTCGCTGACCTGGCAGACGGATGCCAGCACCACCGACGACTGGACCACCACCTCGCTGGGCGCCAGCTACGATCTGGGTGTGGCCAAGCTGATGGCCGTCTATGCCCGCTCGGAAGACCAGGGCGCCAATGATGACGGTCAGACCCAGGTGTTCACGCTGGGCAGCCAGATCCCGGCCGGCCCGGGCCAGATCCGCATCTCCCTGCAGCAGTACAAGGACAACGCGGCGCTGGGCGATGCCCGCAAGCAGAAGTACAGCGTCGGCTACCAGCTGCCGCTGGACAAGAACACGACGCTGAACCTGTCGCTGGCCGACCAGAACTACAAGAAGGCCGCCGTCGACAACAGCGCGCTGCAGTACGAGGCCGCGGTGCGCTACAACTTCTGACGCCACGCGCGGTGGACGGCTCCCGCGCCGTCCACCCAACGGGCGACGTCAGGCCATGTCAGTCCGCCTCGCGCGGCATCAGCGCCCCGCGGTGCTGGATGACGCGCGCGGCCAGCGCGTTGCCCGCGGCCGCGGCGGCGGCCGGCTCGGCCCCGGCCAGCCGTGCGGCCAGATAGGCGGCGCCGAAGGAGTCGCCGGCGGCCGTGGTGTCGACCACACGGGCCACCGGCACCGTGGCCACCGTCTGCCAGGGCTGGCCGGCCAGGCGCACGGCCGTCGGCTCGGCCCCGCGCTTGACCACCACCTCGGCCACTGGCAGGGCCCAGGCCGCATCCAGCGCGGCCTCGGCCGTGATGCCGCCGTGCAAGGCCTGCTCGTCGTCCAGCGTCAGCAGCGCCGTCGTGCACAGCGCGTACAGACGGGCGTACCAGAGGCGGGCGGTGGCCGCGTCCGGCCACAGGCGCGGGCGGTAGTTGTTGTCGAACACCACCTGGGCGCCGCGCGCGCGCAGGCGCTGGGCCAGGGCCAGCAGCCGGGTGCGGCCGGCCTCGCCCAGGATGGCCAGCGTGATGCCGCTGACGTAGAGCACGTCGATCGCCTCGGCCGCCGCCTCCAGCGGCGAGGGCTGCGGCCGGCCGTCGGCGTCCGGCGCGGTGTCGAAGTAGGCCCGGGCCGCGGCCTGCTCGCGCCAGTAGTGGAAGCTGCGCTCGCCACGGGCATCGACGGTGATCTGGTAGAGGCCGGGCAGGCGGCCCGGGATGCGGCGCACCAGGTCCAGGCCCAGGCCCTCCTCGGCCCAGCGCTGCAGCAGCACAGCGCTGAACGGGTCCTCGCCGAGGCCGGTCGCGTAGTCCACGCGCAGGCCGGCGGCACGGCCACAGCGCGCGAGATAGACGGCCGTGTTCAGCGTGTCGCCACCGAAGCTCTGCTGCAGCGTGCCGAAGGGCTCACCCTGCAGCTCGATCATGCATTCGCCCAGCAGCACGACGCGCGGACCGCGCGGATCTTCGACCATGACTTCCCCAGGGTACGTTGAAACGATGTTTTGATATTCTACGAACAAGTGACTGTCGACTGAGCCGGACTCAGGGTGAACCCCAGGCTTCGCAAGATTGAAACGGCGGTTCACAATGACGTCAGTCGTCCTACAACGCTGCATCCATGAGCCCGTCCCGTCCCTCCTCCAGCCCGCTGCCCCGCTTCGGCCGTCTGCTGCTGACCGGCGCGGCCGGACAGCTCGGCCGCGAACTGCGCCAACGCCTGCGCCCCTACTGCGACCGCCTGCGCGTCAGCGACCTGTCGGAGATGGCGCCCCCGGTCGACGACCACGAGGAGGTGGTGCGCTGCGATCTGGCCGACGCCGCCGCCGTGCGCGCGCTGCTCGACGGCGTGGACGGCGTGGTGCACTTCGGCGGTGTCTCGGTCGAGGCGGCCTGGGAGCCGATCCTGCAGGCCAACATCGTCGGCGTGAAGAACCTCTACGAAGCCGCGCGCCTGAACCGCACCCGGCGCGTGGTCTTCGCCAGCTCCAACCACGTGGTGGGCATGTACAGCCAGGGTCAGGTGCTGGACGTGGACGCCGCACCGCGTCCTGACGGTTATTACGGCCTCAGCAAGGCCTTCGGCGAGGACACCGCCCAGCTCTACTTCGACCGCCACGGCGTCGAGACCGTCAGCATCCGCATCGGCAGCGTGACGCCAGCGCCGATCGACCGCCGCATGCTGGCCACCTGGCTGAGCTTCGACGACCTGGAGCGCCTGATCATCGCCGGCCTGCGCGCGCCGGTGGTCGGCCACAGCATCGTCTACGGCCGCTCGGACAACCACGGCACCTTCTGGGACAACCGCGGCGCCGCCCACCTGGGCTGGCGGCCGCGGGACAGCTCCGAGCCCTGGCGGGCCGAACTGGAAGCCCGCCAGCCCGTCATCGACCCCACCGACCCGGTCCACCGCCTGATCGGCGGCCGCTTCGTCGTCATCGGCCCGCTGGGCGAACCCGACAACGCCTGATCCGCGGCGCCTGCCGGGCGCCACCCCGTTTCCTGCCGCCGGCGCGGACCTGACGTCCGTCCTGCTGGCTCTCCCGCGAGCATCCGCCGCGCGGTCACTCCCCCGAGCCGGGCGTGCCGCGCAGGATCGCCCACGCCTTGACGCGCCCGCGACGGACCCGACGTGTCCGCCGCGCGCGCACCGCCATCCGCCAAGCCCGCCGGCCGTCAGGCCGGCTTTCCAACGGTCCGCTGGAGACACCTCATGTCGACAATTAGTCATCTGTTCCCCGCCCGCCTGCTGGCCACCGCCACCGCCTGCCTGGCCCTGCTGGCCGCCCCCGCCGCCCAGGCCCTCGACCTGCGCTCGGCCGACATCCACAACGCCGACGACTACCCCACCGTGGTCGCCGTCAAGGCCATGGGTACAGCCCTCGAGAAGGCCAGCGGCGGCAAGCACCGCATCAAGGTCTTCAACAAGGGCGCCCTCGGCTCCGAGAAGGAGACCATCGACCAGGTCAAGATCGGCGCGCTGGAGCTCAGCCGGGTCAACATCAGCCCGATGAACAACATCTGCCCGCTGACGCAGGTGCCCACCATGCCCTTCCTGTTCCGCTCCGTCGCGCACATGCGCCAGGTGCTCGACGGCCCGGTCGGAGACGAGATCCTCAGGAGCTGCGAGTCCGCCGGCTTCGTCGGTCTGGCCTTCTACGACTCGGGCGCGCGCAGCATCTACGCCAAGAAGCCGATCAAGACCGTGGCCGATGCCAAGGGCCTGAAGATCCGCGTGCAGCAGAGCGATCTGTGGGTGGCGCTGGTCGGCGCCATGGGCGCCAACCCCACGCCCATGCCCTTCGGCGAGGTCTACACCGGCCTGAAGACCGGCCTGCTCGACGCCGCCGAGAACAACATCCCCAGCTTCGACACCGCCAAGCATGCCGAGGCCGTCAAGTTCTACAGCAAGACCGAGCACTCGATGGCGCCCGAGATGCTGATCATGTCCAAGATCGTCTGGGACAAGCTGCCCAAGGCCGAGCAGGACATGGTGCGCACCGCCGCCAAGGCCAGCGTGGCCGTGCAGCGCCAGAAGTGGGACGAGCAGGAGGCCAAG